>NZ_PVNP01000188.1 GCF_002993365.1 Marisediminitalea alba
TGTGAGATGTATGGACTCCCTTCCCTGAAAGGGGTACGGTCTTAATTGTCAAATTAGCCAAAGGGGTCCATACATGATTAAGAATACAATTATTGCAATTGACCTTGCAAAGCATTCCTTTCAGGTTTGCAAGTTCAACAGTGACGGAAAAATTGATTATAACAAAGCAATGAGTCGTAAAGCATTGATAGCACTTCTGGGAAACCATGTGTCAGCGTTAGTGGCAATGGAAGCCTGTGGTGGCTCGAATTACTGGGCGCGTTTAGCGAGGCGGCATGGTCATCAAGTAAAAATCATTCAGCCTCGCGCAGTAAAAGGGCTGCAATTAAAGCAAAAAACAGATAAAAATGACGCCTACGCTATCGGTATTGCGGCTCAATTACCTCATATAAACTCTTGTGGCATCATGGAGGAAGATGAACAGGGTCTTCAGGCCCTGGAGCGGGTGCGAATGCTGCAGTTGGAGCAAAGGACGGCGTTGGCAAACCAGATACGAGGACTGTTGACGGAATTCGGGATTGTGATAGCAAAGGGGTTAAATCATTTAGTCACTGCGCTGCCTGACATTTTAGAAGATGCAGAAAACGGCTTGCCGATGAATTATCGTCAGGCTTTGGCTGCGCAGTCACAAATGTTACAACTCTATACGACTCAAATAGAAAGTTATGACAGGCTCATAGCAGAACACACGCGGCATAATCCTGTTTGCCAGAAATTAAGTAAACTCGAAGGCGTAGGCCCTTTGATTGCTTTGGGGTTAACCGTTCGATTGGGAAATGCGACAGAGTTCAATACAGGCCGGGATGCATCAGCATGCATAGGTTTGACACCGAAGCAGCATTCGACCGGCGGTAAAGAGCGATTGGGACATATTTCTAAAAACTGTGCAGATAAAAGATTGCGAAGTTTGCTCTATCAGGGAGCAATGTCGGTAGTGAATAAAGCAGTATCCAGAGAGCCTAAGACTGTGAAAGAGCAGTGGCTGAAGGCGTTAGTTGACCGAAGGGGAAAGAAGGTTGCTGCCATCGCGTTAGCAAATAAAACGGTGAGAACCGCTGTTGCTCTAATAAAGAATAATGACGATTACAATCCGATACTGTTAGCAGCCTAAGAGTTAGTAAATCAACAAATTGCGAAAATAAATGGTAAGACCAACCAGCAGAATTCAGCCAGTCCTCTCAAGTGACTAAACACTGTGTGTGAGAATTGAACTGTTGGTGCGTATACATCGAAGGGCAGGAGTAGCTCTCCATTTAAAGCCCGTATATAAGAGCGCATCTACTACTAATTTTTCAAAAGATGTTGATTACTTCAGGGAGTCCATATAAGAGGACGGGAGTTGTAAAACTCCCTCCTACTCGATTGTGATCGAATATCCTTTTCGTGGTACTCTATACCGGTTCGACGTCACTAATTTGAAGAGTTGATAACGCTTTATGTCCAAAACTAACCTACTTAATTTTAATCGGCAGGGATTGCGCGACTATTTCGCTGAAATCGGCGAAAAGCCATTCCGTGCAGATCAGGTCATGAAGTGGATTTATCAGCATGGTGTCAGTGATTTCGAGCAGATGACCAACATCAATAAGCAGCTGCGCGCGAAGTTAATCGAGCAGTGTGAAGTAAGAGCACCGGAAATTGCTTATCACCAGCAGGCTACAGACGGCACCATTAAGTTTGCCCTTAAACTCGATGGCGGGCAGGAAGTAGAAACCGTGTGGATCCCGGAAGCCGATCGTGCAACGTTATGCGTTTCCTCACAGGTAGGTTGTGCCCTTGAATGTACGTTTTGCTCCACCGCACAACAGGGCTTTAACCGTAACCTGACCGTCAGCGAAATTATCGGTCAGGTGTGGCGGGTAGCCACCACGTTAGGCTTGTCTAACGATACCTCGGCAAGACCGGTTACCAACGTGGTGATGATGGGCATGGGTGAGCCGCTACTGAATCTTAAAAACGTGGTACCCGCCATGGATATCATGCTGGATGATTACGGTTTTGGTTTATCCAAGCGCCGGGTGACGCTGAGTACGTCTGGTGTGGTGCCAGCCCTGGATATGCTGGGCGATCAGATTGATGTGGCGCTGGCCATCTCGTTGCACGCACCGAATGATGAGCTGCGTGATGAAATTGTACCGATTAATAAAAAGTACAATATTGAAGCCTTCTTAGCTGGCGTGCGTCGCTATTTAGCCAAGTCCAAAGCCAATCAGGGCAAGGTAACGGTTGAATACGTGATGCTGAATCAAATTAACGATTCAACTGATCACGCTCATCAACTGGCTAAAGTGATGAAAGAAACGCCCTGTAAGATTAACCTGATCCCGTTTAACCCTTACCCGGGCTCGCCTTATACCTGCTCAAGCAATTCGCGTATCGATCGCTTTGCCAAAGTCCTGATGGAAAAGGGCTATACAGTGATTGTGCGTAAAACCCGGGGCGACGATATTGATGCCGCTTGCGGTCAGTTAGTGGGTGACGTGGTAGACAGAACCAAAAGAATGTTGAAAAAACAGATGAAGGGCGAGCCAATTTCGGTAAAAATGTCCCAATAACAAAATATCGAAAAAACATAAGGTAAGCGCTGCCGATGAGAATACTGATAGTTTTGAGTCTGATGATTGCCCTGACAGGCTGTGTCAGTGAAACCCAGCCCGGGGCGTTTAGTTCTGACTTTGATCAACAGGAAGCGGCGAAAACCCGTGTATCACTGGGGCTGACTTACCTTAAAAACGGTAATTATTCACAAGCCAAACAAAATCTGGATAAAGCGCTGGCCTTTGCGCCACGCCTGGCTGAAACTCATTATGGCCTGGCGTATTACTATCAGGTAGTCGGTGAGTCCGAACGCGCTGACGAGTCTTATCAAACCGCCATGAGTCTGGCACCGCGCGATGCCAACATAGCCAACAGTTATGGCGCATTTTTATGTCAGGATGGCCGCTATGACGAAGCTAAGCGCTTCTTCATGCAAGCTGTTAATGCAAAGCAATACGCTAACTCCGCCGAAACCTACGAGAATATGGCGTTATGCGCGCAGAGTCAGGGCGAAGGCGAAGACGCCATCGAATACCTCAATAGCGCACTTAAACACCAACCCGGTCGCGCCAAAACGCTGTTTATTCTGACCGAAATGTACGTTGCAACAGAACAATACGGGTTAGCCGCTGAAACCTTGCGTCGTTATGAAAAGGTTGCGCGGGTCTCTGCAGATTCACTGTGGATGGCCATCGAGATTGCCAAAGGGCAGGGAGATTTACGCGCTGCCAACGGTTATGGCGACATGCTCCTTCGGATGTATCCAAACAGCCCTCTAGCCCGGTTATACATTGAGCGGCAGAAAACCGTACCGCAGCCGGTGGTTAAAGTGAAATCCAAGCCGCAGTCTCAGGTAGTATCGGTGTCTACGCCAGAAATAGCCGCTGAGCAAGAGCCGGAGGCTCACGCCACCGAAGCTGCAGTTGCCGAATCTAACCAGGCTGAATCCACCCAATCTGAAGCATCAGAACCTATCGTTGTGGCTGAAGAACCAGAAACGGACGAACCGGTAGCTGAAGCTGAACAGGTTATCCAGGCCGATGAGGCAGACTCCCTTTTTCATATTGTTCAGCCAAAAGAAAACCTTTACCGGTTGTCACTGAAGTACAACATTAAGCTCAATACACTCAAAGAGTGGAACAACCTGGATAAAAACGGGTCTATTAATGTCGGCATGAAGTTATGGCTGGTGCCGCCAGCACAACAAACCAACTAACGCAGGTAACTAATGGACAAAGAGCAGCACATTGAAGCTGATGAGCAGCATGTGCCTGACGCACCCAGTCCCGGCCAGGTATTGCGGGAAGCACGGGAAGAGCAGGGCCTGACTCAACAGGCGATCGCTGATAAGTTGTATTTAAAAGTTGGTATCATTGACGATCTGGAACAAAATCGGATCGATGATTCAACGTCTGTCACCTTCTTTAAAGGATATGTCCGTCTTTATGCAAAGAATCTGGGGCTGAATCCAGAAGAAGTCTTAACGCTTTTTAATCAGTATCACACCACCCCAAAGCCACCGGCCAAGCTACAAAGCTTTTCCCGAAGAGTTGCTAAGCAGGCGCATGATGACCGCTGGATGATGGTGACCTACGGTATTGCTGTTGTACTGATTGCCGGGGTTGTAGTGTGGTGGTACCAACAACCAGCAAATGACAGCAACGAGTTACCCGCTGTGACGCAAAGTACTCAGAATCAGTCAGCATCAACGCCGGCAAGAAGTGGGCCTCAACCAGAGTCTGTAGTAACGCAGTCGGATGAAGGTTCGGTCAGTGAAGTTATCACCGAAGAAGCGGATACTGAGGTGCCCGTTCAGCCTTCGCAGCAAAATGTGACAGAAGATACCAGTTCGCCAGTCGACACCTTGAGCAATGAGTCGGTCGATACAGCACCTCTGGCAAACGAAGAAGCGTCATCGCAAGCAATGCCTGAAGCTGGTGAGCCCGTAGCGCTGGTGTTCAATTTTAGTGCCGACTGCTGGGTGAATATTACCGATGCCAGTGGCGAAGCCATCGCCTACGGAATTAAAGCGGCCGGCTATGAAATGCAGGTTAGCGGCCTGCCGCCATTTGAAGTGACGCTCGGCGCGCCTGATGTCGTGCAAATTAGTTATGACGGTGAAGCGGTAGATATGGCTGGATTTGATCCTACCCGCACCGCGAAGTTTTCGTTACCCATGCAGGAACAATGATGTTTGCTGATAGTCCTATCCAACGCAGAAAATCAATTCGGATTAACGTAGGTAATGTGCCCATTGGTGATGGCG
Source organism: Marisediminitalea alba (assembly GCF_002993365.1). Lineage (GTDB taxonomy): Bacteria > Pseudomonadota > Gammaproteobacteria > Enterobacterales > Alteromonadaceae > Alteromonas > Alteromonas alba. The sequence goes on from NZ_PVNP01000188.1 coordinate 4,805, forward strand.
CCCCCATTGCCGTGCAATCAATGACCAATACGCCAACAACCGATGTGGCGGCCACCGTAGCGCAGATCAACCGGATCGTCGCGGTAGGTGGTGAGATAGTGCGGGTATCGGTACCCACCATGGACGCTGCTGAAGCTTTTAAGCAAATACGTCAACAGGTTAGTGTACCGCTGATTGCTGATATCCATTTCGATTACCGGATAGCGCTTAAAGTCGCCGACTATGGCGTAGATTGCCTACGGATCAATCCGGGAAATATCGGTAATATGGAGCGGGTTAAGTCGGTAGTGGATTGCGCCAAAGACAAAAATATTCCGATTCGAATTGGCGTTAACGGCGGGTCGCTGGAGCGTGACCTGCAGGAAAAATATGGCGAGCCAACACCAGAAGCGCTGCTTGAGTCAGCCATGCGCCATGTGGATATCCTCGATAAACTGAATTTTGATCAGTTCAAGGTATCGGTAAAAGCCTCAGACGTATTTCTGGCCGTCGGCGCGTACCGGTTGCTGGCCAAACAAATAGAGCAGCCATTGCATCTGGGTATCACCGAAGCTGGTGGACAAAGAGCCGGCGCGGTAAAGAGTGCCGTAGGCCTGGGCATGCTGTTGGCGGAAGGAATAGGCGATACCCTGCGAGTATCGCTGGCCGCCGATCCCGTGGAAGAAATCAAAGTCGGTTTTGATATTTTAAAATCACTGCGTATTCGCTCTCGCGGTATTAACTTTATCGCTTGCCCGAGTTGTTCGCGGCAGGAATTCGATGTGATTGGTACCGTGAATGCTCTTGAACAACGCTTAGAAGATGTATTAACACCAATGGATGTGTCAATCATCGGCTGCGTGGTGAACGGTCCCGGCGAAGCTGAAGTATCAGATCTGGGCTTAACCGGCGCGCGGAATATGAGTGGCTATTATCTTGACGGCAAGCGTCAGAAAGAGCGGCTGGCGAACGATGACCTGGTTGAACAACTGGAAAAACGCATCCGCGCCAAAGCGGCTATGCTGGATTCTGCCAACGCCATCCCGGTGGTTGAAAAACCATAATCCCGGTGCCGGTCGCTGGCAGTTAAGAATGTTTGTGGTTAAACACTAAAGCCCCTATAATGCGGGGCTTTTAATTAGGCTGAGAGAGAACAGGTGGCAAAAACAATCCAGGCTATTCGAGGTATGAATGACTGCCTGCCGACGGAGTCGGGTAAATGGCAACAGGTCGAGGCAGGTATTCGGCAGGTTGTGGCCAGTTATGGCTATCAGGAAATCAGAACGCCAATCGTCGAAAGTACCGACCTGTTTAAGCGCTCTATTGGTGAAGTCACCGATATCGTTGAAAAAGAAATGTATACCTTTGCCGACCGTAACGGCGATAGTCTGACCCTGCGTCCGGAAGGCACCGCCAGTGCAGTGCGCGCCGGTAATGAGCACGGTTTGATCTACAACCAGCAACAACGCTTGTGGTATATGGGACCGATGTTCCGCCACGAACGGCCGCAAAAAGGTCGTTACCGCCAGTTTCACCAGTTTGGAGTAGAAACCTACGGATTGGCAAGCGCCGACATTGATGCTGAAGTGATCCTGTTATCGGCCCGCCTGTGGAAGCTGTTCGGCATATCAGACCATGTTACCTTACAGATCAACTCGCTTGGCTCCAACGAAGCTCGTCAGAATTACAAGGACGCGTTAGTTGCGTACCTTAAACAGCACGAATCGCAACTGGACGAAGATTCTCTGCGTCGGCTGGAGTCTAATCCTCTGCGCGTGCTGGATAGCAAAAATCCGCAAGTCCAGGCGCTGGTATCCGATGCGCCCTCTTTGCTGGAATATCTTGATGACGATTCTAAAGCGCATTTTGCCTTGTTATGTGAACTGCTCGATAATGCAGGCGTGGCCTACGAAATCAATCCTCGTCTGGTTCGTGGTCTGGATTATTACAACCGCACCGTTTTTGAATGGGTAACTGAAAGCCTTGGCGCTCAGGGGACGGTTTGTGCCGGTGGTCGTTACGATGGTCTGGTTGAACAACTGGGCGGCAAGCCTGCACCAGGTGTGGGCTTTGCATTGGGTATGGAACGTCTTGTGCTGTTACTTGATACGCTGGAGAAAATCGAGCAAAACCAGCCAGCCGCCGACATTTATGTTACCGCGTTAGGTGATGATACCCGCGGCTACGCCAGCCAGGTCGCAGAATCATTACGTGATTCTGACAGTCAGTTTCGGGTGATGCTGCACTGTGGTGGTGGCAATCTGAAGAAACAATTAAAACGGGCAGACAAAGTAGGCGCCAGTGTAGCATTGCTGATTGGCTCAGAAGAAATGGCTGCCCACCAGGTGACCCTGAAACCACTACGTGGCAATGGCGAACAGGTTAATGTGGCGCTCAGCGAGCTGCCAGCAGCTTTACATAACGTGTTATCCGTATAACCGTTAGCAAAATAAAGAGGTTTTAAGATGGAACAATTCGCTACAGAAGAACAACAGGTAGAGGCGATTAAACGGTTTTGGTCAGAGCACGGAACGTCTCTGATTGTCGGTGCAGTACTGGGTTTAGCCGGTTTATTTGGCTGGCAGTACTACAGCGATTCACAAATCGCCGCCAAGGAAAGCGCCTCTCAGTCATACCAGGCCGCACTTGAGTCGCTGGTAAACGAAGAAAATAGTCAGCCGATTGAAGCGGTAATCAATGCCGATGCTACAGGCTATGCCAACGTGGCAGGTTTACTGGCTGCTAAGCAAGCGGTTGACGACGGCAACCTCGAAAGCGCTGCAACTTATCTCAAAGGCGTTGCTAGCAGTGCCGCGGACGAAAGTTTAAAGCAGGTTGCAAATGTGCGTCTTGCACGTGTTCAGCTAGCTCTTCAGCAGTATGACAATGCCCTGACAACCATCGAATCGGTAACCGATGAAGCGTTTACTGCACAGGTTGAAGAAGTGAAAGGTGATATTTTTGCCGCGCAAGGGAACTTTGACAAGGCTCGCATAGCCTACTCCTCTGCCTTGGAGAAAAATATTAACAATCGATTACTGCAAATGAAGCTAGACAACCTTGCAGTTAGCGCAGGATAGTGAATGAATTTAAATACTCGAAACATCTCACAGCAATCAACTCTGTGTGGCCGTATGTTTAAACGGGTCATTTTGACCGCAGCCGTCATCGGTTTGTCTGGTTGCGCCACCATGACAGACTGGTTCGCTGATGAAGACGAAATCAAAATCCGCCGTATTGCGCCTATTGAAAACCAGATAACCCCAAAAGAAGTCTGGAGCTACACCATTGGTGACGGCGTTGATGAATACTTTTCGCGCTTAAAACCGGTTTTCGCTAACGATACTGTGTACGCTGCAGAGCGTCATGGCGAAGTGGTGGCACTAACCCCGGATACCGGTGATGTGGTATGGGAACGCAATTTTGCTATTTTCCCGGACGAATCCTTCTGGGATGACATTGCTCGCCTGTGGCGCAGCGGTGCGTCAGCCAAAATCAGTGCGATTGCAGCAGGCTATGACATGGTTTTTGTCGCCACTGAAGATGGCATTATCCGAGCCTTAAACAGTGAGTCTGGCGAAACCTTATGGGAAAGCACGGTACCAGGTGAAATCCTGGCTACGCCAGCGATGGACGAAGGGATCCTGGTATTGAATACCGGCGCTGGAGTGTTGTTTGGACTGGATGCAAAAACCGGTGAGCAACTGTGGCGCAGTGAAACCGACGTGCCGCCGCTGAGTTTACGGGGTATTTCAGCACCGGTTGCCACCAATGGTGGTGCACTGGTTGGCACGCCTACCGGGAAGTTACAGGTGAATATTCTGACCAGCGGCATTCCCGCCTGGGAAACCGCTATTACTGCGCCTGCCGGAGCAACCGAACTTGAGCGTATTATTGATGTGGATTCTGCGCCGGTAGTATTCGGTAATACTGTCTACATTGTTTCCTATGATGGCACTCTGGCTGCAGTAGAACTGCGCAGTGGGCGCATTATGTGGAAGCGTGAATACGGCTCGTACCGTGATTTGGCGGTGAGCGGTAATCGCATCTACGTAGTTGATACACGCTCAATTGTTTATGCGCTGGATCGTCGTAATGGCGTTGAAATCTGGTCTCAGAGCGGTCTCAAAGAGCGTAACCTGACTACGCCATTAATTATGGGAGAACAACTGGTGCTTGGCGACCGCTGGGGGCTGATGCACTGGTTAAATGCAGAAGATGGTAAACTCATTGCCCGCTATGATTTAGGTGGCGACGATGAAGATGAAGCTATCTATGCAACACCAGTTAAAGTGAATGACCTGGTGGTTACCATTACCCGCGATGGAGAAATTGCTGCGTTGTCAGCTCAGTAACCACGCTTATCCTGCAATTCGCGGGATATTCCGATATAATTTAACGGCCGCGCTTTATGCGCGGCCGTTTGCTTGTTTATTACTTAAAGGAACACCGATATGTTGCCTGTTGTGGCGTTAGTTGGCCGGCCCAATGTGGGTAAATCAACGCTGTTTAATCGTTTAACTCATACCCGTGATGCACTGGTTGCTGATTTCCCGGGACTGACCCGTGACCGGCAATACGGTCAGGCCAGCTATGAGCAACGTCACTTCATCGTAGTCGATACCGGAGGTATCACCGGTGATGAGGAAGGTATTGATACCTTAATGGCACAGCAGTCACTACAGGCCATTGAAGAAGCTGATGTGGTGTTCTTTTTAGTGGATGCCCGGGCGGGTCTGTTACCTGCCGATCAGCTCATCGCCGATCACCTGCGTAAAAGCGATAAAACCGTATTTTTGCTGGCCAATAAAGTGGATGGCATAAACGGTGATAGCGAAAGCGCGGAGTTTTTCTCTCTGGGCCTGGGCCATGTACATCAGATCGCCGCAGCCCACGGCCGCGGTGTGTCGCAATTGATTCAGGAGGCCTTGGTGCCACTGGATGAGCAATTCCCTGAAATGCTGGTGACCAAATCAGCCGAAGAGGAAGAGCTCGACGCAGAAGACCAGCTGAAACACCTGCAGAGTTTACCCATCAAACTGGCTATTGTAGGTAAACCAAACGTGGGTAAGTCAACACTTACTAACCGTATATTGGGTGAAGATCGTGTGGTGGTCTATGACATGCCAGGCACTACCCGCGACAGCGTATACATTCCGCTGCAACGTGACGAGCGCGACTATGTATTAATTGATACAGCCGGAGTGCGTAAACGCAAGAAGGTCTCAGAAGCGGTCGAAAAGTTTTCCATTGTAAAAACGCTTAAAGCCATTGAGGAAGCTAACGTTGTACTGTTGGTGATTGATGCCCGCGAGGGGATCTCTGATCAGGACTTAAGTCTGTTAGGCTTTATTCTTAATTCCGGTCGCTCGCTGGTGATAGCCGTGAACAAGTGGGACGGCCTGGATACCGATATTAAAGATGAAATCAAACGCGAACTGGACCGTCGCCTGGGCTTTATCGACTTTGCCCGGTTACATTTTATTTCTGCACTCCATGGGTCGGGTGTGGGCAATTTGTTTGAGTCGGTGCAGGAAGCTTACCGGAGTGCCACAAAACGAATCAACACTTCAATGCTGACCCAGATCATGGAGTTGGCTCAGCAAGACCATCAGCCGCCATTGGTGCGAGGACGCCGGATAAAAATGAAGTACGCCCACGCGGGCGGCTACAATCCGCCTGTCATCGTCGTTCACGGCAACCAGGTGCAGGATCTGCCCAGCTCGTATAAGCGGTATCTGATGAATTACTTCAGAAAGGCGCTGGATGTAATGGGCACGCCAATTAAAATTGAATTCCGTGAAGGGGCTAACCCGTTCGAAGGCAAGAAGAATCAGCTGACGCTTGCCCAGCAACGAAAACGCCGTCGCATGATGGATTTTCACAAGAACAAGAAATAAGTCACAAAAAAAATGCCAGTCAGTTCTTAACTGACTGGCATTACTGCATAGCAGGGCTTTTTCATGCACTGTTTAACTACAGTGCTTTGCGTAATTCTTTCATCAGTGCCGATTCGCCAGGTACCGCCAATTGAGTTAAGGCTTCGGACACCAACGGATCGCCAATACGCGATGGGAAAGTGGTGCTGAATTTTACGAACTTATCTTCTAACCGGAAGATATAAATAGTGGCGTAAAGTGCCTCGCCACTCTCACCCTCAGCGGCTATCTCTGACATCACGCCCTGCAATGAAGACTCGCCCTGGCTGAAGGCTTGTTGATGTTTCTTTATTTCCATCGCCATGGCGCGCTCAACCGTAATTTGCCTGGCCTGTTCTACTGCGTCTTCCAGTTCATGGCTGATAAGCTGCTCGGTATCACCGGTTAACGGCGCTAACACCGGATAAATGGCAATATCCATAATTGCCTCGCTGAAAGAGGGGTGAAGGTACCTGGCCAGTACGCCTTTAAACGGATCCGGATATAAAAACTGACGGGCCAACTGAAACTCACCCAGAACTTCGGGGAGGGTCAGAGCACCCGAGTAATCACTTGCGCCCATGGCCTGATAAAGAAACGGTGTTGAAAAAATGTGGTTACGGTTGGCGTGCTCACTCCAACGCAGGATGATTTGTTCAACATCCTGGGGGTGGATAACGCCGTAATGCCAATAGTGCACTAAAAAGCTATCGAGATGAACGCCGCGCCATTCCACCGCAAATTCCGTATAACTTTGCAGCGGCACATCTGCCGATTCAGGTTCTTGCCCGGCAGGCATATCAGCCACCTGATTAGCGATCAATAATTCATAATCATGACGGCTCACTGAAGGACTAAGCTCGGCAAACAAATCGAGCTTTTCGAGGCTCTTCAGAAAGTCATTAGCAGCAATGCCATCGTTTTTGCAGGGATTACTGGTTAACGCGGCCTCATTACATTGCTGTTCAACCTCGTCACTGATATAGGAAGAGTAGACATTAACTGCCAGATTGAAGGGAGCTTGTTCTGGGGCGCTTAGCTTAGGCTGTTCAGGCGGCTTTACTGAACTGGTTGCGCATCCGGTGGTCAGCAACAGCGCCAACCAATAAAAAGAGTGGCGGAAAATTTTAATCAAACAACAATACCCATAATAAGTGCTTCACCAGTCCTTGTTCAGGCCTGATCACGCTAAAACTGAGAGATTTTATAAATTGGGTTTGGCATTTACTGCTGTTACCACACTGACAATCTCACCGTCACTGACCCGGCTGATAATTTCGTCCTGCTCTTTAACCGCCGTAATACTGGTAATCGCCTGACCGGCTTTTAAGGTGGCGGAATAACCGCGGGCCATAGTTGCCAGAGGGCTTACAGACTGAAGCAGGTGCGCCAGTGTAGCAAGCTTCTGCTTGTGGGTCTCTAGCCGTTGTTGCATCGCCTTCATCATTCTTTGATCTAAATACACCTGCTGCGTTTTAATCTTATCCAACTCAATGGCCGGATGCTGTCGGGCAAGGCGGTTTTCCAGACGCTGTGAAGCGGTTTGTCCACGCACGAGCTGTTGGTTTATCAGACTGGTTATTTTTTGTGTCAGTTGATCAACCCGCTGGCCCTGCTGTTGCAACATCACTTCCGGATGGCGTGACTTCAGGCGCTGGCCTAGTACGGCTAACTGATGGGCACGACGCTGCAACGTGGTATTAAAGGAACGTGTGAGCTGTTGTTGTAACTGGCGGACCTGCGTCTGGATTTCGCGCTGGTCCATGGAGAGCAGCTCTGCTGCTGCCGAAGGCGTTGGCGCCCGCAGGTCTGCCACAAAATCGGCGATGGTTACATCCACCTCGTGGCCTACAGCACTAACCAGCGGCAGCGTCGATTGGGCTATTTCCCGGGCCAGTGACTCGTTGTTAAAACACCACAGGTCTTCCAACGAACCGCCGCCCCGGGTGAGCAGGAGCACGTCGACCTCCTGGCGCTGATTAGCCAGCCAGATATTACGGGCTAACTGGGCAGCGGCTTGCTCGCCCTGCACCATAGAGGGATATACGATGACTTCTGTGGCCGGGCTGCGGCGCTGTAGTACACTTAATACGTCGTGTAACGCGGCGCCATGAGCAGAGGTAATCACACCAATTCGTTTTACGTGGGTCGGTAGTGGCCGTTTATTAGCAGGGTCGAATAGCCCTTCAGCCTGCAGTTTGTATTTTAGCTGCTCAAAAGCGAGTTTTAACTGACCTTCACCCTCCGGCTCCATGCTTTCAACCACCAGTTGATAATCGCCGCGGGGTTCATAAATGCCAACACTGGCTCTGACCAGTACTTTGTCGCCCTCACGCGGCGGATTACGAACCACCCGGTTAGCGGAGCGAAACATGGCAGCCCGTACCTGGGCTTTATTGTCCTTGAGGGTAAAATACCAGTGGCCGGATGATGCACGGGTGAAGTTGGAAATTTCAGCGCTGAGCCACACCAAACCTATCTCACTGGTTAAAATGTTACGCGCCAGGCGATTTAATGTTGTTACGCTGTGAACTTTTTGCCCGTCCGGGGCAGAGAAAACTGTCATTGAATGAAAAAACCTCAGCTTTAATGCAAATACAGTTTACCTGAAAGTGAAAAAACACTACAATTGCGCCGCAATTAAACCTCAATATACAGGTGTTTTTGCATGCTACGAATCGCTCAAGAAGCGCTAACCTTTGACGATGTTTTATTGGTTCCGGCGCATTCCACAGTGCTCCCGCACACAGCCAGTCTACAAACCCGTGTGACTCGCAAGGTAAATCTGAATATCCCTATGGTATCAGCTTCTATGGATACTGTAACGGAAGCGCGTTTGGCAATTGCATTAGCCCAGGAAGGCGGTATTGGTTTTGTTCATAAGAACATGACCGCAGAAGAGCAAGCCAAGCATGTACGCGAAGTTAAAAAATATGAAAGCGGTGTGGTTTCGGACCCGGTAACCGTAGGTGCCAGTGAAACTTTAGGTAATGTACAGGCATTAAGTAAGAAGCTCGGGTATTCCGGCTTCCCGGTCACCGACTCAGAAAATAATCTGATCGGTATTATCACCGGCCGCGACATGCGCTTTGAAAACCGTCTTGATTTGTCGGTGGATAAAGTGATGACCCCTAAAGAGCGTCTGGTAACGGTTAAAGAAGGTGCCAGCTCTGAAGAAGTACTCGAGCTGATGCACGAGCACCGTATCGAAAAGATCCTGGTGGTCGACGACAGCTTTAAGCTTACCGGTCTGATTACGGTTAAGGACTTCCAGAAAGCCGAAAGCAAGCCGAATGCCTGTAAAGATTCACTGGGTCGCTTACGCGTTGGCGCTGCGGTAGGTGTTGGTCCGGGCACCGATGAGCGCATTGCGCTATTGGTTGAAGCAGGTGTTGACGTATTACTTATCGATACCTCTCACGGCCACTCGCAAGGCGTTATCGACCGTGTTAAGACTGTTCGCGAAACCTACCCAGAACTACAAATCATTGCCGGTAACGTGGCGACTGCCGAAGGTGCTCTGGCGCTGGCTGATGCCGGTGCTGACGGTATTAAGGTAGGGATTGGCCCTGGTTCAATCTGTACTACCCGTATCGTAACCGGTTGTGGTGTACCGCAAATTACCGCTATCTCTGATGCGGTTGAAGCGTTAAAAGACCGTGACATTCCGGTTATTGCCGATGGTGGTATTCGTTTCTCCGGTGATATTGCCAAGGCTCTGGTAGCTGGTGCAAGTTGTGTAATGGTTGGCTCTATGCTGGCCGGTACTGAGGAAGCGCCGGGTGAAGTAGAACTTTATCAGGGCCGTTACTACAAGTCTTACCGTGGTATGGGCTCGTTAGGGGCTATGAATCAGCGTAATGGTTCATCCGATCGTTACTTCCAGGAAAGTGACAACGCCGAAAAACTGGTACCGGAAGGTATTGAAGGTCGTGTGGCCTATAAAGGCCCGATCGCTACCATTATCCATCAACAAATGGGCGGCCTGCGTTCAGCCATGGGCTTAACCGGTTGTGCTACCATTAATGAACTGAATACCAAGCCGCAATTTGTGCGGGTGACTTCAGCGGGAATGGGTGAGTCACACGTGCACGATGTAAGCATTACCAAAGAAGCACCTAATTACCGTTTAGGTTAAACTTTACCAACACCAATCGATTGATTTATCAGGCTGGTTAATACCAGCCTGCTTGTTTTCTATTTAAAGGCAAACACCATGACACAAAACATCCATGATCATCGCATACTTATTCTGGATTTTGGCTCACAATATACCCAGCTTATTGCCCGCCGTGTGCGTGAGCTTGGCGTTTACTGCGAACTCTGGGCATGGGATGTCACAGAAGAACAGATCAAATCGTTTAACCCGCAGGGTATTATCCTGTCGGGCGGTCCGGAATCGGTCACCGAAGACAACTCGCCACGTGCACCTGAATATGTCTTTAATGCAGGTGTCCCTCTATTGGGGGTTTGTTATGGCATGCAAACCATGGCCGAGCAGCTTGGCGGGAAAGTGCAGGGTTCAGATAAGCGTGAATTTGGTTATGCCCAGGTAGAAGTGGTTAAGTCGAACGATTTACTGGCCAATATCGAAGACGCCATCAGTGCTGAGGGCAATGCGTTGCTGGATGTATGGATGAGCCACGGTGACAAGGTTATCGCCATTCCTGACGGATTTGAAACCGTCGCATTAACGCCGTCGTGCCCCCATGCCGCCATGGTAAATACTGACAAGCAATTCTACGGTGTACAGTTCCACCCGGAAGTGACGCATACCCGTCAGGGCATGCGTTTGCTGCAGCATTTTGTGATGGACATCTGCGGTTGTGAAAAGCTGTGGACCCCGGATGCGATTATCGAAGATGCCATTGCCCGCATTAAAGAAAAAGTGGGTGATGATGAGGTTATTCTGGGCCTGTCTGGTGGGGTGGATTCATCAGTAGTCGCGATGCTAATCCACCGTGCAATCGGTGACAAGCTTACCTGTGTATTCGTTGATAATGGTTTGCTGCGATTAAACGAAGGTGAGCAGGTGATGGATATGTTTGGTGACCACTTCGGCCTGAATATTATCAAGGTTGACGCCGAAGAGCGTTTCCTGGCTCGTTTGGAGGGTATTGACGATCCAGAGTTGAAGCGTAAAGCCATCGGTAACGAATTTGTGGCCGTATTCGATGAAGAAGCTGGCAAGCTGGTTAACGCCAAATGGTTAGCGCAGGGCACTATTTACCCGGATGTTATCGAGTCAGCTGGTTCTGCTACCGGTAAAGCGCATGTGATCAAATCTCACCACAATGTTGGCGGTTTACCAGAAGACATGAAAATGGGCCTGGTAGAGCCACTGCGTGAGTTATTTAAAGATGAAGTACGCAAAATTGGTTTAGAGCTGGGTTTGCCATACGACATGCTGTATCGCCATCCGTTCCCAGGACCAGGCTTAGGCGTACGTGTGCTGGGTGAGATCAAGAAAGAGTACTGTGACCTGCTGCGCCGTGCCGATGCTATCTTTATTGAAGAGCTGCATAACGCAGAGCTTTACCACAAGGTCAGTCAGGCCTTTACGGTATTCCTGCCGGTAAAATCGGTGGGCGTAATGGGCGATGCTCGTAAGTATGATTGGGTTGTATCGCTGCGTGCAGTAGAAACCATCGACTTTATGACTGCGCACTGGGCGCACCTGCCCTATGATTTCCTGGGGAAAGTGTCTAACCGCATCATCAACGAAATCGACGGCATCTCTCGCGTGGTTTACGACATTTCAGGTAAGCCTCCGGCTACCATCGAATGGGAGTAGTTTACCCATAGGTTTAACATCAAGCCTCGCTGAATAACGCGGGGCTTTTTGTTGTTTAGTATTCAAGGAGGCAGTTTGAAATTGCGAGTTTTTGCTACTTTAGTTCTATAATAAAACTGATTTGTATGATTAGTAAGCGGCCTTTCACACAACTGTCATATTGCCGCGCTGTAATTAGACTCCTTCACACGGAGGGTGGATCTATGGTTATAACAAGCGCTTTCCGGAGATTTAAATGATACGATTTACCAGTATCAATCGTCTGATAATGACTCCCGTTCTGGCAATCATTGCCATTCTCGTCCTGCTCAATGCAGGCTCTTTGACTATCGCTTTTTCCTTAATGAGCGATATTGAGCAGGTTGAGCAAACCAATGTCGTGCACGAGCGCTTGGTTTCAGACGCGCTGACTGAGTTTAAAACTCAGGTCCAGGAATGGAAAAATGTGTTATTGCGTGGCGCTTCGGATAAAGACAGAGAAAAGTACTGGTCACGGTTTCAGGCCCGGGAAGCAGATGTTCAGGAGATTCTGCGTAAGCTGATGGCAGGAGAGGAGCTAAACACTGACTCGGCCAGTTTAATCGACCGTTTCTTAACGGCTCACAAGACGATGGGCGTCAAGTACCGCGAAGGGTATGAGGCATTCGTTTCCGCTGGTTACAGTCCTTATACCGGTGATACCTTTGTAAGAGGTATTGACCGTGAACCGGCCGATCTGTTGCAACAGGCAACTGACCAGATAGCTCAGGCAACCCGTCAGGCCAAAGAGCAGGTAACAGCGCAAACCAGCCAGCGCTTATGGCTAATTATGGGCTTGTCGATAGTATTGAGCGGCCTGTGTATTGTTTATCTGATTACGAATCTGCGTCGCAACATTGTTAAACCAACCCGCGAAATTGCTACCTGCCTGCAAAAAATGGAGCAAAAAGATTACGATTATCGCCTTGAGTATCGCAGCGAGCACGAACTCGGCTTAGTGGCCAGTGCGACGCGTCACTTGCAGAATAAGCTGCAGGATACGGTCACCATTTTGTCTGATGCGCAGGATCAGATTCGTCAGTCCCATGACATTCTGGAAGATGTCAGCAGCGCCATTGCAAAAGGGGCAAGTGATCAGCACACCTCGTCAGACTCGCTGGCCCAGGCGAATGATAAACTCGATGAAATTGTTAAAGGACTGGTCACCATTACCAGTCAGGTGTCTGTCGCTTCCAGCCATTCCCAGCAGCAGGTTCAGGAATGCTATACCACCTTTGATAGCGCCAATAAGGGGTTTGCTGAGCTGGCCAGAACCGTGGCATCCGCCAGTCAGATTGTGAATGAGCTACAGGCCCGCAGTGCCAGTATTCTTACCGTGGTGAATGTGATTAATGAAATTGCCGACCAAACCAATCTGCTAGCCCTTAATGCGGCTATTGAGGCGGCCCGGGCCGGTGAACATGGTCGCGGTTTCGCCGTGGTGGCCGACGAAGTGCGCGCGCTGGCAGCTAAAACGCAGCAATCCACCCAGGAAATTAACGCTATATTAAGTGCCTTTGAAGCTGATGCATCAAAAGCCGTATCGGCCATGGCAAGTGGGCAGCAACATGCTGACGTGAATGCTCAAAGTGCACAACAGGCCCTGGCGTTGCTCAACGAGCTGGTGCGTTACATCGATGAAACCCAAAGTGTGGTCGGTGCGCTGGAAGAAGCGGCGAACGATCAAAGCAGCATCCAGCGACAGCTGGATGGCGTAATCGCCCGGGTAATGAGTTCTGCAGAAGATTACAAGTCATTATCACAGAGCAATAATATTTCAGAAGCCATCAACATGATGTCAAAAAATGTGATGTCGGTAGTCTCTGCATTGAGCCGATAACCGCTCAATGCAGTACAATACCAAACTTGTGTAACAGAAATGGACAACGTTGGTATTTTGCAGCATCTGGTTTTCCACCCTATTTACAGTCAGCTCGAGTTGCCGGTCCGGCATCGTTTTCCCATCGAAAAATACCAGGGGATCCATGATGCCCTGTGCGCTGGTGGCGTATCGGAGTCAGCGTTTACAACGCCAACACCGGTTGGCAGGGATACACTGACCAATTGGTATGATGCCAGTTATGTTGATGCATTAATTGGTGGCACCCTGGATACCAAGGCAATGCGTCGCATTGGTTTTCCCTGGTCTGAACAACTGATTAAACGCAGTCTCACCGCAGTAGGTGGTACCCTCAAAACCGCCGAGCTGGCATTGGCGCATGGATTGGCGCTTAACCTTACCGGTGGTTATCATCACGCTGGTGCAGATTGGGGCTCTGGTTTTTGTTTATTTAATGATTTGTATCTTGCCGCCAGGCAAATGCTCACCAATCCCGGCATCGATTCGGTGCTCATTATTGATTTGGATGTGCATCAGGGGGATGGGACCGCGCTACTCGCTCAGGATGATACAGCAGTGATCACCTTGTCGTTGCATGGCGAGAAAAACTTTCCTCACCGTAAGCAACAGTCTGATATGGATTTCCCTTTACCCAAGGGGATGACGGATGAACCTTACCTGGCTACGTTGGATGAGGCGCTGAGTGTAGCTGAGAGACTGTATGCACCGGACGCCATAATCTATGACGCAGGTGTGGATGTGCATGAAAACGACGATTTAGGGCTGTTAAATATCACTACCGCTGGTGTTTATCAGCGCGACTGTATGGTGTTTGATTGGTGTCGTCGACATAACCTGCCGGTGGCTTGTGTTATTGGCGGCGGCTATCAGCGGGATATCAATGCGTTGGTAGACGTGCACCTGCAGATGTACCGGGCGGCAGGGGTTATTCCGCAGCGCTAAAATGCCGCCAGCTGGAATCCCAGACCGATGCGGTTCTGGCGGCGATCATAGTCAATCAGGCTATCACCATAGCCATTAAAATACTGCAATACTACTTCATAACGGGGAGATACCGGGTAACTCACGGACAGCTCCAGGCTACCTCGGTTGTTATCAAACTCCAGGTTATTGCGCAGGCGGGCAAATAAACCAAAACCTTTGATGCGTGTGCCATAGCCAAGTTCAATTCGGCCATAATAGTGATTAATTCTGGGATTATCATCGCCGCTGGGATCTTCCGGGGAGGTTTTTTCATCTTCCGGAATGCGATACCAGGTGCGCAAATAATAGATACCGTCAGCATCGCTGAACAAACTGGTCAGCATAATGCGGTTCCAGCTGCGCGAGCGAAGTTCACTCTGACCGTTAGACATGTGGTTAAAGCCCAGCTGCAGGGCATTAAAATCGATACCAAGGAGCTTTATATCGGTATTCCACTGATAAAAAATTTCCGGCTCGTAGTTGGTTTCCCGGAAAGGCTTGGACACTTCACTGTTATAAAGTTGCCAGAATGAAGTGAGCGTAAAGCCAAAATAAACGCCCTCTACGGAGTCGGGTTGGGTGTAAAGAGGCAGTTTTACGCTAATCTGAAATTTTGCCTCTTTATTATCCACGTTATTTTCAGTGAGTCCGGCATTGCCCAACGCATTGGGGTTATCCACATAAGTAAACGGCAGAAAATAGTTGCGTTTGTACTGGGTAATCGCAAAGGCGTTATTTAACAGGTGTTTATCGGCCTCGAAGCGCTTTTTAAACAGGCTTGGCCGGGCAATCAGGCCGCTTTGCTGTTCCTGGGTTGCTACTTCGCTTTGTTGCTCGTTATCGTCGCAATAGCCGAATACAGAGGTTGTCAGCAGCACCAGGCCAAGAGCTAAGCGTTTAAGACTGAGCGGTAAAATCAATGGTGAGTCCCTCATGGGCTGCAATCAACTGCAATGGCGATTCTGCAATGGTGATGTACTGGTTGCAGTGGTCGATGATGTCATCGATGTCCTTGTCGGTGCGGCTCGGATCATGACTATACAGAGCCAGGCGTTTGGCGTTACATGCCATGGCCAGTTTTACTGCTTCTTCGGCTACCGAATGCCCCCAGCCACTTTTGGTGGGCATGTCAGATAACATGTACTGAGCATCATGAATAATTAAATCTGCGTTTCTGGCAAATTCCACAAAGGTCAGGAAATCGGTTTCTTTTTTATAGGGAGGGTAGAGCTCATTATCAGTAATATAAGCCACCTTAAAGCCATTTTCCGAAACCGAATAGGCACTGCCTTTACCCGGATGATTCATAGGCAAACGTGCAATGGTTGCGCCGTTGAGCTTCCACGTATCGATGTTTTCTGGCTGTGGCGTGATAGTAATTTTCGAGCGCAATGCCGAAAAGGGAACCGGGAAAACCGAGCCCTGCATTTGTTTAATGATGGCATCGTTTTCGGGCAGTGATGTTTGCCCCGGGGTGATAAATATTTCACGGTCCGGTTGATAAATGGGAGTGAAAAATGGGAACCCCTGAATATGATCCCAGTGATTGTGGGTCAGCAGAATATGAATTGGGGTCTGCTTTTTAACCAGCTTATCGCCAAGGAGCCGGATGCCGGTACCGGCATCGAGGGAAATATCGGTGCCGTCACTCAGCTCGATATGCACGCACGCAGTGTTTCCCCCATAACGCACATACTCTGCGCCCGGTGTTGGAATGGAACCTCTTACACCATAGAAGGTTAACTGCATGCTGACTCCTTACCTAACGGGATCCGCCGGATGGCTTATCCCGTTATACTACAATCCGCCGATAAACGCGGTGACTTCCGTTAATTGTAATAAAGATTTCTCACCGGTGCGGCGATTTTTATACTCAACCAGTTGTTCATCAAGGTTGCGCTCGCCAATTACGATACTGTGAGGTATTCCTACCAGCTCCATATCTTTAAACATTACGCCCGGACGTTCTTTACGATCGTCAAACAAGACTTCCACGCCTGCGGCGGTCAGCTCTGCGTAGAGTGCTTCGGCTGCTTCCATAATACGCTGTGATTTATGCATGTTCATGGGGATCAGCGCTACCTTAAATGGTGCGATTGGATCGGGCCAGATAATGCCGTGCTCGTCGTGATTTTGCTCAATTGCCGCAGCAACCACGCGTGATACACCAATACCGTAGCAACCCATACTCAGGATTTCATGTTTACCGTTTTCGTTCAGCACGCCACAGCCCATAGCTTCAGAGTATTTATCACCGAGCTGGAAGATATGACCGACTTCGATACCGCGCTTAATTTCGATGGTGCCATTACCACAAGGTGATGGGTCACCGGCTTCGATGTTGCGCAGGTCTGCAGCGGTAATTTTCTCCGCGTAAGCTTGGTGTTTTAACGCCGCCGCCACAACGTAATCGGCAAATACCGGCACTTTCACGCTAGCCAGATCGATGTCATTGCTCGTGGCGCCCAGCACAGCTGATACGGTTTCATCATTGGCGGTAATCAAAGGAGCGGCAACACCGCTAAGCTTTTCGGCTTTAATATCGTTGAGTGTGTGACCGGCTGCCAGAACCAGCAGTACCCAGTTGTTGGCATCAGCTTCGCCGTTTTCGTCGGCAGCCTGTACCAGCACATATTGCAGGCCGTCTACGCTGGCACTTTCAACTTGTTGCGTTTGTGCCAGTTCTACGTTGGCTGCATAGTCTGAGCCGTTGGAGAAAGCGATGTTATCTTCGCCAGACTCTGCCAGTACATGGAATTCATGGGACACGCTGCCGCCAATTGAGCCGGTATCGGCCATTACCGGGCGGTAATCGAGCTGCATGCGTTCAAAAATTTTGCAGTACGCGCCGTACATGGCGTCGTAGGTATCCTGCAATGATTCCTGGGTAATATGGAAAGAGTAGGCATCTTTCATGGTGAATTCACGGCCGCGCATAATACCAAAGCGAGGACGTACTTCATCACGGAACTTGGTTTGAATCTGGTACAGGTTAAGCGGCAGTTGCTTGTAGCTGCTGATTTCGTTACGAACCAGGGCGGTGATTACTTCTTCGTGGGTCGGGCCTAACACGAAATCGCGCTGGTGACGGTCTTTAATGCGCAGTAATTCCGGACCGTATTCTTCCCAGCGTCCTGTCTCCTGCCACAGATCCGCAGGTTGCACTACCGGCATTAACACTTCAATCGCCCCGGCTTTGTTCATTTCTTCGCGAACAATATTGGCGACCTTGTTCAGCACCCGCAAACCGGTTGGCAGCCAGGTGTACAGTCCGGAGGCTAGTTTACGAATGAGACCAGCCCGAAGCATAAGCTGATGACTAATTACCTCAGCGTCAGCAGGGGTTTCTTTTTGTGTGGCTAATAAATACTGACTAGTGCGCATTGATGGCATATACCCGTTGGATGATTACAAAACCCGCGTATTCTAGCAGTGTTAAGAGCGCTAAAATAGCCCTAACAGACCTGTTCCAGTGATGTCACCAGGACTTTGCCGTTTTGCACAACCCATTGTATGTCACGATCGTAAAAAATCACCTGATAAGTCTTAGGATCGTTGTCTTGTGATTGTCGGTAAGCCGGGCGAGGATCCTGGCTTAAACACTGGATTATCAGGGCTTGTAAATCACTGTGAGGCTGGGCGCTTAACTGCGCTGTTGCCTGCTTAGTGAAATGCACCTCCCTGGCGGGGAGCGGGTGCTCATCGAGCAAATGCGCCTCGGCATCGGTCACGTTATCGGAGTAGGGAAGGTAAGGCTTGATATCGATAACTGGCGTGCCATTCAGTAAGTCAATGCCGCCTACATTGAGCTGCCACTGACCATTGAGTTGCTCAGCGCCCAGGTTTTTCACCACTGACATACCTATACCATTAGGCCGAAACGTACTGCGAGAAGCAAATACCCCAATGCGATTGTTACCGCCAAGACGTGGCGCGCGGACTGTAGGAGTCCAGCCCTTCTCGAGATTTTCGTGAAATAAAAATAACAACCACAGATGGGAATAGGTTTCTATACCACGCAGACAGTTTGCGTCGTTGAAGGGAGGCGTCAGTCGCACACTGCCCCGGGCATTGGCTAAAGCTGGTTGGCGGGGAATGGCAAATTTTTGTTTAAATGGTGAGGCGATATGGCCGATGGGGGTTAACCCAAAGGCAGAAGGTTCGGACATAAATTGCAACACTTCTGTAGTTAGACTGAAACAAATTTCAAACATTTATTCGCTATAGTAGCGCCGCTATCTAATTACTGGTAGTCCCTGGAACACTTTAGCCCGCCTCTGCGCGGGCTTTTTTTGCCCGCTGCGCACATAAGTCATCAAATTGCTGATTTTTTACATGATTGAAAATCCCGCGTATGCCAATATATAGCACTAACCACATACCTTGGTCTTTTGCAGTAAGTCACAGCAATGCACAAAGGCACTGTTAAACAGTAGATCGTAAATAGGATGGCTATGATCTCGGTAAAAAATTTATCTAAATTTTACGACCATTTTAAAGCAGTCGATAACCTTTCTTTCGACATTTCGCCCGGCAATATCGTGGGCTTTCTGGGGCCGAATGGCGCAGGTAAGTCTACCACCATGAAAATGCTGACCGGATTTCTGCCACCCAGTGAGGGAGAAATTTTTATAAAGGAACGGTCAATCGACAGCGATGCGAAAGCAATTCAGCGGGATATTGGTTACCTGCCAGAAGGCGCTCCGGCGTATGGGGACATGACGGTGTGGCAATTTTTGCACTTCATTGCCGATGTCAGAAGGTTAAAAGGGTCCCACCGTAAAGAGCGCCTGTACGATGTGATTCATCGCGTTGAGCTCGGTGATGTGCTGAACCGGCCCATCGACAATCTTTCCAAAGGCTTTAAACGCCGGGTAGGGCTGGCTCAGGCAATTTTGCACGATCCGGATATTCTTATTCTGGATGAACCAACGGACGGACTCGACCCCAACCAGAAACACCATGTCCGGCAGCTGATTGAAGATCTGTCACGGGAAAAAATTGTGATTATTTCTACTCATATTCTGGAGGAAGTCGCGGCGGTGTGTAACCGGGTGATGATTATCGCCGACGGGCAATTACGCTTCGACGATACACCGGAAGTACTCAGGCACCGATCGCGGTACTGTAATGCGGTGAGCCTGCGTCTTAGCTATGCCGCTGACATTTCCGGCCTGGCCGAACTGGAAGGGGTAGATGAAATGGAAATCGATCGCAAGACCGGTGTGGTAACCTTGTTTCCGGAACCTGGCAAACATATCTTCCATGCCATTAATGAATATGTCACCCAACGGCGTTTACCGGTGGATACGCTGACTCTTGAGACCGGCCGTCTCGATGAAGTGTTTCGTGATATCACCACGGCGGAGGTGGCCAATGGGTAATATCTGGATTGTCACCAAACGGGAATTTGCGAGCTTTTTCGCCACCCCGGTCGCTTACGTTTTTATTGCTATCTTTTTAATGCTATCAGGCATTTTTACTTTCTTTATCGGCAATCTGTATGAACGGGGCCAGGCCGATTTGATCCCGTTTTTTAACTTTCACCCCTGGCTGTATCTATTTCTGGTGCCAGCTATAGCCATGCGCAGTTGGGCGGAGGAACGGAAGTCCGGCTCCATTGAGTTACTTATGACCCTGCCAATCAGTGTGGCTGAAGCCGTACTGGGTAAATTTATTGCGGCCTGGCTGGTACTCGGCCTTGCATTGGCGCTTACCTTTCCGCTCTGGCTCAGTGTTGATTTCCTTGGTGAACCAGACCACGGCATTATTGTGGCCGCCTATATTGGTAGCTGGCTTATGGCCGGCGCTTTTCTGGCTATCAGTACCTGTATGTCGGCGTTTACCCGTAATCAGGTGGTGGCGTTTATTCTGGCAGTGGTAGTGTGCTTCCTGTTTGTAGTCTCGGGTAGCAGCATCGTATTGGATGCTTTTCAGCCCTGGGCCGGAAACCTTATCCTCGATACCGTCGCCAGTTTCAGTTTTCTGAGCCATTTTGAGGCCATGGCCAAAGGTGTACTGGCACTGAATGATGTGGGCTATTTCTTTATCATTATGGTGGTTTGGCTGTATGCCAGCCTGATTGTTATTGAACAGAAAAAGGCGGATTAACCATGCAGAAATTAATCGCTTTTTTAACCCTTTTATTACTGGCCGTGTTGTGTCTGGGGCTGGTGGTTATTAATAATGAAATGCTGGGTGATTACCGTATCGACCTCACCGAGGATAAGGTGTATTCCCTGTCTGAGGGAAGCCAGCGGGTGTTGAATGATATCGATGAACCCATCGTACTTAATTTTTATTTCTCTGATACCGCCTCTAAGGGCATGACGTCGTTGCGTAACTACGCCAACCGGGTGCAAAGTTTACTGGAAGAGTATGAATCCCGGGCAAACGGCAAAATTACCTTAAATGTTATCGACCCTGAGCCTTTTTCAGAAGCAGAAGATCGGGCCAACCAATTTGGCCTGACCGGCGCAACTCTTGGCCCGGTAGGTGATGCCATTTACTTTGGTCTGGCTGGTACGAATGCGGTAGACAGTCAGTTTACGATAAACTTTTTCGATCCGCAGAAAGAACGATTCCTTGAGTATGATATCAGCAAACTAATTTATCAGCTCAGTGAGCCTGAGCCGGTTCAGTTGACGCTGCTTACCGACATTAACCTGATGGGCGGGCAAAACCCAATGAGCGGTCAGGTGACGCCTGCCATGACGTTTTACAGTCAGCTAGGTCAGTTATACGAGATCACAACCATTGGCAGTGATGCCGCACAAATTCCGGAAAATACCGACGTGCTGGTGGTTATTCACCCACAAAATCTGAGCGAGTCATTGCAATATTCTATTGATCAGTTCGCCATGCGGCAGGGGCGGATCCTGTTATTTGTGGATCCTCACTATGAGTCGGATGCTATGGCCATGATGGGCTCTTTGCAAGCGAATAAGTCTGACTTTGGCTTGCTGGAAAGCTGGGGGATTGATGCCGGGCTTGATTCGGTGATACTCGATGGTCGTCTGGGACTGGATATTCGCACGCCTGAAGGTGCGGTAACCCGCCACCCTGGTATTATCGGCCTGACCGGTGAGCAACTAAATCGCGAAGATGTGGTCACGTCCAACCTGGAGCTGGTTAACGGTTCGTCCTTCGCGCCTCTTAAGCTGGCTGAGGGCAGTAATTTAACCCTTACGCCACTGGCCTATTCGTCTGCAGATGCGGTGATAGTGGATGGCGCTGAGTACGCTCTAACTCAGGACCCACAAGCATTGCAGCGGATGCTTGATAGTTCGGAAACCCAGCGTATTACCCTGGCAGCACGGTTTAGTGGTCCGGCGACATCGGCATTTACCCAGGCACCGGCAACAGAATCCGCCAGTGAGCTTAATATGGCCCACGTGAGCCGAACCACTAAATTAAACCTGATTGTGTTTAGCGATGCCGACCTGCTGGCCGACCGCTTTTGGGTGCAGCAGGCGAATTTCTTTGGTGAAACGATTTACACGCCGTTTGCCAACAACGGCGATGCTATTATTAACGCCAGTGAAAACCTGGCAGGCAGTGATGCACTGATCAGTATTCGCGGTCGGGGCACCTACGCACGGCCGTTTGAACAGGTGCAGGCATTGCAGGTAGCGGCAGAAGCCCGTTTCCGCGAACAGGAAGAGCGCTTGCAAAATCAGCTCCAGCAAACAGAAGAACAGTTAGCCCAGCTGCAAAATGTGCAGACTGAGTCTGGCGCGCTAACGCTGACCCCGGAGCAACAGGCTGCTCTGGATACATTTATTGCACAGCGCAACGAAATTCGCCGGGAACTACGGGACGTTCGTTATCAGTTGGAAAGGGATATTGATCAGTTGGGTAACTATCTCAAGCTGTTAAACATAGCCATCAGCCCTTTATTACTGGTCACTGTGCTGTGGGGGCTAGCGCGTTTGCTCCGCCGCAGAGCAGGGAAGAAAACACTGGAGGCCATCGGATCATGACCCGTGTTGTTATATTATTTTTACTCGTCGTAGTGACTTTGGGAGCCGGCTATTATTTGGTAGTTAAACGTCATCCCGAGCAGACCTCTCAGTCTCATTTACTGTTGGGCGGACTGGCGTCACAAAGTCATTCGCTGACGCAAATAACCATCGAAAATACAGAAGGGCCACTATTTAAAGCGCGTCGGGAAGGCGAGCAGTGGTTTGCTACCCATCTGGATTCGGTAATGACCTTTCCGGTTGATGTGGAAACACTGGCTGGTTTCGTTAGTGCCCTGTCCCAGGCGCATATTATTGAGCCGAAAACCGCTAAGGCGTCGCGCTATGCATTGCTTGGCGTAGAGCCTGTTACTCAGCCGGGCGCACAAAGTACCCTGCTAACTATTGCCACGGATACTCAGCAATGGCGCGTGGTACTTGGTAATCTGGCGTCCAGTGGTCTTGGCCGATACGCGCGGGAGCCGTCGCAGCAGCAGAGTTATCTGATAGACGAAACCTTGCCGTTACCGCTTACGCCTTATGAGTGGTTGTTGCCTGACGTGATTGACGCCGGACTTACTACACTTAAGTCCATCGTTATCGATAAAGACCCGGCTTTTACCCTTTATAAAGGCACCGAGGGCAACTGGCAGCTCAGTGAGAATAAGTTACCGCTGGCTTATCCTGGCGTGCTGGCTCATACCCTGAACGACATTGTTAACTTCGAATACGACAGTGTTGCACCGCTAATAAATGCGCCTGCTGCAGCGCAACTTCGTCGTACCATCGATATCACTGCCGAAGACGGTAAATTGTTAACCATGACACTGTATCAGATGGATGACGACGAAGGTGGTTACTCATTGTTGCTGGCCGGCGATCTGGTAGCGGCTCCTCTTACTGAGTGGATGTTCCGGCTGACTGACTTTCAGGCGCGGGGGCTGTTAACGCCTAAAGCGGAGTTACTGCAACAGCCGGATAGTCCTTAACACCTGTCGCTTGCGGTTGTCAGCGCGGAGCTTTACACGCTCTAAGCTGAGCCCGCAGGGCCGCTTCGCCAAGCGTTTCGGTGGTATCGATGTTGGTTTGCGGGATGGACTCGGGATCGGGGTGGTGCGCCAATGCCTGCTCCATTTCGGCTTCACGAATAATGTGGATCACCGGGTGAGGAGCACGATTGGTAAAATGACTGGGCGCATTTTCCGCTTCCCCGGCAAACAGGTAGTAGGGATGAAAGCTGGCCAGCTGGTATTCCCCTTCATAGCCCCAGTGATTCAGAGATTGCTGAGCGACATCCACTAACATCAAATAGTCATCAAACTGCTGCCAGCCGTCAGACAACACCATCAGGGTGGTGGAGGTATGGCTGGTGGTATCCAGATGCAGAAATTCATCGTGCAATGCCTCCAGCACCCGGGCCATGTCTGATGAGGCGATGTCCACAAAACGGATGCGCTGCTGGTCTCGCACAAAGCGGGCAAAGGGGCAGAAATTATGGCCAATAACCATATCATCAAGCCAGCGCTGCACATGCAGGCAGGCTGGCGTCTCGGGGCTGTAAGTCATGACTTTGAATTAAGAATGGAATTTAACGTAGGCTTCCAGCGTGTTTTCAATCAGGCTGGCAACAGTCATGGGGCCAACACCGCCGGGTACCGGCGTAATCCAGCCTGCGCGTTCTACCGCTTTATCAAATTCCACGTCACCGACCAGTGAACCGGCAGCGGTGCGGTTAATACCCACATCAATCACGATTGCGCCGGGTTTGATCCAGTCGCCTGGTATAAAAGCGGGCTTACCTACGGCCACTACCAACAAATCGGCGCGGCTAACGTGGCATTTTAAATCCTGGGTGAATTTATGGCAGGTAGTCACTGTACAACCAGCCAGCAGCAGCTCCAGCGACATGGGGCGACCCACAATGTTAGAGGCGCCAACAATCACGGCATCCAACCCTTTTACCGGACGTTTAGTGGCTTCAATCATGGTCATGATGCCTTTTGGGGTGCAGGGGCGTAAAGCCGGGATGCGCTGCGCCAGCCGGCCGATATTATACGGGTGGAAACCATCAACGTCTTTGTGGGGGTGGATGCGCTCAAGAATATGTTCGGCATCGAGTCCGGCAGGCAGTGGCAATTGAACCAGAATACCATCAATAGCCGGGTCTTCATTTAGTTCATCGACCAGGTCGAGCAACTGTTGTTGTGAAGTATCTGCCGGTAAATCATAAGAGCGGGAATTAAAACCCACTTCGTCACAGGCTTTACGTTTATTAGAAACATAAACCTGTGAAGCTGGATCGCTGCCAACCAGCACCACTGCCAAACCGGGCTCCCTTTTGCCTGCTTGCTTTAGTGAATCAACATATAAAGCGACGTCTCGTCGCACTTGTTTGGCAATAAGTTTGCCGTCAATCAAATGGGCGGTCATAGTTACTGGCTGCTTAATGAAGTAATTAATTAAAAACGATTGGACGTATATTTTCCCACAAGTATAGCGGCTAAGGCAAAACAACAAAGGTGAATTGTTGGTCCGGAGCGTAAATTTGACTAATTTTATATCGAGTTGTCGACTTTGTGAGCATACGATAATTTTAGGGTAAAAAAGTGTTTGACGAGGTAGGGGCAAGCCGGTAGTATGCGCACCCCGTAGCGGTGATGAAGTTCACGCCGATACGCAGGTTCGGTGAGTGGCGCAGCTTGGTAGCGCACTTGTTTTGGGTACAAGGGGTCGCAGGTTCAAATCCTGTCTCACCGACCACTTTTTTGCTAGCGAAGATTCGCCAAGCGTCCGTAGCTCAGCTGGATAGAGCAACGGCCTTCTAAGCCGTGGGTCGCAGGTTCGAATCCTGCCGGACGCGCCATCGCGAATTCGGCAGCTAAAATAGCGAAAAAGAAAATAATAGTTACCATACCACAACTATTATTTGTATAATGCAACACCTCAATGGTGGGCGTAGCTCAGTTGGTAGAGCCCCGGATTGTGATTCCGGTTGTCGTGGGTTCAAGTCCCATCGTCCACCCCATTTTCTCGCGGAAGTGGTGGAATTGGTAGACACGCTGGATTTAGGTTCCAGTGCTTCACGGCGTGAGAGTTCAAGTCTCTCCTTCCGCACCATTTACACCAGTTCTTAGCAACACAGATTAAAGTCGGTGAGTGGCGCAGCTTGGTAGCGCACTTGTTTTGGGTACAAGGGGTCGCAGGTTCAAATCCTGTCTCACCGACCATCTCTCTAATAGTCTACAACAATGCTTTTCAAAGAAAGCCGCAGACCCCTTGCTTTAAAAAGAGTAAAAGGGGGAGCAGTTCAGTACATTGTCCGGAACAATGTGCAACAGCGCTTTAGCGCTGGCCCTAAGGGCTGGACTTCCCAGACCAGTATTACCCACATCTTCATACTTATTGTTGTAAATACATGTAACGGTCTGTTGACCTGTTTTCTCTCTGCTTGGTTATCACGCTTTGCCTCCTTTAAGTGCCCGAAAATCACCAATTATATCTGCCTGTTCAGGGCGAAAACAGAAAGCGCCGATTTGTGCTCGACTCTGATGTTATCAAACTGTATACTACTGCGTCTTTTTAAGGCAGCGCGTAGATTATAGCGCGATGAAACGACCTCTTACCTGAGTTTTAACCACTGTTCTCAGTGGCGGGCGAGAGGCTGGAAAATAAAGCGTATTAGGCGCAAAGTTGAGGTAATACAATGCAAGTTTCAGTCGAGACGACTCAGGGTTTAGAACGCCGTCTTACTATTACTGTTCCTGCTGAGTCAGTAGATAACGCCGTTAAATCGCGTTTACAGCAATTAGCGAAAACTCAGCGTATTAACGGTTTCCGTCCAGGTAAAGTACCAGTAAGCGTAATCAAGAAACGTTACGGACAAGCGGTTCGTCAGGAAGTGGCTGGCGACGTTATGCAACAAAACTTCTATCAGGCTATCGTGCAGGAAAAAATCAATCCTGCTGGCATGCCTTCATTTGAACTGACCAAAGATCAGGACGGTGAAGACCTGGAATTTGTTGCCAAGTTTGAAGTCTACCCAGAAGTAGAAGTAAAAGGTGTAGACGACATCGAAATCGAAAAAACAGTTGTTGAGATCGCCGATGAAGATCTGGACAACATGTTAGAAACTCTGCAAAAGCAACACGGCGAGTGGAAAGAAGTTAAGCGTAAAGCGCGTAAAGATGACCGCATGGTTATTGACTTCGTAGGTACCATCGACGGTGAAGAGTTTGACGGCGGTAAAGCAGAAGACTTTACGCTGGAACTGGGTAAAGATCGCATGATCCCAGGCTTTGAAAAGCCACTGGTTGGTGCGAAGAAAGGTGAAGAAGTTATCGTTGACGTAACTTTCCCTGAAGATTACCACGCTGAAGCGCTGAAAGGTAAAGAAGCTCAATTCACCGTTAACGTGAAGAAAGTTGAAGGCCTGACACTGCCTAAGGTAGATGAAGAGTTTGCTAAACTGTTCGGTATCGAAGACGGTGACGTTGAAGCACTTAAAGCAGAAGTACGCAAGAACATGGAGCGTGAATTAGGCCAGACGCTTAAGACACAGCTTAAAGAAGAAGTGATTGCCAAGCTGCTTGAGAAAAACGAACTCGACCTGCCAGCAGCACTGGTTGATCAGGAAGTGAACGCACTTCGTGAACAGGCTAAACAGCGTTTCAGCCAACAGGGCGGTGGTCAAAACCTGCCAGACCTGCCAGCTGATCTATTTAAAGACAATGCACAGCGTCGCGTAAGCATCGGTCTGCTGCTGGGTGAAATCATCAAGCAAAACGATCTGAAAGCTGACCAGGAAAAAGTAGACAGCCTGATCGAAACTATGGCTTCTGCGTATGAAGATCCACAAGAAGTTGTTGATTACTACAAAAATAATCAGGAACTGATGCAACAAATGCAAAATGTTGCACTCGAAGAACAAGCGATCGAGTGGGTTGTTGGTCAGGCTAAAGTCACCGAAGTGAACAAGTCGTTTGACGAGGTTATGAACAAACAGGGGTAATTTTGCACTCCCAGATTGACTTAACCTACACGCAACTGTTTAAATGCTCGGTCTAGTCCGAGCATTTTTATTTCTGTAAGTACTTAAGGTAACCGCATAATGCAAAGCCCGTTAGATCCAATGAATGCACTGGTCCCCATGGTTGTTGAACAAACCGCGAAAGGGGAGCGTTCTTACGATATCTATTCTCGTCTGCTCAAAGAAAACGTCATTTTTCTGGTGGGTCAGGTTGAGGACCACATGGCCAACCTTATCGTGGCACAAATGTTATTCCTGGAAGCGGAAAATCCGGAAAAAGACATTTTCCTTTATATCAATTCTCCTGGTGGTTCTGTTACTGCGGGTATGGCAATTTACGACACCATGAAATTTATCAAACCTGATGTTAGCACCGTGTGTGTTGGCCAGGCTGCCAGCATGGGAGCGTTCCTGTTGTCAGGTGGTGCTAAAGGTAAACGTTACTGTTTACCGAATGCGCGGGTGATGATTCACCAGCCTTTAGGCGGTTTCCAGGGCCAGGCATCTGATTTTGAAATCCATGCCCGTGAAATCCTCAGCATCAAAGAAAAACTCAACCGACTGATGGCTGAGCATACCGGACAAGACTACGAAACCGTGGCTCGCGATACCGATCGCGACAACTTCTTAAGTGCAAGTGAAGCCAAAGCGTATGGTTTAATCGACCAGGTTTTAACAAACCGAACTGACGCATCCGCCACTAAGTAGTATAGTTATATAAGCCCGGCACTGGTTTTTGTGTTTGCCGGGCAGTCTAGAGGCAAGAATTTATGAGCGATAAACAAGGCAGCGATAGCGATAACAAACTTCTGTATTGCTCGTTTTGTGGCAAAAGTCAGCATGAAGTCAGAAAACTGATTGCAGGTCCGTCTGTATTCATTTGTGACGAGTGTGTTGAGCTTTGTAATGACATTATTCGTGAAGAAATTAAAGATATTTCTCCGAATAAGGCAAATCAAAACGCGTTACCGAAACCACAGGAAATTCACGAGCATCTGAATGACTATGTGATCGGTCAGGACCACGCCAAAAAGGTGTTATCGGTCGCGGTATACAACCACTATAAACGTCTGCGTAACGGCGACGTACATGATGGTGTAGAGCTGGGCAAGAGTAACATACTCCTGATTGGCCCTACTGGTAGCGGTAAAACGTTACTGGCAGAGACCCTGGCGCGACTGCTGGATGTTCCTTTCACTATGGCAGATGCCACCACTCTGACCGAAGCCGGTTACGTGGGTGAGGATGTTGAAAACATCATTCAGAAGCTATTACAGAAATGCGATTATGATGTAGAGAAAGCCCAGCGTGGTATTGTGTACATCGATGAAATCGACAAGATCAGCCGAAAGTCTGATAATCCGTCTATCACCCGTGACGTCTCCGGTGAAGGTGTGCAGCAGGCGCTGTTGAAACTGATTGAAGGAACCGTTGCATCGGTGCCTCCTCAGGGCGGACGTAAGCATCCACAACAAGAGTTTTTGCAGGTAGATACCTCTAAGATCCTGTTTATCTGTGGCGGTGCGTTTGCTGGTCTGGATAAGGTCATTGAACAACGTTCTGCACAAGGCAGCGGTATGGGCTTTGGTGCACAAGTGAAATCCAAAGAAAACAAACAGGCAGTGTCGCAACTGTTCAAGCAGGTAGAGCCGGAAGATCTGGTGAAGTACGGTCTGATCCCAGAGTTTATCGGTCGTTTACCGGTTGTGACCAGCCTGGAAGAGCTCAACGAAGAAGCACTGATTCAGATTCTGAAGGAACCGAAGAACGCCATTACCAAACAGTATGGTGCTTTGTTCGCAATCGAAGATACTGAGCTTGAGTTCCGCGAAGACGCGTTATTCGCGATAGCGAAAAAAGCGATGCAGCGTAAAACCGGTGCCCGTGGTCTGCGCTCCATCGTAGAAGCAGTGCTGCTAGAAACCATGTATGAGTTGCCTTCAATGGACAACGTGTCTAAAGTGGTTATCGATGAAACAGTCATCCGCGGTGAATCGAAACCCATCCTCATTTACGATAACGCTGATAAGAAAGCGGCAAGTGAATAAGAAAAAATGCAAAAGGCCCTAATTAAAGGGCCTTTTTTGTATCAATTATTCAATGTTTTGCGCTATCTTGGAACAAGATTAAGTAAAACAATGACAGACTGATTGAACTTTGTCTGCCTATCCCCATATAAACACTCATTAATAGAAAAAGTTAGAGAAGAAGTATGACGTCAGAGCGAGAAAATCGCATTGAAATTCCTGTATTGGCCTTACGGGACGTGGTTGTGTACCCCCATATGGTCATACCTTTATTTGTTGGACGAGAAAAATCCATTCGTTGCCTGGAAGCGGCCATGGACAGCGACAAACAGATCTTTCTGGTTGCGCAAAAAGATGCAGGGGTCGATGAACCCGATACCGATGATATTTATTCTGTAGGCACCATCGCCACCATTTTGCAGTTACTCAAGTTACCTGACGGTACGGTCAAAGTATTGGTAGAAGGTAATGTGCGCGGCGAAATCGCAGAATACAACCAAACCGAGCCTTATTTTATCGCGGGCATTAACCGCACGGCTGACAAAGACCTGCCTGAAAGTGAACAGGAAGTGCTGATACGTTCGGCGGTTTCGCAATTCGAAGGCTATGTAAAACTCAACAAGAAGATCCCACCTGAAGTACTCACTTCATTAAATGGGATCGACGATGCTGCTCGTCTGGCCGACACCATGGCAGCGCACATGCCGCTTAAGCTCGTCGAAAAACAGAAAGTGCTGGAGATGAAAGGCGTGAACGAGCGTCTTGAGTACCTCATGGCACTGATGGAAGGCGAGATTGATTTACTCCAGGTTGAAAAGAAAATCCGTACCCGGGTTAAAAAGCAAATGGAGAAGTCCCAGCGGGAGTATTATCTCAACGAGCAAATGAAAGCCATTCAGAAAGAACTGGGTGAGCTGGACGATGCTCCGGATGAGTTTGAAGCGCTGAGCAAGAAAATTGAAGAGGCCAAAATGCCTGCCGAGGCTGAAGAAAAAGCCAAAGCCGAACTGCAAAAGCTGAAGATGATGTCGCCGATGTCTGCTGAAGCAACCGTGGTACGTAGCTATATCGACTGGCTCACCAGCGTGCCATGGCACAAGCGCTCAGCCGTGAAAAAGAACCTGGCGAAGGCTGAAGAAATCCTCAATGCCGATCATTACGGCCTGGAAAAAGTCAAAGAACGTATTATTGAATACCTTGCCGTTCAGCAGCGAGTGCGCAAACTGAAAGGCCCCATTCTTTGTCTGGTAGGCCCGCCAGGGGTTGGTAAAACCTCGCTCGGCCAGTCCGTTGCCAAGGCCACCGGACGTAAGTACGTGCGCATGGCGCTGGGTGGAGTACGTGATGAAGCCGAAATTCGCGGTCACCGCCGGACCTACATTGGCTCATTGCCGGGCAAGCTGATCCAGAAAATGGCCAAGGTAGAAGTAAAGAATCCGCTGTTCCTGCTTGATGAAATCGACAAGATGTCGTCAGACATGCGCGGCGACCCGGCATCTGCACTGCTGGAAGTGCTCGATCCGGAACAAAACAGCAGCTTCAGTGATCACTACCTTGAAGTCGATTACGACCTGTCAGACGTAATGTTTGTTGCGACTTCAAACAGTATGAATATTCCAGGGCCGTTACTAGACCGGATGGAAGTCATTCGTCTGTCTGGTTACACCGAAGATGAAAAGCTCAACATTGCTACCCGCCATTTAATTGGTAAGCAAATCGAGCGAAATGGCCTTAAGAAAAACGAACTTGAAATCGACGACTCAGCGATTATTGGCATTATTCGTTACTACACCCGCGAAGCAGGGGTACGTTCACTGGAACGCGAGATCTCCAAGGTTTGTCGTAAAGCTGTAAAAGATATTCTGCTGAACAAAGCCACCAAGAAAGTTGTGGTCACCCAGGAGAATCTTAAAGATTACCTCGGTGTGCAGCGCTTCGATTACGGGAAAGCCGACAAGAACAACCAGATTGGCCAGGTTACAGGCCTTGCCTGGACTCAGGTTGGTGGCGATCTGTTAACCATCGAAACCACTTCGGTTCCGGGTAAAGGTAAAATGACTTCTACCGGATCATTGGGCGATGTGATGCAGGAGTCTATTCACGCCGCCATGACCGTGGTGCGTTCCCGTGCAGAGAAATTGCGTATTAACAGTGATTTCTACGAGAAACGGGATATCCATGTTCACGTGCCGGAAGGGGCTACTCCTAAAGATGGTCCGAGCGCTGGTATTGCTATGTGTACTGCGCTGGTATCTTCATTAACCGGTAACCCGGTGAAATGTGAAGTGGCAATGACCGGTGAAATTACTCTGCGTGGTGAAGTACTGGCCATTGGCGGCTTAAAAGAAAAGCTTCTGGCGGCTCACCGTGGCGGTATCAAAACCGTTGTGATTCCAAAGGAAAACGAACGAGATTTGGAAGAAATTCCGGATAACGTAAAACAAGATCTGGACATTCATCCGGTACAATGGATTGACGAAGTTCTGGATATTGCGTTGCAAGAACCGGTCGAAAGTTTTAAACCGGTTGCACTGGACGGCGAATAAATCATCAGTAAACACCGCTGAAGCGCGCGCCAATGCTGCGTAGCAGCGGTTTCATTGGACCTTTTGGTTAATTTTTA
The DNA here is from genome assembly GCF_002993365.1 of Marisediminitalea alba. Classification (GTDB taxonomy): domain Bacteria; phylum Pseudomonadota; class Gammaproteobacteria; order Enterobacterales; family Alteromonadaceae; genus Alteromonas; species Alteromonas alba. The sequence goes on from NZ_PVNP01000188.1 coordinate 36,975, forward strand.
TCCATATGGTGTGACAAAAGCCGTTTTTTTTAACTTTAGGGGCTTCAAAGTCCCAAAAGTTGTGTTACCTTAACTGCTGTATTCGCTTGAAGCCTTGTCACTAAAGGGATGGCAGCGATTCAACAATAAGTTAAAAAATTGTAAAGTGAAGCTTGATGTTAATCTTCAAGCTTGCTATAACGTCTGAGCAATGAACTGATTATTGTTTTGCGGACGAGAGCATAATAACAAACGAAGGGGATCTAATTGTGAACAAGTCTCAACTCATCGACAAAATCGCTGCTGGTGCAGATATTTCTAAAGCTGCCGCTGGCCGTGCACTGGATGCTTTCACTGACGCGGTAACAGACGCGCTGAAAGAAGGCGACCAGGTAGCTCTGGTTGGTTTCGGCACTTTCTCTGTAAGAGAGCGCTCTGCACGCAGTGGTCGTAATCCTCAAACTGGTGAGACTATCGAAATTGCTGCAGCTAAAGTACCTTCTTTCAAAGCAGGTAAAGCACTGAAAGACGCTTGTAACTAAGCATTAGATATTTTTTGAAAAGGCGATGGTTTACCATCGCCTTTTTTATTGCTGTAAGCAAAGGAATGCCTCTTCAGCATTCTATCGGGGTAAGTATTAAGCTATAATCCCCGCTTATTTGTTCCGCCGGCCCCCGATTGTATTACGGGTAGCTACCGGCCGGAAAAGTTGTAATGCAACGGAGTTAAAATCGAGTCATGCTAGAAAGGATCAGAGAAGGTTCTCAAGGCCCATGGGCGATGGCGATTATTGCCCTGATCGTATTGAGTTTTGTATTTGCTGGGGTTAGCAGCTATGTGTCTTCATCAGGCAGCTCTGCCGCCGCTGAAGTTAACGGTGAGCCAATCAGCCAGCAGGATGTTGAACGCGCCTATCAGGCACAACGTGCCCGTTTGGAAGCGCAGTTTGGTGAAGGGATCAGCGCCTTATTCAGCGATGAAAACTATCTGCGTGATTTCCGCATGAACGTGCTGGATCGCCTGATTGCCGACACATTAATTGAACAGAAAGCTAAAGAGCTGGGCATGCGGGTGTCAGATAAGCAAATCCGTGATGCTATTACTGCAATGCCCGAGTTTCAGACCGAAGGTAGTTTTGACAACGAACGCTATTTAATGCTGTTGCGTCAAAATGGTTTCCAGCCCAGTGACTTCCGCGATTATATGCGCCAGCAAATGACCCGCGAGCAATTATCTCGTGCGGTGCAGGCCAGTGATTTCAGCTTGCCTGAAGAAGTGAGCTTAGCGCACCGCTTACAGGATCAGACGCGTAATGCCGATTATCTGATTGTAGACTCTGCGCCATTTGCCGCATCCGTCGAACTGAGCGATGAAGAGGTTCAGGCGTTTTATGACGAAAATATCTCGCGCTTTGATACCCAGGAAAAAGTGAACCTGGCCTATGTTACGCTGGCGGTAGAAGACCTGAAAGCTGACGTATCGGTAAGCGAAGAGGAAATCGAGCAGGAATACCAGGACAACATCGCGTTGTATAAAACGACAGAAGAGCGTCGTGTATCGCACATCCTGATCGAGTTTGGTGATGACAAGGACGCGGCTAAAGAAAAAGCCGAGTCACTGTTAGCCGAAGTTGAGCAAGGTGCCGATTTTGCCGACCTGGCCGAAGCTAATTCTGCCGATACGTTTTCTGCTGAGAATGGCGGTGACCTTGATTTTATCACTGCCGGAATGATGGATCCGTCGTTCGACGAAGCCGCTTTTGCTATCAGTAACGTTGGTGAAACCTCTGAGGTTATCGAAACTGAATTTGGTTACCACATTATCAAGCTCACCGATATGAAGCCGGTAGAAACTACTCCGCTGGCAGAAGTACGCGACGAGATTGAAGCGCAACTGCTTACCGACAAAGCGACCGATGAATTCTTTGCCCTGCAATCAGAAATGGCTAACCTGGCGTTTGAAGTGCCGGATACCCTTGAAGACGTTGCTGGTGCAGTGAATGGTAAAATTAAGGAAACCGGTTTAGTCACCGCTTCAGCGGTACCCGCGGCGCTTAATGTCCCAGCCGTAACCAGCAAAATGTTCGATCCGGACTTTATTGCCGAAGGGCTGAACAGTGACGTTATTGAGCTAAGCAATGACGAAGTAGTAGTCATCCGTGTAGTAGGTCATGAGCCACAGCGTACTCAGGCACTGGATGAGGTCAGAACACAAATTCTCGCGCAACTGCGCGCCCGTAAAGCGCAGGAAGCAGCAGCAGAGTGGGCTGACAACGTAGTAGAGCAGGTACAGGCTGGCGAGTCACCTGAACTGACTATTGGTGATGTCACCCTGGAATGGCAAAGTAAAGAAGCCATTGCGCGTAACAGCACCGAGCTACCACGTAATCTGGTAGACACCGTGTTTACCCTGAGTACTGAAGAGGGTAACAACCTCGAAGTGGCTAAGCTGGGTTCAGGTGATGTTGGTGTAGTACGCCTGACGGCAGTGAACATGCCTGAAGCGCTGGGTGAAGAAGAATTAGACAGCCTTAATCAGCAGCTGATGACCAATTACAGCCAGGCTAACTACCAGAGTTTTGTGGATTCATTACGCTCAGCAGCTGATGTAACGGTTAATCTCTAAACCTTACGCTTTGTTCAGATAAACAAAAAGCAGGTCTCAGACCTGCTTTTTTTTTGTTTAACTGAAAACCCGGTGTTAGTGAGTGACAAAGTACATAAAGGTGAAAAAGACGGCGATGACCGAAGAGATCACCAGAATATACTTAAACCCCTGTTTGCCGTCAGCCACACTGTAATTGTTAGCCTTTAAATACCCAAACCATAATACGCTCAGGATAAGAGGGATTAAGACAATAATTTTTAGCATAATAATGTTATCCGCTAAACAAACCTAAAATCGATACGTTAAGTGTTTCGTGATGGACCAATAATATCAAGCACTAATCGAGGATTAACCTATTCAGGCGCGTTGCTTCAAACCAAATGCAAGCCGTAACCAGGTAGTCGGCCGAATCAAAAAATAACACAGGCCGGCGGTGAGGGTAAAAGCCAACACCAGTACACTCAATGATTTTAGCGTAATACCGGCATCCCACTGAACGATATAGTAAGCAAGCACCACTATGACCGTCTGATGCAAAATATAAAACGGGTAGATTAACTCGTTAGCCTGGCGCAACCAGGCCGGGGAGTTATTCAGGTAGTGTCCGGCATAACCCAGCAAAACCAGCATGCCTGCCCAGGAGAGTAACGCTGTTAATGCCCACCAGATTTGCCACCTGACGGCAAGTGAGCCAATAGAGCTGAAGTCACCCAGGTAGTAGATATAGAACACCAGGCTGCTGACTATAAACCCATACAGATTGAATCGACGATGGCGGGCAATTGATTGCCAGATTGCCTGGCGGGACATAAACAGCATTCCTGTGATAAAAAACACCAGATAGAACACCGACACCGACAGGTTCTCGATAGCCCCGTCCTGCTCGGGATAATTGAGCTTTAAAATGCACCTTACAGAAATAAGAACCACGCCAGACAGCATAAGACCAAACGGGCGATGCGACAGCTTCTCAAAGGCTCCAAGTAGCGTTTGCCCGGGAGATGTATCCAGCGCCTTTTTTAACGGGGTAGCCAGGAGCATAAAAATGATCAGAAACTCAATAAACCACAGGTGTTTGTTATCGAAGATCAGCAATCGCTGCTGGTAGGCGTCGAGCAGTGAAGCATACTGCTCAGGGGCTTCAAAATAAGCCTGAGGAGGCGTAATAAACATCATTGCCAGCAACAGGGGCAGTAACAGCCGCTTTGACTTGCTGAGTAAAAATGCCGTACTGCTGACCCGGTTGAGCAGAATAATGCTGCCAGCCCCGGCAATCAGAAACAAGACCGGTAACCGAAGCTGCTCAAAATAGACCATAATATCATCGAGTAATTTGCTCGACTCACTATTCATAATGTGCCAGTTATCACCGTTGAACGGCATGAATACATGGTGCATAAACACCGCGACAATCAGTATCACGCGCAGCCAGTCGAGCTCTGCATAACGTTGGGGGGTTACTTCCATGAATACCGGTTCCTGCATAAATAGGTCAAAGGGTTGCAATCCCTATGCTATCTAAATTTCGGCTGTTTATTGGTTGGATGTATGTAAGTAATTGTAAATATTTATTTATTCTGCTTCCTGATAGGCTGTGTTTAACCAGCTTATGAGCTCATCGTCAATCTGCTCTGGTGCCGTAACACGCACTCTGAAGGGCGTCATTTTACCTGGCGGCAGCTTCTCCAGCCTGTTGCCTTCACTTAATGAGCGACTGTTTATGCCTAATTCTACCGCGGTTTTGGTTGCCGGGCCAATCATGGCAAATTGTTTACTTCTGCGATAGCTGATGTAAGTTTTCTTGGGCGCGGTTTCAAAAGCACCAAACGTATTCAGCGCTTCCAGTAACGCTTCATGGATGGGGCGCAAGTGCGCTTTGTTACCAGCATAGATGAGGTCCATTGGCGGCGTATCAGTATCGCCAGGATTTGCCGCCTGTTTAGCCATGTGCGCAATAAGGTTGGCATTGCCATGGCCTAATCCTAAATCGGCCTTGAGCATTTTCACCACATCGGTGTGTTTGGTCAGGCCGCTACTATTCACCAACGAACATAATTCACTGAGTGATTTACCGGTGGCTTTTTCAATGTTCTGGATCTGGGTTGCCTGAGCCTGCTCCATGCTTGCCATATCATTAACCCTTCGAAGTTGGCTGGAATGGTTACTATAGCAGTGCCGTAGGTTTTTGCGTAATGTCAGATATCAGAGGAGAAGGGCCAACGGATTTCTATAACCGTTGGCCCTGAGCAACACAAGTTAAGCCGTTTTCTCGAACTGATGGCACTGGATATAACGTTTGCGTTTCTTCGGCAATAACTTGTCGGCGTCAACGACCACCAGACCATCCACACAGTCGCAGAAGTCCGGGTCGATGTTGAAGTCCAGAAAGGCCACGCCGTCGTGCTCGCAGACTTCGGTATATTGCTTATACAGGGTGGGCACGTTCACTCCCATATTGGCCAGCAGATGTTTAAGCTGAGTGAACTCTTTCTTGTAGTCCTCGCCTTTAAACTCGGTCAGTGTATCGGTGGGGAGGGAAAAGGGGATCTTTGCCTCGGCCTCACCAAATCTGGCCGGGAAGTGGGTCGCATAAAACTGCACAATAAGCTGCTTGGCTGGCTGTGGATAATTATCGCTCAGACTCACTGGTCCGAACAGATAGCGATAATGTGGGTAGCGGGTTAAAAACGCGCCAATACCGAACCACAGGTAATCGAGGCTGCGCTTACCCCAGTAACGGGGCTGTACAAAGCTGCGGCCAAGTTCCAGGCCCTGTTCAAACAGCTGCGGATTATGTTGTGCGTAATCAAACAAGGTGGCTGAGTATAAGCCCGTTGGATGGTCGGGGTTACTCAGAATTCGCGCATCACCAAAACGGTAGGCACCAACAATTTCCAAATCGTTTTCATCCCACAGGATAAGGTGATAATAGTGATTATCGTACTTATCGATATCACGACGGTGCAAAGTACCTTCACCAACAGCGCGAAACGCAATTTCACGTAGACGGCCAATTTCACGCATGATCACCGAACTGCCCTGATGCAGGTATAAATAGATATGTTTGCCATCAGAAGTTTCGCCTAAGTGCTCACACTGGCGTATAGCTCGAGAGAGCTCCTTGCGGTCTTCAGGCATGGCAATGGCCGCCTGAGTCGCAAAAATTCCCTTACGATTAGTACCCACACGGTACAGATGACGTTTAAACAGTTTTACCTGATCAGGTAGCGAGATGCTCAGTGACTGGTAGCTGGAGAAGGGGATCAGCTCGCCAATGCGCATCGGCAGTGACTTACGCCGTTGTTTGAACATTTCTTTCACCAGCAGCGCTGTCGCCAGTGGCTTATAAACCATAGACACACCATAGAATAACGGCGAATTTTTAGCATCAATAAATATCGGCAGGATGGGGGCTTTGGCCTGCCTGGCGATGCGCAAAAAGCCATTATGCCAGTGGGTATCGCGTACACCCTGTGGTCTGAGTCTGGAGACCTCGCCGGCAGGAAATATTAATACCGCGCCGTCGCCAGCCAGGTGCTCGTGAATGGCAGCCAAATGTTCTTTGCGGGTGCCGCCCTGCATATTGTTAACCGGCAGCAGCATATCCCGAAGTGGTTCAATAGCCATCAGCATCTGGTTGGCTACCACCTTTAAATCATGGCGGATTTCGGAGATCAGTTTGATTAGCGCCAAACCATCAATGGAGCCAATCGGGTGATTAGCAATGATCACCACGCGGCCCTCACTTGGGATGCGTTCCCGTTCGGTGTCCCGCACCGAGGTGCTGACATTAAAGTATTCCAGTACCTGCTCGACAAAATCGATATCGTGGTAGTGAGGGTAGGTCCGTCCGAAGTCTGCGATTTCCCTTTCGTGCAGTAAATGACGCAGTGCAAAGCGCAGGGGTTTGCTTAGCAGGCTGTGCTTGGCGACCTGCGGATAGTACTCATTGAGCAATTCATCAACAGTAAACATATTCAGTACACTTCAGGTTATTTCGCCACACGATAGCAACCGTTTATGACGATATGCTCACAGTTGTATTGCAGTTCCTTTACAGATACGCCTGGCAGTATCAGGCGGCTTTGCCGGTTTTTACAAAGTCTGCCAGGACTGACACATTACCGGAGTGCTTGAGATACTCATTAAAGTGAATTAGTGAGAGCTCACCACTATTATCTTCAACCAGTGCCGAGCAGTTTTCTATCCAGTCGCCATCGTTAATGTAGTGGATACCATTCACCATTAACGACTCAGGGTGGTGTATATGGCCACAGATAATCCCGTCGAGCCCTCTTTCTGCGGCGTGGCGGCAACCTGCTGCACGGTAGCGTTCGATAGCTTTATTGGCGCCCTTGATGTGCTTTTTAATGTACCCGGCCAGCGACCAGTAGTGATTGTTACGCCAGGTTCTGAAACGGTTATACCAGCGATTAAGAAATAACAGTAAGTCGTAGGCTTTATCCCCTATCCAGGCGTGGAATTTGCCGAGGGTTACATCGGCATCGAACTGATCGCCGTGCAATACCAGGTAGCGTTTACCATTGGTTGTGGTGTGCACCAGTTCACGCTCAATAGCGATATCACCAAAGGCCATACCTGAGTATTTTTGAATGGGCGCATCGTGGTTGCCTGGTAAATACACCACGCGGGTGCCACTATTGCTCATTTGCATGAATTTGTGCATGACCTGGTTGTGGGTATCCGGCCAGCGAAACTGCTTTTCCATTTGCCACATATCGACGATGTCGCCCACCAGATATAAGGTATCCACCGAAATGCTATGTAAAAACTCAAGCAGGAATTCTGCTTTACAGTCTTTATTACCAAGGTGAATATCGGATAACCATACAGCTTTATAGTGGAGTTTTGCCATCACATTTTCCCGGCCAATCGCAACTGGTGAAGTGACTTGCACTTTACTAATAGGGCTTGACAGTTAGGTGACGGACCTTTGACTGTTCGATGACGAGTTGTTGAAGATTAAATGACAGGCATAAAAAAAGCGCCGAAGGCGCTTTTTTAAACTAAACGTCAGTGGGTGATTAACCCAGCGCTTTAATTTGCGCAGCCAGACGGCTCTTATGACGTGCAGCTTTGTTCTTGTGAATCAAACCTTTAGAAGCCATTCTGTCAAGAATTGGAGTTGCAGCAGACAGTGCAGCCTGGGCACCTTCTTTATCACCAGAGGCGATAGCCGCTACTACTTTTTTAATACTTGTACGAGTCATGGAGCGACGGCTGGCATTATGCTGGCGACGCTTTTCGGCTTGAATTGCACGTTTCTTAGCAGACTTAATGTTAGCCAAGGTGTAACTCCCAAAAAAATTCATGTCAAAAACGAGGGTGCGGATTGTGCCTAGCTATCGGCTAATTGTCAAACAATTTATCGCAGCTAAACGTAACTTTCTTCCGCATGGCGCGTAGTATACCTGAGTATGGCCCTCGGGCTCCAGTAAATATTCGCTGACATTGGTCGTTGACGCAGGTCAATAGCTTGTCTGCACAACCGGCGATAATGGTCTACAGTAATCGGAGTAAACCGATAGTAGAGCGGTAAATCTCTGAAATGATAGCTAATAAATAACAGGAGTAGGTGAATGTTAACCGTTGCCGATATTATGACCTGCCCGGTAATGCAATTGCATGAAGGGAATACCTTACACGATGCCCACTATATCACCCGTCATCGCGGCATTCGTCATTTACCCGTGGTAAATAAAGATACGCAAAAAATAATAGGTGTGGTCACGCAAAAAAGCCTGATTGCCAAAGTGATGAGTCTGATGGTGCTGTACGGTAACGAGGCACTGGAGCAGCATGAGAAGCAGACCAATATCATGGAAGTGGCGGTATGTGATTTTGATACCGTTAAAGCCGAGGAAACGATTCAGGAAGTCGCGCCTTTCTTTTTACGCAATAAACACGGCTGTTTACCCGTGGTGGATGACGACAACCATGTTATTGGTATCGTTACCTCAACGGATTTCGTTAACCTGTCGATGATGCTGATTGACAAACTGGAGCGATTAGAAAGCTAAATATCCCTGATATCCCAATTATTCATTGATTTCATTGTGGTTACATAAGGTACAATAACGGCACATAAGTCGATTAGGGTGTCAGCAGGGCACCGAAAGGGAAGTGTGTGTCGAAGAAATTAATTAAGTCAGGCCTGATTGTCAGTACGATGACACTCCTTTCCCGGGTGCTGGGTTTAGTCCGGGATGTAGTTATTGCCCGCCTGATGGGGGCAGAAGCCGCCGCTGATGTATTCTTTTTTGCCAACAAGATCCCTAATTTCCTGCGTCGCCTCTTCGCCGAAGGGGCGTTTGCCCAGGCCTTTATCCCGGTACTTACCGAAGTCCACGCCGAACAAGACGAACAAAAACTCAAACAGTTTGTGGCCCATGTGTCGGGCACCCTTGGTGCAATAGTATTTGTGACTGCGCTGATTGGGGTGGTCATTTCACCGGTGATTACGGCCATGTTTGGGGCCGGCTGGTTTATTGATTATCTGAATGATAAACCTGACGGCGCAAAATTCGAACTGGCCAGCGCCATGCTTAAAATCACCTTCCCGTATATTGCGTTTATATCACTGACCGGCCTATCCGGCGCAATTTTAAATACCCTTAACAAGTTTGCCGTGGCGGCCTTCACGCCGGTATTGCTGAATATTTGTATTATCGCCTGCGCTTATTTATTGGCTCCAGCTATGAGTGAGCCGGCTTATGCGCTGGCGTGGGGGGTGTTTATTGGTGGCATTGTGCAACTGGGTTTTCAGCTACCGTTTTTGTTTCGCGCCGGTTTATTGGTTAAACCCAAATGGGGGTGGCGCGATCCGGGGGTGGTAAAAGTCAGGACGCTGATGATCCCGGCGTTGTTCGGTGTATCGGTAGGGCAGATAAATCTGCTGCTCGATACGTTTATTGCCAGCTTTCTGGTCACCGGGTCGATAAGCTGGCTGTATTATTCAGACCGCTTGTTAGAGTTTCCGCTGGGGTTATTTGGCATAGCCATCGCCACCGTCATTTTACCTACGCTTTCTCGCAATCATGTGGGGAAAGACGAGCTGGGATTTTCCGGTAACATGGACTGGGCGGTCCGCATGGTGAGCTTACTGGGGGTCCCTGCGGCGGCGGGCCTGGGGTTTCTGGCAGAACCGATACTCTCGGTAATATTTCAGCGCGGTGCCTTTACGGCCGAAACCGCGCGCATGGCCTCATACAGTTTAATGGCCTATGCGTTTGGCCTGCTCAGCTTTATGCTGGTTAAGGTGCTGGCTCCAGGCTATTACTCGCGTCAGGATACTAAAACACCGGTTAAAATTGGTATCTGGTGTATGGCAGCCAACATGCTGTTTAATCTTATCTTTGCCATCCCTTATGGCTATGTGGGTCTGGCAATAGCCACCAGTTTGTCTGCCACGCTGAATGCTGCGTTGCTGTATATCGGTTTAAGCCGGCAAAAAGTGTATGTTGTGAGCCGTCTTACCCTGGGGTTTGTGGCTCGGGTGATGTTTTCAACCTGCGCCATGGTGGCTGCTATTTTGTGGATGCAGCAGGGCGTTGACTTTACCGGCCTGGCCTTGCGCGACAAAATCGTGTCCCTTACGTTAACCATTTTGCTGTCCGTTGCCGTGTTCGGCGGCTGCCTGTTTAGTTTTGGCATTCGCGTCCGTCATTTCAAATCCAAGGCCTTTTAGCGATTGGTATTGCTGGCCGGGTAGTTTATAATCGCCGGCTTTGTAGCATATTCATCTCAACAAAAGGTTGCTGTAAAACGTGGAGCTAATCCGGGGCCTTAACAATTTAAAAGATCATCATCACGGCTGTGTCCTGACCATCGGAAAGTTTGATGGAGTTCATCTTGGCCATCAGGCGGTGCTGGCTAATGTTATTGAACAAGCCCGCAGGCTGTCTTTGCCTGCCACTGTGATGGTGTTTGAACCGCATCCGGAAGAAGTCTTTACGCCGGACACGGCGCCTGCCCGAATCAGCCCGCTGGCCGAAAAATATCAGCTACTTAAAGCGCAAGGGGTAGACCGCCTGTTGTGTGTACGTTTCAATGCACAATTTGCTGCCCAGTCGCCGGATGAGTTTATAGAGCATCTGCTGGTCGACAAGCTGGGTGTGAAATTTCTGGTGGTTGGCGATGATTTTCGCTTTGGTAAAGGTCGTCAGGGCGATTTTTCCCGCCTCGAACAGGCCGGACGGCACTTCGGCTTTGAGGTGGTCAGCACCCAAAGTTACCGCATGGAAGACTGCCGGATAAGCTCTACGGCTGTGCGCGAGGCGCTGGCTGAGGGGAATTTTAGCCTGGCTCATACCATGCTTGGCCGTTCGTTTTTTATCTCCGGTCGGGTGATTCACGGCGAGAAAAAAGGGCGCACAATAGGCTTTCCTACTGCCAATGTGTTGCTTAACCGTTGCCAGACACCCATTACCGGCGTGTTTGCAGTGAAGCTGAATATCGACGGTACGCTCTACACCGGTGTAGCCAATATCGGCTCAAGACCCACGGTAAACGGCCAGCGCAAGCAACTGGAAGTGCATATTTTTGACTTTGCCGGTTCCATTTATGGTCAGCATATTACGGTAGTTCCGGTGGCCAGAATCAGAGATGAACAGCGCTTCAGCAGTCTTGAGACACTTCGTGAGCAAATCGCCCTCGATGTTACTAAAGCCAAACAAATTTTAATGAATAACGACGACCTGGTGCAGGTCTGAACCCGGGATAACTCCCGATAACGTGGACGGATAGAACAATAGCTATGAGTGATTACAAAGCCACATTGAATTTGCCGGAAACCGCCTTCCCTATGCGAGGGAACCTGGCGCAACGCGAACCGCAAATGTTGAAAAGCTGGGAACAAGACGGCTTGTATCAGCAGATTCGCCAAGCCAAAGCCGGTAAAACGCCATTTGTGCTGCATGACGGCCCTCCTTACGCCAACGGAAATATTCACATTGGCCATGCCGTTAACAAAATCCTCAAAGATATTATTGTTAAGTCCAAAACCTTAGCTGATTTTGATGCGCCTTATGTGCCTGGCTGGGATTGCCATGGTCTGCCTATCGAACTGATGGTAGAAAAGAAAGTCGGCAAGCCGGGTAAAAAGGTCACCGCTGCGCAGTTTCGTCAGAAATGCCGTGACTATGCGCAAAAGCAAATCGACGGTCAGATGACCGACTTTAAACGCTTAGGCATTCTTGGTGAGTGGGCGAAGCCCTACAAAACCATGGATTTTGATTCAGAGGCGAATATTGTTCGCGCGCTGGGCAAAATCATTGACGCCGGCCACCTGGAAAAAGGCTTTAAGCCGGTTCACTGGTGTACCGATTGTGGATCTGCATTAGCCGAAGCTGAAGTGGAATACAAAGACAAAATGTCACCGGCCATCGACGTAAAATTCCCGCTGGTAGATGTTGACACTTTTGCCTCAGCTTTTGATCTTAGCAGCGAAGAGCTGGCCGCGCATAAAGCCGGCGTTGTGATCTGGACAACCACCCCATGGACACTACCAGCCAACCTGGCGGTAAGCTTACATCCTGAACTTGAGTATTCACTGGTTGAATTTGGTGATGATGCCCAGTGGCTGATGCTGGCGACTGATTTGGTAGAAAGCTGCATGCAGCGTTATGGCGTTGAAGAATATAAAACCGTGGCAACCTGTTTAGGTCAGGCGCTGGATAAAGCTAAATTGCAGCATCCGTTCCTCGATAAAACATCGTTAATCGTATTGGGTGATCATGTGACTACCGACGCGGGTACGGGCTGCGTACATACTGCGCCGGCTCACGGTGTGGACGATTTTAACGTCTGTAAGCACTATGATATTGAGGTTTATAACCCGGTAGGTAACAACGGTGTTTATCTTGAAAACACGCCGTTGTTTGCCGGTATGCACGTATTTAAAGCCAATCAGCCCATCATTGATACCCTGGCTGAAAGTGGCAATCTGGTGCTGAATGTGAACTTTGAGCACAGCTACCCCCATTGCTGGCGCCACAAAACGCCGATTATCTTCCGCGCCACGCCGCAGTGGTTTATCAGCATGGACAAACTGGGTCTGCGCGAGCAGTCACTGGAACAAATCCGCAAAACGGAGTGGATCCCGGAGTGGGGGGAAAACCGCATTACCAAGATGGTAGAAGGCCGTCCCGACTGGTGTATTTCACGTCAGCGCACCTGGGGTGTGCCGATCCCGCTGTATATCCATAAAGTTAGCGGCGAGTTGCATCCTGAAACGGCCAGCCTGATTGAGAAGGTAGCGACAGAGATTGAGAAAACCGGCATTCAGGCCTGGTGGGATATCGATGATGCGGCACTGTTAGGCAGCGATGCCGACCAGTACGACAAAGTCACCGATACGCTGGACGTCTGGTTTGACTCCGGTGTTACCCATTTCTTCGTGGTGGACTGCCGTGACGATATCCCGGCTAAAGCTGATCTTTACCTGGAAGGGTCCGATCAGCACCGCGGCTGGTTTATGTCGTCACTGATGACCTCCACCGCTATGCACGGTCATGCGCCTTACCGTCAGGTACTCACCCACGGCTTTACGGTTGACGCTCAGGGCAAGAAGATGTCCAAGTCACTGGGCAACGTGGTAGCGCCACAGGAAGTTACTAACAAGCTGGGCGCTGACATTCTGCGCCTGTGGGTTGCTTCAACAGATTACCGCGGAGAAATTGCGGTATCTGATGAAATCCTTAAGCGTGCGGCCGACAACTATCGTCGTCTGCGTAATACTGCCCGTTTCTTACTGGCTAACCTCAATGGCTTTAACCCTGAAACTGATGCGGTACCGGAAGCCGAGATGGTTGCACTGGACCGCTGGGTAGTGTCACGGGCTAAGCAGTTGCAGGCCGAAATCATCGCCGATTATGAAAAATACGACATGCTGCTGGTATCACAGAAACTATCTCACTTCTGCTCTATAGAGCTGGGCAGTTTCTATCTGGATATCATCAAGGATCGTCAATACACCGCCAAAGCCGACAGCGTTGCACGTCGTTCATGCCAGACTGCGCTGTATCACATTGTTGAGGCATTGGTACGCTGGATGGCGCCAATCACCAGCTTTACTGCGCAGGAAATCTGGCAGGAACTGCCAGGCAACAGAGCGAAATTTGTGTTTACCGAAACCTGGTACCAGGGCTTTAATGACTTTGGTCAGGATGACACCTTTAACGACGCTTACTGGAAACAGGTAATGGTGGTTAAAGACGCAGTTAACCAGGCGTTGGAACAGGCGCGTAAAGCACAGCTGCTGGGCGGTTCACTGGAAGCCTCTGTAACCCTGTATGCCGACGAAACGCTTAAGGGCCAATTGGAGCAACTGGCCGATGAACTGCGCTTCGTATTGCTTACCTCTGGTGTGGAGGTGGCGGCACTGGTCGATAAGCCGGCGGATGCTAGTGCAACCGAACTGGAAGGGCTGTTTGTGAGCGTAGCGAAAAGCAGTGGTGAAAAGTGCGTGCGCTGCTGGCACGTACGCGACGATGTGGGCTCTCACAGTGAGCACCCTGAACTGTGCGGCCGCTGCGTAACTAACGTGGATGGTGACGGGGAAACGCGCCACTATGCCTAAGTTTATTAGCGAAAGCGGCCTGCGCTTTTTATGGATAAGCGTGATCACGGTAGTGCTGGACCTCTGGAGTAAATACGCCGTGATGGACAGCATGGCATTGTATGAGTCTGTGCAGCTGGCGCCGTTTTTCAATTTCACTTATGTGCATAATTACGGTGCCGCATTCAGTTTTCTGCACGACTCAGGCGGCTGGCAGCGGTGGTTTTTTACTGCTATTGCGGTAGCCGTTTGTAGCGTGATCCTGTGGTGGCTCAAGCAAACGCCTAAGCAACACAAACTGCTGCCGGTAGCCTTTAGTTTTATTCTGGGCGGCGCACTGGGTAACGTGTACGACCGGATTGTGCATGGTTATGTCATCGATTTTCTCGATTTCTACGTAAATGACTGGCACTGGCCGGCATTTAACCTGGCCGACAGTGCTATTTTTATTGGCGCTGCCCTGCTTATCTGGGACATGCTAACCAGTAAAGAAGACAACACATCAACCAGTAGCGCTAATTAACCTGAACGTAGAGAGAGTGACCGTGAGCGAAACATCAAAAGTGATTGGCGATAAAAGCCAGGTTATTATGCACTTTGACCTTAAACTGGCCGACGGTTCTGCCGCCGACAGTACCCGGGTAAACAAAAAGCCAGCCAAGCTGGTGATGGGCGATGGCAGCTTAACGCCTAATTTTGAAGCCTGTTTATTGGGACTGTCAGCTGGCGACAAAAAATCCTTTGAGCTGGCACCGGAAGACGCCTTTGGCCAGCCTAACCCGGATAACGTGCACCATATGGATAAAAGCCGTTTTGCCGCTGACATGACCCTGGAAGAAGGCATGATTATGGCCTTTGCCCAACCCGATGGCAGTGAAGTGCCGGGGATCATTCGCAGCATCGCCGGTACCTCCGTAACGGTGGATTTTAATCATCCGCTGGCTGGACAAACCGTGATCTTTGATGTTGAAATCATCGATGTTATCAACACTTAGACTTGAGTAAGGGCGTACCATGCAAATTCATTTAGCTAATCCCCGTGGCTTTTGTGCCGGTGTAGACCGCGCCATTACCATTGTTGAACGGGCACTGGAAATTTTTCAGCCACCTATCTATGTGCGCCACGAAGTGGTGCATAACAAGTTTGTGGTAGATGGACTGAAAGAGCGCGGCGCTATTTTTGTGGATGAGCTGGATGAAGTACCAGACGATAACATCGTCATTTTTTCTGCCCACGGCGTCTCGCAGGCCGTGCGCAAAGAAGCCGAACGTCGTGGCCTGAAAGTATTCGACGCTACCTGTCCACTGGTTACCAAGGTTCACCTTGAAGTCACCCGCGCCAGCCGCCGGGGCACCGAATGTATTTTGATTGGCCACGCCGGGCATCCGGAAGTGGAAGGCACCATGGGGCAGTACGATAACCCTGAAGGCGGTATCTACCTGGTGGAGTCCAGTGACGATGTACAAACGCTGGAAGTAAAAAACCCCAATGCACTTTATTATTGCAGTCAGACTACGTTATCGGTTGATGATACCGCCGACGTGATCGACGCCTTGCGTGAACGTTTTCCGGCCATTGAAGGGCCGCGTAAAGATGATATTTGTTATGCCACTCAAAATCGCCAGGATGCCGTGCGCGAGCTGGCTCAGGATTGCCAGGTGTTGCTGGTGGTGGGCGCGCAAAACAGCTCTAACTCAAATCGTTTACGCGAGCTGGCGGGCAAAATGGGTGCACAGGCACATCTGATCGCCGATGAGAACTGTATCCAGCGCGAGTGGCTCGATGGCGTTGAGCATATCGGTGTTACCGCTGGCGCATCAGCGCCTGAGGTACTGGTTAAACGGGTTATTCAGCGTTTACTCGACTGGGGAGCAGTAAAAGCCAGCGAACGTAGCGGTCGTGAGGAAAGTATTGAGTTTGCCGTGCCCAAAGAACTGCGGGTTAAACAGGTAAGCTAAAACAATTCCCGTCTTATGCTCGCAGCAGCGTCTTGCTTGCGAGCACTTCCCTGAATCGTGTTACCAGCAGTTGGCTGGGGTGCGATTCATTGACTCGTCGAGTGTCAGGGTTGTGCAACCCGTATCATTAGTCTGACTTCCTTTTGCTGTTGCGGTCAGCGTAAACGTGGTGGCACTAACGTTACTTACACTGAAAGTGTAAAAATCCGATGCCGGAATGCCGATATCCGCTGCGGCGCCGTAGGTAATGTTTTGCAGCCTGTAATTTTCCTGGCTCATATGCATTTGCATCAGTGCGGTCTGGGCATCCCCCCGTCTGGATTCTCTTACCTGCCCCTGATATGCCGGCAGAGCAATCGCAGCCAGAATACCCATTATCACAACGGCAATCATCAGTTCAAGTAGAGTAAATCCTGTTGTTTTCATCAGATAACTGTTCCCTGTAAAGCCAGTTGATTCATCGTTACTTGATACTCCAAATTTACGTCCTATCAGTCAACTGAACGCACGTACGGCTCTTATTCTAAAGCCAACGTTTGGTTGGCGACTATCTAACAACCATTCTTAAGACCAGCAGAAACAAGCTAAAACAGTATGCAGAATGAGTCATCACACGAGATACAGAGAGCTGCTTTTGTGAGGAGTTCGGTATGCGATGAGTACAACAGAGAGATTTATTGCGAAATGAATGTTAGATACCAGGGCGGGTACACCTTAATTGAAATTATGATTGCCATGACGCTGGCAGTTGGTTCTTTGGCAGCTGTGTCGTCGCTGGTGGGATATGGAGTGGGAGTTAACGGCAATTTACTTAGCAGTGCCAGGCTTAATGAAGAATTAGGCAACGTTTATGCGCTTATCATCGCAGACTTACGACGAACGGGTTATTCTGGAAATACCATGGCTATGGTTTCTCAGCCGGATGCTAACCCCTCGCCATTTAATCAATCTATCTCAATCAGCGAGTATCCCGGTGAAACTGCACAAAGCTGCGTATTGTTTAGCTACGACAGTAACGACAATGGCACACTCGACCAGGCCTCACCCAATGAGCACTTCGGCTACCGACTCCTTGATGGCACGGTAGAAATCCGCCGTAACGCTCTCGATTGCACCAGCAATGGTTGGGAAGACTTAACTGACGGTAGTGTCGTTAACGTTACGTCACTGAGGTTTGCCATTAACCAAACAATTCAACAAGGGATTGCCAGCACATCCGTAACGGTTTTTCTTAGTGGGGAACTATCGGCAAACGATAAATTATCAAGAACCTATGAAACCGTTGTGGTGGTCAGAAACTATGAAAGCTAAAACTACTACATTATCGGCTGAGAGAGGGGCAATTGTCCTGACTTCGGTTGTTTTATTACTCACCATGGCAGCTCTGGTGACTTTATATACCGGTCAGGTTAAGTCCTTTGAAAACCTGATTACTTTAAATGTACAAAATCGCCTTTTGGCATTTAACAGTGCAGAGGCCGGACTAATGAAAGCCTTAGGAATTTTGACGATAGAGCCTTACTGGGATGGTGCTCAGTTTACCGAGAGCCTGCCAGGGCAGGGCAGTTTCACCACTGCGGGGAGTTGGGAAGAAATACATCGTGAATCTACAACACAGCGCTTAATAACATTAGAGTCAGTCGGACAGTCACCTGACCGATTGTCCGCAGTGACGGTCACAGAACAAGCTTTGGTTTACCCTCTGGTGGCGAATCTACCGGATGCTCCACTTGTAGTGGCCGGCGGCATAGCTGCGGGAGGCAACTTTGAGGTGGTTGCCAATCCTGATGGTGGTGGTGTAGGAGTACCCTTGTCCATCTGGAGCGATTTGGATGTGGATTTGCTCAACGGCAGCGGCACCACCTGTAACCAGGAGTCCTTTGCGGAAGGCAACTGTAGCAGCGCCCCATATTCTCAAACCGCTCATCAGGGGCCGGATATTCTGGATAACGATGTTAATTTTCCGGACGATTTGCTTGAGTATATTTTTAATATACCGGCAAATCAGTGGGCATTACTGCGTAATGAAGCTGACGAAGTGTTATCGACTTGTACGTCGTTGGGAGCGGCAACATCGGGATTTATCTGGGTCGAGGGACATTGTTACGTCACGGCAAATACTTCGCTAGGCAACGATACTAACCCGGTACTACTCGTTGTTGCCAATGGCGATTTAACGATGAACAGTGGCTCCATAATTACCGGGCTGGTGGTGTCATTCAGAAAACCGACTACCGCTATGGATTATGAAATTTATATGGCCGGGGGAGCAAGAGTAGTTGGTGGAATGATTGCGAATCACGATTTAGGTCACGCGAATGGCTATTACCACTCAACCTATCATCAGGATGTCCTGACCCTGCTACAACAGCACAATGCGTTTCAACGGCTGGCCAGAGTGCCCGGTAGTTGGCGGGATTATTAGGAGGTTATATGCAGGTTCGCGGCTTCTCACTGGTTGAAGTTTTAATTGCTTCACTGATTATAATGCTTGGCGTTAGCGGCGTTGTGTCATTGCAGTCTGCATACATGCGAAGTGATGCGCAGACCGCTTATCGACATGCAGCCTTGCGATTAGCTCAGAATAAATTTAATGATCTGCGACAATTTGAAGCTATTGAAAGTGCGGCAGGGATGATTGCCTATGATGATATAGCTGATAATGTCGGTGGTACGATTAATCCTGGACAGGTAGATGTCACGCTCGGCACCGATGGTGAATTGCATTCATTCACCCGTAACTGGGAGGTTGAGGATAAGTATTTTAGCGATACCACCGGTGATGGTGTTGCCGACACCTGGATGGACAGATCCACCCTGCTTGGCAATGGCTTGCCATTACCGCCATCCCCGGCGCAAAAACAAGTGACGGTGACGGTTAAATGGGTTGATACCAAAGGTAACACCATGGCCATTGCAGTGGATGGGAATATAGCACCAGTATCCTTAGGGCACAGTTATCATGCAATTAATGAGTCAAATAACGTTAAAACGAAGCCGGAAGTGCCTTTCACACCAGGTACCGCGCCAGACGTAATATCCTATAGTCTTGGCAATAATCAAAGGGTGGAAGCCAGCAAACCGTTACCTGACAGGATTAACCAAGGGAGTAACCAAATTGTTGAATTGACTTCTTTTCGCTATGCCTCCAGCGGTCAGGTCAGCAAATTGCTCAAACAGGAGGATTTTTTGACCATTAACTGCAAATGCAAACTGGCTGGTAGCGGCAATGGTTATACCCCGGCAATGACGCTACTTGAAGGAGACGAGTTGGTAGACTCGCCAGGTTATCTGGAGATTAAAGATACCGGTGTGGTGGCCGATAATCAGCAACCTGCCCACTGCAATGTATGCTGTCGGGACCATCATGACAACATGAATATGGTTGCCAGTGAAGCTTACTATCGCCTGGAAGGGGGCTTACCTCACAGTCACTATGACTCAGTTGGAGGAGGAAACTTCACTAAAGCCACGCAGGTCGGCGACACCTATATCGAGAATTGTCGATTTAAACGCATTAACGGCTTCTATGAGCTCTACCCCGACTGGCAACTTGTCGATATCGTCGCATTTGAAGCATCCTTTTTAGACACCCAAACAGCACTGGACGATTACCGGTCTTATACGACTGAGTTAATGGCTAGCAAAATCAGTAATTCACCTTTTTCATCCAGCCTGGCTAGTCGTTCCTTACTGGTACCGCCTGGTGATTATCAACTGATTGCCAGAGGGATTTATTTGGATAGGATGACAAGCTCTCACCTTGCCGCGGTGCAAGCGAAGCTGGCAGCAAATGATCCGCTATGGCAGCAGATAGTGCCATTTTATGACATCAATCTTACTCTGTTGGCCAGCTGGCACGCAGATAACCCGGTTATTGCAACGGTCACTAGCGAGACTATGGACACCGTTATCGATCCAGTGAATCACTACTACAATACTTACAGCCGTGGTCGAGTGACAGGTATCCAGGATGGTGTTACGAATATCAACGTAGGTAGCTACGGTGGCAATGCCGGGATCGCCAGCACTCTGCCTTTATCACCTGATGAATATTATCAGTTTTATTCAGACTACATCCAGGTCCAGATAGATAGCAGCGTAAGTGCGCCATAACTCAGCATTTAGGGTAGTGCGAAATAGCCTGATTAAGCGCACAAATCCTTACCCTGCCAGTATTGCTCACGATAACTTTGAAATCCTGCTCGGCATTAGTCAGCGTGACCGACCCTGCATATCCTTGCGCAAGCCCCCGCGGAGGTGAAAACCGTGACTGGTTGTTATGGGCAAAAGTAGAGGCCGCCAATTGAACAAAACGAAATTCGTCATATGAGGTCACTTTTTCGACACCATCAATGGTACAAGATTGCGAGCTCTGACAATTGCAGGTTGCCTGGTCAGTAATACCTATACACCAGTACTGACCATCGACAATATCTAGCTGAATATCTTGTTGCTTGGCGATTGCCTGATGTCGTGCAGCCTGTATCTGAAAATATACCAACTGAACCGCTCCTTTTAATTCAATGGCTTTTAGCATGGTACTGAAGCTTTGCACGCTCTGGCTGGCAATGATTGCCACGATTGCTACGATTATGAGTAATTGAACCAGTGAAAATCCGTGCTCGCGAGCAGTCATTTTTCATTCCTTTCAATTAATTGACGTGAGGTTACAGTGTATCTTGCACACTTTGACAGGTGACCTGATCTGAAGAAGGGTAAATAGAGTTACATCCGGGAATGGTTAAAATTTGTTATTGCAGACAATACCTATTACCCAACTCACGTAACCAAAATTACGGAAAATTTACCGGCAGTTAGTTAGTATAGAGTCATATGGTAGGAGTCAATGATGCGCATGCAACCCCCAACATTAAATAGTCTGCAAAAAGTCGCCGGCGTAGGTATGATCGAAATTCTGGTCAGCCTGTTTGTGCTGACGATTGGCTTGTTGGGCGTCGCATCCCTGCAATTTACCGGTACTTTTAACAACGTACAGGCTGCTAGCAGAAGTCAGGCAGAACTGGTTGCCCGCTATGTCTCAGAACAAATGGTCAGTGCTGCACAACCTGCTCAGGCCGACGATGGCTGGGAAGTTGATGATGCCTTCTTCAATACCGATTTTTTCAATTTTGAAACCCTTTCCTGCACGGGCAGTAACCTTTACCAGTGTTACTGCCTGGCGCTGCCTGCCTCTGTTCCAAATTGTAGAACGGGTAATTGCACGAGCGCTGAAATCGCCGAATACAGTGGCTGGGAAGCCAGTTGTCAGGCGGTGGGCAGTAATCCGAATATGCGTATCAGTGTCAGTTGTAATGACCGTGACAATGGCGACGCGAAAGCCTGTTCCAGTGGTTCATTAGTAAATATAGCGGTTAGCTGGCCGGTCAAGAGTGACCAGCAATCAACGGTGGCCAACGACAGTCGGTGTACTTTTGACTCCGACTCAAATCGTGCCTGTGTGATTAAAGAGGTTACCCTGTGAAGCAGCAGTCTGGCTTTTCTCTTATTGAATTAATGATCAGCCTGGTTTTGGGCCTGATCATTTTATCAGGCGTAATACAGGTTTTTGTTAGTACCCGGGCAACAAATTCATTGAATCAGGCAATAGCTGAGATTCAGGAGTATGGGCGTTACATTACCTTGCGGATTCAGGACGAACTGCGGGAGGTTGGGCGTTACGACATTAATACAACCAATATCGAAGATTCAACAGATCTGGTCCTGGAGTCCAGTTTTGTGCTGCGTCAACCTGTGGCTATTGCCAATGATTACCCGTCCATGGCGACTCTGGGAAGTACAGAGGGGGCGGGGAGTGCCAGCGACGGGCTGGTGGTCAATTTATTAGCTGAACAGGATTGTACCGGCAACCGGTTTAATGCCACTGCCCCAGAGCATCTGCACATTGTAAACCATTATTTTGTGGAAAACGGGCAGTTAAAATGTATTGGCTACAACGGGCGCTATTTGCGTGGATTCAGCGGCAACCCCACACCCAGTGCAGAAGTTGTATTGCTCGATGGGGTAGATAACATGCAAGTTGAATATGGGTTATCAGCAGATGTTACGGGTAATGATGGTCGGGTAGTGACCTATGTGGATGCCAGCGAACTCGGCAATGCTCGTCTGGCAAATCAACAAGTGGTAGCAATTCGCCTGGCTTTATTACTCAAAAGCGCACCTATCAATCTGCAAAATATCGCCAACGAAAAGGTCAGGTTACTTTCTGAGGCCCCGGTGACTTTGGACCAGCAGCATTATTACCAGGTGTTTACAGTTTCAGTCGCGCTACGAAATAGTCTTAATTATGTTGGGAGTGCCGTGTTATGAAACAGCAACAACAGGGCATGGTACTGGTCTTTGCGCTGATCATGCTGCTTTGCGTAACCCTGCTTGGGGTGGCGGCGGTCAGCACCAGCTTATCTCAAACCAAAATGGCCAACTCTGTGCAGGCTCAGGGGCTTACCTTTGATGCCGCTGAAGCGGCAATTGCAGGCGTGGTATTTGAATCTGAGGATCAGATTGTATTGTCTAACGTCAATCTGGATGACCCCCTCACTGCGGCGCGTCAGGGCCTCACGTTTGATCCGCAAACTGATACCCTGGAGTGTGTCAATGATACGGATTGGATCAATCGCCAACTGACCAGCAGCGGATTAACAAAAGGTCAGCAAAATACCGCCACCGGCAACTTCCATACTCAGCCTGATGTTACCAGTTGGTCACGCACCGCGTTTGTGCAGGAAAAGCCTTGTCGGGGCTCCAGTAATGTTATTGGCAGCGGCGGATTACGCTGCCACGTTTTTGTCGTGCGCGGATGTGGACAGATTGATGGCAAACGAACCATCACCGCGAACTCACTGACAGTTGCCGTATTTGGTCCTTCATCGGAGGCACAATAATGAAACGAGTATCACCAGCCTGGTTAGCCAGCCTTTTTTTATGTGCCGTAGCACAACATGCTACCGGCGATGACCTTGATATCTTCCTTGGCACATCTAATGCCGCGCAAACTTACAACCCTAATGTGCTGTTTATTATGGATACGTCAGGCAGTATGGGAAGCAAGGATGGTGGTTCCGAGTCGCGAATGTTACGGGTACAAAATGCATTGAAGGATGCCCTAGCTTCGGCGACCAATATCAATGCTGGTTTGATGCGGTTTTCCGATCACGGCGGGCCGATTCTTTACCCTACCACGAATATTGATCAATCCATTGATGCCCAGTTAAGTAGCTCAACCAATGCGTCTGCCAATGATGGCTATGAAATATCATCATCAGTATATACCAATACAGATGAAATCATCCTGAGCTTTTCCACATCGCCGGTAACCTCAGCCTTTCGCTTTGAAGATCTCAATATTCCGCGCGGTGCCAGCATTACTTCGGCGTACCTTAAATTTACCTCAGCCCAGTACAATATTGCCAGTACCAATATCACTATTGCTGGTGAGTTAACCGGTGACAGTTCAGCGCTTTCCAGTGCCAGCGGTTCCATAAGCAGTAAAACGCAAACTGCTGCAGTGATTGACTGGAGTACAGATAATGATTTTCCTTCCGGGGGAGATGATGTTAGTTCGCCGGATATTGCACCGGTCATTCAGGAAATCATTGACCAGAGTAGCTGGTGTGGCAACAACGCGCTGACTGTTTTGATCAACGGTGAGGGTAACAGTACCTCAAGCAACCGCCGGGTCATGGCCTATGATGATGGGACCGGTACCGCTCCGCAGTTGGTTATCTCTTACGATCAAACGTCGGCTACCGGCTGTGTAGCAGGGGAAGCTCAGTATCAGATTGCAGACTCCTATGACAATGTGGAAGAAGCCACTAATGGTTGGGAATCTACCGGTCGTGAGCTGACTTTTCGGGATAGCTCGAATAGCTATATTGGTTTGCGTTTCACTGATGTCAATATCCCTCAGGGCGCGACTGTGACCAATGCGTACCTGGAATTTACCGCTTATGATACGGATACCAGAAATGGTGCAACCATGCTTATCAGAGGAATAGATCAGGACAACATTAGTAATTTCAGATACCACAGCCGTAATGATCTGCGGAATATTGCTAAAACCGGCGGTGTCACCTGGAGTATTCCTGACTTCAGACGAAACAGGACGTATCAGACCGGAGATCTGAGTAGCATAATCAATGGTATTGTTGGCCGCAGTGGCTGGCAGGCGGGCAATGCACTGGGATTCGTGCTGAGTGATTTTGACGAATTACGGGGTGCCTACTCATATAGCGGCAAACCTTCCCGGGCGCCCAGGCTTTATATTGAATTTAACGGTAATGCCTCTGCCGGCAGCAGTCTTTCGGTTCGGGACTTGCTTATCAGTCAGGTCGATGACCTGTCGGCCAACGGTTTAACCCCCATTGTTGATACCCTTTACGAAGCGGCCTTGTATTATGGCGGCCGACAAGTGGATTATGGTTTAACCCGGGGTAACTCATCGGTCTCCTCGAGTGTGCGCCGCAGTACCCGTGTGAGCCATCGCGATGCTTATACAGGCGCTGACTCAGTACTTCCCTATGGCTGCGATCCGGAAAACCTCAGTGATTACGATTGTATCGATGAATATATACCCAGTGGTGCAGAGTACATCAGCCCGGTGACAGATTTACAGTGTCAGACCAATAACCATATTGTGCTGTTGTCTGATGGTGAAGCGAATAACAACCACAGTTCAGCAAAGATCCAGGCTTTACTTAACAGCAATTGCCAGAACGCGTCTTCCGGTGAGTATTGCGGTTTGGATTTGGTCTCGAATATCAGTAAATCGGCAACCTCCGTCATTGGCCCGAAAGTCACCACCCATACCATTGGCTTTGCAGCGAATAACAATGCCAATAACTTTCTCTACCGACTGGCACTGCAAAGTGGTGGTGGGTTCTATACGGCAAATAATTCCACCGATCTGCTAAATGCCTTTGAGACCATTCTGAGGGCCGTTAAGGATGTTAATGCGACATTCGTGTCTCCGGGGGTAGCAGTAAATCAGCTCAACCGCCTGACTCACCAGGATGAACTCTACTACGCGCTGTTTAAACCGGCTGAGGGTACCTTATGGCCGGGAAATTTGAAAAAATATCGAATTTCCGGGGATTCGGTATACGACCAAAATGGCCTTGCTGCCATTGATACTAATACCGGTTTCTTTGCCGATAGCTCACACAGTTACTGGTCGCTGTTTCAGGATGGCGCGGATGTCCGCGAAGGGGGCGCTGCTTCGCTGTTGCCATTATCCCGAAATGTGTACTTTTTTGATGGCCCGGGTAGCATTGTATCGGCTGCCAATCAGGTGCATGAAAATAACAGTGGGATTACTACTGCTACCATGGACACTGACGGCGAAGCCGATCCGCAGGGGCTGCGTGAGATACTGCTCAAGTGGACGCGAGGTGTGGATATCAAAGACTATGATGGTGATGGCAATATCACCGAATCCCGTCTGCAAATGGGTGACCCTATCCATTCCCAACCTGTAATTGTTAATTATGGTAATAATGATTCAGTGATTTTTATTGCCACCAACCACGGCTTCCTGCATGCCTTTGATGCAGACACCGGCACTGAGTATTACTCCATAACCCCTAAATCGCTGTTGGCGAATATCAAGGACTTCTATCAGGATAACTCCAGCTACCGCCACATTTATGGACTGGATGGTCACATGGTGTTACGTGAATTCAACAATAAGAAGTATCTGTATGTTGGTATGCGTCGCGGTGGTCGGGATTATTACGTATTTGATATCACCAGTAAAACATCCCCCTCTTTAGTTTTTAAAATTGAGGGCGGCAGCACCGGGCCGGATAAACTGGGGCAAACCTGGTCACGCCCAATCATTACCAAAATGAATATGGGTGGAACATCCTATAACGTAATGATAGTCGGTGGTGGCTATGATGAAACCCAGGACACAAATCAGGTTAAAACCGCTGATGCGGTAGGCAACGCCGTGATGATTTTTAATGCTGATACCGGGGCCTTACTATGGCAAGCATCTGATAGTGGTGCTGACCTGAACCTGAGTGAAATGCAATACTCTATCCCTGGTCATGTCGCAGCTATTGATCGCGACAGTGATGGCTATGCAGACCACTTATACGCTACGGATATGGGAGGCCAGATATTCCGATTTGATGTTTATAACGGCGAATCTGGCAGCGACTTCATTAAAGGCCAGCGCATTGCAGATTTAGCTGGCACGGGGAATTCTGATAACCGCCATTTCTACTATGGAGTGGATGTTGCTGAAGTGGCGCTTGGTAGCAGTAACTTTTACGCCGTAGTGGTTGGCAGTGGCTGGCGGGCCAATCCGCTGGATAATGTGGTCAATGATCGATTTTACATGATTAAGGATACCGGTGTATTCACGCCTGATACCAATGGCGACTTTACTTTTCCGACTACGATCACCGAAAACGACTTGTTCGATGCCACCAGTCATAGTCTGACCCACAGTAATGATTCAACCAGAGAACTAGCTATCACGGAGTATAAGAGTAAACAGGGATGGTTCTTAAAAATGCAAACTTCCGGCGAAAAAATTCTCTCTTCGCCGGTTATTGTTAATTACAAGGTCTTCTTTACCAGTTACGTGCCTGCGTCGAGCAGCACCAGCGCCTGTGCACCTCCGGCGGGGAACAGCCGGGCATATCTGGTAAACCTTGTTGATGGTAATGCGGTGGGCGATCTGAATGGTGATGACGAATTGGGTGAAGATGATCGCTTTGCAACGTTGACGCAAACCGGTATTGCCCCTGATACTAAGATCCTCATAGAGGATGCTACCAATCCTACAATCTGCCTGGGTACCGAATGTGTATCGGCGGTAGTACCCGTGGATGAAGATGGTAATCCGGAGGCCTGTGCTTCAGACTTTGAATGCCTGAGTCAGAATATATTTGGCCGCTATCAGCGGGTAATGCGTGGTAGCTGGTCAACCGAAGTGGAGCAATAATAGTTATGACCAAACCATCAGGGTTTACTTTAATCGAAGTTATGATCGCGGTGGTCATTGTAGGTATTATCGCCGCAGTGGGATACCCGTCGTACCAGTCAATGATGATTAGTGCTAACCGCAGTACGGCTCAGGCTGACCTGATGGGTTTTGCCTCGGCAATGGAACGCCATTATGCAACAACTTTCAGTTATAACGGTGCGGCCACAGGTAGCGGTAACACCGGGTCGCCAGTGGTTTTTACGGCCTACTCACCATCTACTGAACCCGCAGCCAAGAAAAAGTACACGCTTACTATTCATGCCGTGAGTGCTGATGGTAATAGCTATGAACTACGCGCGGTGCCGGTAAGCGGCAGTCCTCAGGCGGGTGATGGTACGTTATATATATTCAGTGATGGGCGCAAAGCCTGGGATCAGAATAGTGACGGCAGTATTGGCAGCAGCGAATACTGCTGGTCTTGCTAAAGATTTTAACTACAGGTTAATGCAGAACCAGCATGGTTCTCATTAACACCATCGTCATCGGAGTCCTGGGCGATGGCGATTTTACCGTACCCATTAATAATCAGGCCAACGGCTTTATCGGCTTTACTTGTGTCGTCGCAAATCGTCAATGTAGTGGTGATATTAGCGCCGCCTCTTGCATCAAAAACAAGGGCTTGAGAGGGCGCTTTAATTTTAACACTGCTATGCAGCTTTTCAGTGGAACTCAGTAAGGTTTCATTTGTGCCACGTTTACCGTTGCCGTCGACATCATAAAAAGCCATGCTCGGGTAAGTCCAGTTACTGATACAATTCGTATAATCCAAAGAAGGGCACATAACCACCTCGGTTTGCTCTTCCATGGCTTTAAAACGGGCAAGGCGGGCCAATGTGCTCAGTTCATTGATTTCTTTGGTCAGTATAGAATGATTAATGAATCCGCGGGCGCCAGGCACTACTACGCCGGCAATGATACTTAGCACTGCAACGGTTATCATGAGTTCGATCAGCGTATAGCCTGAGTGGCGCATAGAGAGCATCTTCATAGAGTTGATTCTAATGGTAGTTTATCGTACAACCAGTTCTATTGTTTATGAAAATAAACACCTAAGTATCGCTGTACGGCTGATTCTGCATCGCAGTGCTTCAACATCAGCAGTTGATATAATGCCTGCTGACAACATGGCGTCTTTTAACGTAGACTGTATACAAGTTATAGAAAACTCTGGATTATCTAATGGATAAACAAGCGGTTATTGAGGAAATGAAAGTACTGCCATCGATTGACGTGGCGTACGAAGTTACCCGTCGGGTTGGGTTTATTAAGCAACAACTCAAACAGTCGGGCTTGAATGCCCTGGTGCTTGGCATCAGCGGCGGTATCGACTCCTGCACTCTGGGGCGACTGGCTCAGCTGGCTATCGATGAGCTCAATCAGGAGCATCATGAAAAGTACCAGTTTGTAGCGGTACGTTTGCCCTACAATGTTCAGGCTGACGAAGAAGACGCCCAGGCGTCGATCGATTTTATTAAGCCGACTCAGTCTATTGCAGTGAACGTGCAGCCGGGAGCTGATGCCATCCACCAGGAAACCTGTTCGGCATTAACCGCGGCGGGTTTGCTACCAGCCGATGAGAGCAAGCAGGACTTTGTAAAAGGTAACGTTAAAGCCCGTACCCGGATGGTTATTCAGTATGAAATTGCCGGTATGGTTGACGGTCTGGTGCTGGGCACCGACCATTCTGCTGAAAATATTACCGGCTTTTACACCAAATACGGTGATGGAGCCTGTGATTTAGCCCCGCTGTTCGGCTTAAGTAAACGGCAGGTACGTCAGGTCGCTGAGCACCTGGGCGCACCGGCAAAAATTATTCATAAGGCACCAACCGCCGATCTGGAAACCTTGTCGCCACAGAAAGCTGACGAACAGGCATTAGGGCTGACTTACGACCAGATTGATGATTTTCTCGAAAATAAACCGGTTGCAGCGGAAGTCTCTGAAAAGTTACTGTATATTTATAAACGTACACAACATAAACGTGTACCCATTCCTACTATTTACGATGAGTAAACGACGATGAAAAAAATTGAAGCAATCGTTAAGCCGTTTAAACTCGATGACGTTAGAGAAGCGCTTGCCGATGTGGGTATTGCCGGCATGACGGTAACCGAAGTAAAAGGCTTTGGGCGTCAGAAAGGCCATACCGAGCTGTACCGGGGAGCGGAATACCAGGTCGACTTTTTACCAAAAGTGAAAATTGAAATCGTGCTTGATGATGAGCGGGTAGAGCTGGCCGTAGAAACCATTCTGAAATCGGCTAAAACCGGCAAAATTGGTGATGGTAAAATCTTTATTTATTCTGTTGAAGAGGCGATTCGTATTCGTACTTCTGAACAGGGCGACGAAGCGATTTAATCCCGCGCCGATAATGACCAACAAAAAAAGGAGTGCTGTGGCACTCCTTTTTGCTTTATCCCTTTCAGGCTAATGGCGATGCTTAGTGATTGCAGCCGCCTTTGCCGTGAACATGGCCGTGGGCCAGTTCATCTTCAGTGGGCTCACGAACATCGAGCACTTCCACTTCAAAAGATAACGCGATACCTGCCAGAGGGTGGTTGCCGTCGATAATCACTTCGTCATCGGTTTTCTCAATCACAATAACTGACTGCTCGCCGGCATCAGTGGTCGCGCGAAATTGCATGCCAGGCTCAACTTCCATGCCTTCAAACATGGAAGCCGGCACGGCCTGCACCAGATGATCAAGACGTTCACCATAAGCTTTTTCCGGAGCAACGGTAACATCAAACTTTTCACCGGCGGCTTTACCCTGCAGGGCCTCTTCAAGACCACTGATTAAAAAGCGACTGCCAAGCAGTGCGGATAATGGCTCTCCACCGGTGGATGAATCAAGCTCGGTACCATCTTCGGTGCTTACGGTGTAGTGCAGGGTTACTACACTGTTTTGCGAAATCTGCATAATCTCTGCCTTTTCGGAGGTTGTAAAAAATAAAAATATACGCCGTGCGCCTTATTTAGAGCGTATACGGCAAGTCACAATGAATCAACTCCAATGCCGGATTAGTTGACAGTCTGAAGCTATCCTCGGGGGTGGTGTCATTATTCACTACGGCAAGCAGCCAGGTTTCCTCACCCAGAACCGCCGCGCGCAGGATGGTGCCGCCTGAGCGCCAGTGCTCACCGGCCTGTTTTTCAAGTTTGGCTGTGGCGATATCTTCACAAGCCTCGGGCAACTTGAAAATCATCGCAGCGCGCTTGTTCCTGCCCAGGTAACGGGTACGGGCAACCACTTCCTGGCCCATATAGCAGCCCTTGTTAAAGTCGATAGCATCCAGAGCCTGCAGGTTCATCATTTGTGGAACGTACTGGTTAATCTGTTCTTCGCTGGTCAGTGCGGGGATACCGCTGGCAATATCCAGTGCTGTGGCTGCCGTTTCCTCAAAGAGAGGTAAATCAGCATCGCTTACCGCCTGGACGAATGCTGGCGCAGCGTCTTTTTTCAGGGCAAGCAGTACAGTATCTGCGGGATAATCTAAAGCGATACAGAAGCCTGAATCAGACTCGACCATGGCCATCGGGCTATCAGGTAACGCAGCGAAATTGCCTTCCAGTAACGCGGTGGTTTGCTTACCCTTTAACAGGTAAAAATCAAAGTTTTCCGTTTCGGAGGTGATTTCAATCTTTGAAAATACGCCGTATTTTTTTAGTTGCTCCACCGAAGCGCCCACTGGTGTATTGCCTGCAAGCAGATAAAGGGCGGAGGCGCCATTGGCCACCAGACTCACACTCCAGCTTTTGCCTTTAAAGTCACAGTGTGCGCTGCGGCGCACGGTTGCGTCAGCCATCTTATTGATATCAATGGTTAACTGACTGTGCAAAAAGGTTTTGGCATCATCGCCACTGACACTCACACAGGCCATCGACGGCAAAGCCACGACTAAATTATCGGGAAAAGCATCCATTTTGGGAGGGAGTGGGGAGTTCGCTTGCATAGTAATATTAACGCCTGATGTTTTAACTAACCTGCTGGAGTATATGAGGGGGATCAGCCAGAAGATCAAGGGGGATGATGATTGTTGTTGTGAGCGTGGCTGACCACTTGTTAATGGCCGGGTAATAAACACTGGAATGCACGCCAGAGCTGCCCCTCGAGTAAATGGAAGAGCAACCTTTGGATGGGCAATAGACAACTTCTGGCCAGTATCAACCTGTCTCTAACCGTGATATATTTGCCGCCATGACTATTTCACACAATCAACCGGTTATGTTTACTGCGAAACGTTATGCACGATTGAAATGGGCTTGCCGCCGCGGCATGCTGGAACTGGATGTACTGTTACTGCCATTTGTTGAAGAAGCGTTTAACGATCTGTCTGAACAGGATAAGGAAACTTTTGAAAGGTTACTGACCTGTGACGATCCGGATCTGTTTGCCTGGATTATGGGCCATCAGACCTGTCAGGATCCTGAACTGGCCAGGATGGTCGATACGATTGTCAGCCGGGTCAAAGTATAGCGTTTTTCTGCGACCGCCCGTGTGCCAGCCTGTTTATCGAATGATGCTGGCCAGTGTGGCAGTCGCGATTATCCTGGTGTTAACGCCTGCGTTTTGGTGGGCAGTTCTAACCGGGTGTATCAGTTTGTGCCTGGTAATGTTCTGGCCACTGAATTTTACATCGCATCCACAGACCTGGATAATTGATGAGGCTGGCGAAGGGTATACGGTTATTACCGGCCGTCAGGATTACGCCGGTAACTGGCAAATCAGCCCGCGCTCAAAGCTGCTTCCCGGTGCATTGTATCTGGTGCGCTATTTTCAGCAGTCGCGGCGGTTTGAAACCTGCTGGCTTTTTCCCTGGCAGGTTCAGGATAAAGATTACCGCCGACTCGCCAGGATTGTGTTTAGGCAAGGACAACTCTGAATGTTAGGACTTTATTTGCAGGCTGGGTTTAAAAAAGCTGCTGATATTACGCCGTCTTCACTGGAAGGCCTGCAACGCGCCCCGGTGTTATGGCAGACCTTCTTACCCAGCGCTCGTCACTATAAGAAATACTGTAAGTTAGTTGACTGGGAAAACCCCACTCGGATGCACCCGTTTTACTGGCAGGTGCGGGGACTTTCATTGCAACTACGCTTGCTGGCTCACAGTAAAAGCCCGTTCAAGTTACTGGGACTGGTGCATTTGCAGAACCGGGTAGAAGAGTATGCCGAATGCCGCACCGATATTCCCTGTGAGCTGGTGGCCCGCTTTGGTACTGTTTTTCAGCATCGCCGAGGATTGGCCGTAGAAGTCACCGTTACCGGCAACCAGCGCGGTCAGCGGGTATACAGCGCAACCGGCACGTACCTGATGCAAACCTCACTTAAGCCCGGCCCGTTACCTGCCTACGAGAGTGATATTGTCGCACCGGGTGAAACCTCCCCCGAGACTGCAGAGTTAGCATTCAGTGCTTCAATGGTGCGCCGCTACGCAAAAGTGTCTGGCGATGTTAACCCCATTCATTTAAGTACGCTGACAGCCAGATTATTTGGTTTTAAACGGGCGATAGTGCATGGTATGTACAGCGGTGCAAAGGCGGTTTCTGTGCTGGATAAACAAGCGGAGCTAAATAGCAAAGCAGTGCGGTTAGCGTTTAAACGACCGATGTTTGTGCCAGCCAAAGCCGTGCTGTACAGCGAACAAGGTGAAGGGTCTACCCACTTCTCGCTGGTCTCAGCCAACCGGGAGCAGGCGGAAACCTACTTCACCGGCCAGATCGGTTGATAACGCCACCGACTGCGTTTAGTGCTCGAAACTGGTTAAATCACCCGGTTGCGGTGAGGTATTAGACGGCATGGGCGTTAAAATGGATGGCGTTGCATTCTCTGCCCGTTCAGGATAATCCTGGTTGTAATGCAGCCCGCGACTTTCTTGACGTTGCATGGCACAGCGCACTATCAGCTCAGCCACCGTTACCAGATTACGTAGCTCCAGCAAGTTATTGCTGACCCGGAAATTCGAGTAGTAATCACTGATTTCCTGTTCCAGCAATTTAATCCGGCGAATTGCTCGCTCCAGCCGTTTGGTAGTGCGCACGATGCCAACGTAATCCCACATAAACAGGCGTAGCTCATGCCAGTTATGCTGGATAATAACCTCTTCGTCAGAGTCGCTGACCTTACTTTCATCCCATGGCAGGATGGGCTCTTCTGCGGGAGCTTCATCCAGGCGGGAAAGAATATGCTCAGCTGCTGAGCGGGCAAAAACAATACACTCCAGCAGCGAATTAGACGCCATCCGGTTGGCACCGTGTAAGCCTGTGTAAGCGACTTCGCCAACCGCATAGACATTATCCAGATCGGTACGCGCATTTAAATCGGTCATCACGCCGCCGCAACTATAATGCGCCGCCGGAACGACCGGAATAGCTTCGCGGGTGATATCTATGCCCAGCGAGCGGCATTTGCGATAAATATTCGGGAAGTGCTTTACAATGAAGTCGGCAGGTTTATGACTAATGTCCAGATACATACAGTCAGCGCCCAGTCGTTTCATTTCATAGTCGATAGCACGGGCAACAATATCCCGCGGAGCGAGGTCTTTGCGCTCGTCGAATTTTTCCATAAACGGCGTGCCATCGGCGTGAACCAGACGGGCACCTTCGCCACGCAGTGCTTCGGTAATCAGGAAGTTACGCGCCTGCGGGTGGAATAAGCAGGTAGGGTGGAACTGGTTAAATTCCATATTAGCGACCCGGCAACCCGCCCGCCACGCCATGGCAATACCATCACCGCTGGCAATATCCGGATTCGAGGTGTACTGGTAAACCTTACTGGCACCACCGGTGGCCAGGGTGATAAAGCGGCTGCGGATCACCTCGACCTGTTCCCGTTTGCGGTTCCATACATATACGCCTTTGCAGCGGTTAGGATTGTCCTGGCTTTTTATCATATCGATGGCATTGTAACGCTCAAAAATATGAATATTGGGATGCTGGGATACCGCTTCGTTAAGCGTGATTTGCAGCGCTTCGCCGGTGGCATCGGCGGCATGCAGGATGCGGCGGAAGCTATGCCCGCCCTCGCGGGTGAGGTGATAGCGGTTTTCGCCGTTATCGGCCTGCTCCTGATCAAAGGGGACGCCATGTTCGATTAACCATTCCATGGCACTCTTGGCATTTTGCGCAGTAAACCGCACAACGTCTTCATCGCAAAGATAGGCGCCGGCTTCCAGAGTATCCTGTACATGGGACTCAATGGAGTCGCGTTCGTCAAATACTGCCGCAATACCGCCCTGAGCGTAACGGGTGGAGCCTTCGTTACAGTCACTTTTACTGAGCAGGATAATGCGACAATAATTGGCCAGTGATAAGGCCAGGCTCATGCCCGCCGCGCCAGAACCGATAATTAAAACATCACAACTGTGCTCAACGTTAGCGTCAGCAGGTTGCTCCGGTGTTACAGATGAAGAAGCATTTGAATTCATGTAATGTAAGGGTCACAATGCGTGATTTTCGGCAAGTCTAATAAAACTCGGCGCAAACGTAAAAGACTAAACGCCTTTACGGCAACTATTTTACCGATATTTAGGGTGTTTAGCTTGAGAAATGAAAAAAAGATCACATTCTTTGCGAACTTTTTAAAATACGCGAAGTCTACTCAATTGCTTGCATGAGCTATTTGGGAATTAGTCGGTAGGAGAAATGGCTCGAATGAGCGAGCAAATAACTGATCAACAGTTGGTTGAACGTGTTCAGCAAGGCGATAAAAACGCGTTTAATCTGCTGGTAACGCGCTATCAGCATAAAGTGATGCACTTGGTTTCGCGCTATGTGAAAAACACCGGTGATGTGGCAGACGTCACGCAGGATGCGTTTATTAAAGCGTATCGTGCGTTACCTAATTTCAGGGGCGACAGCGCATTTTACACCTGGTTGTATCGTATAGCAGTGAACAGCGCCAAAAATTATTTGGTGGCTATCGGGCGTAAGCCGCCCGCCAGTGATGTCGATGCTGAAGAAGCGGACTATTATGATGGCAGTGATGCACTGAAGGAGCATTCATCTCCTGAGCGCAGTGTGCTGTCGGATGAACTTGAGGCGACTTTGTTTCGCGCTATGGAAAAATTGCCTGACGATTTACGAATGGCAATTACTCTGCGTGAAATTGAGGGGCTGAGTTACGAAGAAATTGCAAATGTAATGGCCTGTCCTGTAGGAACGGTGCGTTCCAGGATATTCAGAGCACGGGAAGCTATTGATAAGGTTATTCAACCATTACTGGAAACCTGATATTGAGCTTTAGGGCCGAGATCAGGTACAGTAGATTTTGACAAGGTTGCCTTATAACGATGAAAAGTAATCAAGGCGTAACCAGGAAAAGTACTTTATGACGCAGCAACACGAAAAATTATCGGCTTTTATGGACGGCGAACTCGATGACAGCGGGTTTGTTGACAGCATTAAAAACGATAGTGAATCACTGGCAAAATGGCGTAGCTACCATGTCATCCGTAGCGGTTTACGTAAAGAAGCTTCAGTGATGCCGGAATTTGACATTACTGCCCAGGTTGCAGCCGCGCTTGACCAGGAACCAACAGTGTTGGCGCCGAAGTCCAAATGGAAGTCGCTACCAGTGGTGAACAAGGTAGTACCATTCCTTCGTCAGTCCGGCCAACTGGCTGTTGCAGCATCAGTGGCTGCCGCGGTAATTCTGGGCGTACAACAGGTTAATCAACAACCTGCGGCGGAAGAGCCTTTTACGACTTTCCAGACACCCGTGATCCCAGGCATGCCGCAAACCGGCATGGCACCGGTAAGCCTTGAGCAAAGTAATATAGTACCAAATAATCGCGCTGGCGATTCGGATGCACTGTTACAGAAGCGTCGACAAATTAATGCTTTGCTTGCCGACCATGAGCAGCAACTGAAACTGAAGCAGGCAGAAGAGCAATCTCAACGGGCCGCGGAATCTGAACCTAATCAGCCTTAAATTACTATGCAAGCATTCTTCGATGTAAAACAACGCACTGCCCGGGCAGTGCGTTTGTTGTTTCTAACTACCTTAATTTCTGCTGTGCCTGCGGTAGTTTATGCGCAGGAAGACTCGCAAAGCGAGCCTGAACAGATAACAGAGCCAGATCTGGCTCTCGCCGATGTTCCCCGGCAAAACCTGAGCGGTATGGAGTGGCTGGAACGCTTAGCCCAAATCAATCGCACCTCCAATTTTGAAGTATCGTTTGTACTGACCAGAGCCGGTCAGGAAATGACTCCCTACCTGTGGCGGCATGCGGTATTAGAAGATGGTCTGGAAGCTGAGCAACTCAATCTGCAAAACGGGCCGGGTCAGGAAATGATCCGTCTTGGCAATGTGGTCAGCGTGTTCGAACCAGATGTGCAGCCATACAGCATTTACGCCAGTGCCATCAGCGGGCCACTGCCCAGCGATTTATTGTACAACCCTACGGCGCTGACCGACGCTTACCAGTTTATTACCATTGGCCGTACCCGGGTTTCCGGCCGGGCAGCCCAGCAGTTACGTATCGTTAGTCGCGACAACAAGCGCTATAACTATCAGGTGTGGCTCGACGAAGAAACCGGCATGTTGTTAAAGCTGGATATGGTGGATTTACAGGGCTCATTGCTGGAGCAAATTCAGGTCACCGCGGTGAATGTGAGTGAGCAACCGTCACCGTATTTTTCAAGAATAAATCCACAAGCGTTACCCGGTGCGGTAGCCATGACCCCAAAACCCCGTCAGCATCAGTGGGAAGTGAAATTTTTGCCCGTGGGAATGGAAGAAATCAAGCGCGAAACCCGGCGACTGGCCATGACCGGTCAGGTGGTAGAATACAAATTGTTCAGTGATGGCATGGTAGACGTGTCGGTATATGTGCAACCCGCTCAGGATTCTCTGGATTCTGACGTGGTGCTGCGCCATTCAACCAATACGTTTTTGTCGTTAACCAATGGTCAGGTGCAAATCACTATCATTGGCAAAGTCCCGCCTCAAACCGCCTACGAAATTGCCCACTCCATTGGTGCAGCCGGAGAATAGCGTGATTACCGAGACGGCGACAGTAATTGGTGTTGAAGATGATTTGATTACCGTCAGCGCGTCGGTGAAGACCGGCTGCAGTCAGTGTCAGGTGAGTGACGACTGTGGCACCAGCGCCGTGGCCAAAGCGTTTACACCACGCCAGCAAACGCTGACTATGCGCAGTCCACTGCCGGTTAAGCCGGGCGACCTGGTGGTGATAGGCATCCCCGAACAAAAAGTCCTGCTGGCTTCCTGGCTGGTTTATATCGTGCCACTGGTTACCCTGATTGGTGGCGTGATTAGCCTGAACCAACTAACAAACTGGCACGAGCTGGCAGTATTCGCTGTCGCTACAGTGTTATCAGCCGGCAGTGTAAAATTGGTCGCACGGTATCTGGCCCGGGCCAGAAATGCTCGCTTCGAGCCGGTTATTGTCAGTCGGGTCAACGACAAAGCACAAGCGGTATAGCCGGGGCGGCTTGTTGTTTGCCGTCAGCGGCAACGATTTGTTGCTGTGATATTCGCTTTTAGCGCAATAAGTAGGTAAAATCCGCACCCTTGAAGGTGTCTGGCTGAACACGTCATTGTAATCGTTTATCACCCGCCAGACGTTTAATCGTAACAATTTGCAGGTAATTTCCAAGCATTATGCAGCATAAGCACATTCGCAACTTCTCTATTATTGCGCACATTGATCATGGTAAGTCGACATTATCAGACCGTTTGATCCAACATTGTGGTGGATTAACCGAACGTGAAATGGCAGCACAGGTTCTGGACTCCATGGATCTGGAAAGAGAGCGGGGAATTACCATTAAAGCGCAGAGCGTAACCCTCGATTATAAAGCGCGTGATGGTGAAACATACCAGCTTAACTTTATCGACACGCCTGGACATGTAGATTTCAGTTACGAAGTTTCCCGCTCCTTGGCCGCCTGTGAAGGGGCGTTGCTGGTGGTAGATGCCGGGCAGGGGGTTGAAGCCCAGACCGTAGCCAACTGCTACACCGCTATCGATATGGACATGGAAGTGGTACCTATTCTGAACAAAATCGACTTACCACAGGCTGAGCCTGAGCGGGTAGCCGAAGAAATTGAAGACATCATTGGTATCGACGCCGTGGATGCCGTGTGTTGCTCGGCAAAAACCGGTATCGGCATTGAGGATGTACTGGAAGTTATCGTTAAGCAGATCCCGCCGCCGGAAGGTGCTATTGATGCACCGCTGAAAGCGCTGATCGTTGACT
Source organism: Marisediminitalea alba (assembly GCF_002993365.1). GTDB lineage: Bacteria > Pseudomonadota > Gammaproteobacteria > Enterobacterales > Alteromonadaceae > Alteromonas > Alteromonas alba. The sequence continues at coordinate 75,338 of NZ_PVNP01000188.1, forward strand.
CCTGGTTTGATAATTACCAGGGGGTTGTGTCACTGGTGCGCATTGTTGAAGGTGAGCTGCACGTTAAAGACAAGATCCAGATCATGTCAAACGGCCAGGTGCATCAGGCAGACAAAATTGGTGTATTTACCCCTAAGCCGCTAGAGCGTAAAGTGCTGCGAGCCGGTGAGGTAGGATTTATTATTGCCGGAATTAAAGAAATTCATGGTGCGCCGGTGGGCGATACCATTACCACCGCCAAGGCGCCTGCCGAGAAGATGTTACCGGGCTTTAAAAAGGTTAAACCGCAGGTTTACGCCGGTTTGTTCCCGGTGAGCTCAGACGACTACGAAGACTTTCGTGATGCGCTGGCTAAATTGAGCCTTAACGATGCCTCACTGTTTTACGAACCAGAAAGTTCTGCGGCCCTGGGTTTCGGTTTCCGCGTTGGTTTCCTTGGCATGCTGCATATGGAAATTATCCAGGAACGTCTTGAGCGTGAATACGACCTCGACCTCATCACCACGGCGCCAACCGTAAACTACGAAGTGCTGCAAACAGATGGCACTGTTATGCAGGTGGATAACCCGTCCAAGTTACCGGCGGTTAACGATATCGAAGAGATTCGTGAACCCATCGTAGAAGCTAATATCCTGGTACCACAGGAATACCTCGGCAGTGTAATCACACTGTGCGTTGAAAAGCGCGGTAATCAGGTCAACATGAGTTATCACGGCAAACAGGTTGCGGTAACCTACGAATTGCCAATGGCAGAGGTCGTGCTGGACTTCTTTGACCGCTTAAAGTCGACCAGCCGCGGGTTTGCCTCGCTGGATTACAACTTTAAGAAGTTTGTCTGCTCAGACATGGTTCGTCTGGATATTCTGATTAACGGTGAACGGGTCGATGCGCTGGCAGTAATTACCCACCGTGACAATGCGCAGTACCGGGGTCGTGACCTGGTGGAAAAACTGCGTGAGTTGATCCCGCGTCAGATGTTTGATATTGCTATCCAGGCCGCCATCGGTAACCATATTATTGCCCGAAGCACAGTGAAACAGTTACGTAAAAACGTTATTGCCAAATGTTATGGCGGTGACGTAAGCCGTAAGAAGAAACTGCTGCAGAAGCAAAAGGAAGGTAAGAAACGGATGAAGCAGGTGGGTAATGTGGAACTTCCACAGGACGCATTCCTTGCAGTACTTAAGGTATCTAAGTAATGGCGAATTATTTTTCTCTCTTGTTGGTAGTGCTGACCCTGGGGTCGGGATTAATTTGGTTGATAGACGCTCTTGCGTTTGCGCCGAAACGAAAGGCCCGCGGTGTGGCGCTCTCCGGGAACGGCGAGTCAGCGTTGCCGCCTGAGGAAAAATTGCCTTATATCGTGGATACGGCGCAGCAGATTTTCCCGGTCATCGCCTTTGTACTGGTGTTGCGGTCATTTCTTTATGAACCGTTTCAGATCCCATCAGGTTCCATGATGCCAACCCTGTTGGTAGGCGATTTCATTCTGGTGGAAAAATACGCCTATGGCTTAAAAGACCCGGTATTCCGTCACAAGTTTATTGAAACCGGCGCGCCTGAGCGGGGCGATGTAGTGGTATTTAAGTATCCGGAAGAGCCTTCAGTCGATTACATCAAGCGGGTAGTGGGCATGCCCGGCGATACAGTGATTTATCGCGATAAGCAGATATTCATTAAGCCTGCCTGCGAAAGCGGCCAGAATTGTGCCGAATTTAAGGCAATGCCTCAGGAATTTGTCAGCAGTGGCGACTTTGTTCAAAACCTCGCCCCGCTGAAACGTATCAGGGAAACGCTCGGTGACGTGGAACACGAAATTCTGCAACATCCTGTTTCAGAAGCGCATCCTTCCAATTTCTATACCCAGCCGGGTACCAAAATGAATGAGTGGATCGTGCCGGAGAATCAGTACTTCGTGCTAGGCGACAACCGCGATAACAGCCGCGACAGCCGTTACTGGGGCTTTGTGCCGGATGAAAACCTGGTCGGTAAAGCCGTCGCTATCTGGATCAGCTTTGAATTTGATCGTGCGCCTGACAGTTGGTTACCTTCATGGGTACCATCAGGCGTTCGCTTTAGCCGGGTAGGTGGCATTCAATAATGATCGGAATCGATCGCTATGCCAGATTATCACAGCGTCTGGGCTACCAGTTTAGTAATGTTGAGTTACTCCAGCAAGCGCTGACTCACCGCAGCGCCGCCAAGCAGCACAATGAACGCCTGGAGTTTCTGGGCGATGCCGTACTGGGTATGGTAGTGGCGCAGGCGCTGTTTAAGCGCTTTCCAACCGTGCCTGAGGGTAAATTAACCCGTATGCGTTCAACGCTGGTGAAAGGCGATACGCTGGCTGAACTTGGCCGTGAGGCCGACGTTGGCGAATTATTAAAGCTGGGGCCGGGCGAACTTAAAAGTGGCGGTCATCGACGCAGTTCGATTATTGCCGATGCCATGGAGGCCATCCTCGGAGCCATCTATCTTGAAGCAGGCCTGGACACTACAGCAGAAGTCATTTTACGCTTGTGGCAAAGCCGCATTGATAAGCTTGATCCTAACGAACATCCTAAAGACGCTAAAACCCGTCTGCAGGAGTTTTTACAGTCCCGTAAGCTGCCGTTACCGGTTTATGAAGTGGTAGATATCAGCGGCAAAGATCATGACCAGACCTTCGTAGTGCACTGCCAGATAGAATCGCTGGGCAAGCCTATGAAAGGTACGGGCACCAGTCGGCGGAAAGCCGAACAACAAGCCGCACGGAACGCGCTGGAGAAATTAGACAATGACTGACCAGCAGTTGCCAGATATCCCTGAACCCACTACCCGCTGTGGCCTGGTGGCCATTGTTGGCCGGCCTAACGTGGGCAAATCCACGCTGTTAAACCGGTTACTCGGGCAAAAAGTAAGCATTACTTCCCGAAAGCCACAAACCACGCGTCACCGGATTTTAGGTATCGATACCGAAGCGGATTGTCAGACCGTATATGTAGACACGCCGGGCTTACACAGCGAAGAAAAGCGCGCTATCAACCGATTAATGAATCGCGCGGCGACCAGTTCCCTGGGCGAGGTGAGTCTTATTCTGTTTGTGGTGGAAGGTACCCGCTGGACCAGCGATGATGAGCTGGTGCTGAGCCGGGTGCAGCAATCCGGACTGCCGGCTATTCTGGTAGTCAACAAGCAGGACAAAGTGGCCGATCCTGAGGCGCTGATTGCGCATTTACAGGTGTTGGCGCAAAAGCATCAGTTTGAGGAAATCATCCCGCTTAGTGCCAAACAGGGCAAACAGGTTGAAGTGCTGCGTGAGTTAGTTCGTCAGCGCCAGCCGGCCAGCGAGTTTTATTTCCCGGAAGACTATATTACCGATCGCTCAAGCCGCTTTATGGCTGCCGAAATCATTCGCGAGAAGCTGATGCGTTACACCGGTGACGAGTTGCCCTATTCAACCACGGTTGAGATTGAGCAGTTTAAGCTGGGCGAAAACGGCGTGTACCGAATTAACGGTCTGATCCTGGTTGAGCGTGAAACCCAAAAACGCATGGTGATCGGAAAAGGCGGTAAACACTTAAAAACTATAGGTGAACAGGCGCGACTGGATATGGAGCGGTTGTTCGACAATAAGGTTTTCCTTGAGCTGTGGGTGAAAGTGAAATCCGGTTGGGCCGACGATGAACGCGCACTGCGTTCGTTAGGCTATGGTGAAGATTAACTAAGCAGGTGGTGAGTATGAGTATCGCTGATATGCGTCGTCAGTACAGTCAGGGGCATTTAACTGATAATGATTTAACTGACCATCCGGTAGACCTGTTTAAACAGTGGCTGGGCGCGGCAATAGATGCGGGGATCCCGGACCCTACTGCGATGACGGTAGCTACCGTCGATGCTGAAGGTCAGCCCTCCCAGCGCATTGTGTTACTCAAAGACTACGACCACGAAGGGTTTGTGTTTTATACCAACCTGGGCAGTCGTAAAGCTAAAGATCTCAGTGATAATCCACGTATTTCGTTGCACTTCCCCTGGTTTTTTATGGAGCGTCAGGTGCGCATCTGTGGCACCGCACAAAAGCTTACCACGGCGCAAAATGCCAGATACTTTTTATCCCGGCCGAAAGATTCACAGCTGGCAGCCTGGGCGTCCCAGCAGAGCCAGCCAATCTCCAGCCGCGAGCTGCTGATGACACAGTTTCATCAGATGAAAGAAAAGTTTGCGAAGAAGGAAATCCCGCTGCCGGATTTCTGGGGCGGCTTTAAAGTGATGCCCCATCAAATCGAATTCTGGCAGGGCGGTGAAGACCGTCTGCACGACCGCTTCGAGTATACTAAGCAGGCTGATAACAGCTGGACAACCCAGCGCTTAATGCCTTAGTTTGACCGTTACCCATGATTGATTCGCACTGCCATCTGGATCTCCCTGAGTTTGAACCAGACTGGCAGGACGTACTCAATAGTGCCGTTAGCAAAGGCGTTGAGCGAATTTTAATTCCCGGCACAACGGTATCAGGCTGGCAGCGCCAGCAAAACATGGCGGCCGACAACGCCCAACTGGATGTGGCGTTTGGCCTGCATCCTTATTTTTTCCCAGATGAGCCTGAAAACGCGTTGGCGGCTCTACGCGAACAACTACAAACCACCACGATAAAGCCTGTAGCCATTGGTGAAATTGGCATCGACGGCGCCATAGACACGTCGCTAAAGGCCCAGCAGTCTTTATTTGAAGCTCAGCTCGAAATGGCCAGCGAACAGTCTCTGCCGGTTATTTTGCATCATCACCGCTCTCATCACTTATTACTAGAATCTATTAAACGCAGCCGCTTTACGCAGGGCGGTGTCATCCACGCGTTTTCCGGTAGTGAACAGGTTGCCAGGCAATATATTGATGTAGGATTTAAGTTAGGCATCGGTGGCACCATTACCTATTCGCGGGCTCAGAAAACCCGGCAAACCGTGGCAAATATTCCATTGCAGCATTTGTTGCTGGAGACGGATGCGCCGGATATGCCCATGTCCGGCCGACAGGGGGCGCGCAATGAGCCGCAGTTTATTGGTGAAGTGGTTGCTGCCCTGGCTGATTTGCATGGCATAACACCGGAGGCGGTTATAGAACAGACAACGGCCAATTACTTTGCCTTATTTGGCTCCCGCACCCAATGTAAATAACCAAGTACCTGATCATCCTCTTTTACCGGTACAAAGAAGCTGGTACGAAGTGGCTCTTCCCGTATCAGTTGTGGCAATAATGTAGTAACCCCCTGTTGTGCGATACGTTCGCCGGAGGCTGAGAATACCGCGGCACGAAGAATGTTGTCATCCTCGGCCATACTGGCCAGAACCCGGTTAATTTCCGCCTGATTTAACGCTGCCACTGCCGGGCGAATAAGTCTCTCGTAGTGACGCCCCAGAGGCTCCTCCGCTGGCAACGACTGATCCATCTGGCTGGTTACGGCAACCATCACTGCGATAAACAAACCGGTTATCAGTAAGGTCAGCAGAATAAGCCGGTGGGCGGTAGAGAACGTAATACGGCGCAATGCAAAGCCTTTTTTAAGATTAAAAATGTGCAACTTAGTCTAACTATGCATTTCCCAAACGCGGCGTATCCGTTAGGATCGGACTATTAGTTAACTCAAGTGATGAGAACTCGCCCTTTGGAATTAACAACGCTTAGTACAGAACAATTGACCAGCGCAGCCTTTCTTTCAGCTACGTTGGCAGAATATCAGAATCTTCGCTGGGATCAATCGTGCACCGGACTTACCGTAGAGGCCCATGCCCAATCTGCTCAGCAACTTATCGTTAGCGGCCAGTCATTAACGCTGGAACAGCTGGCTATGATAGTTCAACATCTGGCACCCGCGGTGAAGCTTGGAAGTTTCAGGCTGCACCCTCACAGTGCCCTGATCGGCGGCACTGCAATTAGCTTTGATGTTGAATCGGTCGATGTTACAACACAGACGCTGCATGATCTGCTCGATGGCGCCGCTAAGGCGTGTCACTGTGAAGTGGCATTGCGTGGTAACACGCCGCTGTTAACTCAGCCGGGCCTGTTGGTGATGGATATGGATTCTACTGTTATCCAAATTGAGTGTATTGATGAAATAGCCAAGCTCGCTGGCCTCGGCGAACAGGTTGCGGCGGTAACCGAAAAAGCCATGCGTGGTGAGCTTGATTTTGCTGAAAGCCTGCGTTCCCGGGTAGGTTGTCTGGATGGCGTGGAAGTGAGTCAGCTTAAGCAGATCCGCGACAGCATTCCGTTAATGCCCGGACTGCAACACTTACTTCATGTGCTGCAGCAGAATGGTTGGAAAATTGCCATTGCCTCCGGAGGCTTTACCTACTTCGCCGGGTATCTGGAGAATCGCTTAGGGCTTGATGCATCAAGAGCTAATGTGCTCGAAGCTGAAGACGGCAAACTCACTGGCCGGGTAGTAGGCGGTATAGTAGATGCCCAGGTTAAGGCTGAGACGGTCGAGGAGCTGGCCCGCCGCTGGGATATCCCGATGACCCAGACGGTTGCCATGGGGGATGGTGCTAACGATCTTAAAATGATGGGTGTGGCGGCATTAGGTGTGGCTTTTGAAGCCAAGCCGGTAGTCAATGCCCAGGCCGACGTGGCAATTCGTTACTCCGGTCTGGACGCGTTGTTAACCTATTTGCAATAGGGCTAAACGGCCTAGCTTTTCAGTAACGCCTTGATGCCGCCTGGCTCAATGGCGTGCTGACTGGGCGTTTTGTGATTTTCGGCAATGCGGTGCTCATCGAAACCAAACCGCAATAGTACCTGGTCTGTAATATCCACTGCGTGGACGCAGGCACTGATACTCCACAAGCGTTCTTCGAGCTCTTTGGCCCGGTGAATCGCGTAAACCCCAATGTAATTGATTTCCGACTGAAGCATTTCCAGATCGGGCTTACCTGTTACCGTTACCGTAATTGTCATAGCAATAAACTGGCCTGTGGTCAGGGCATTTTCTATAAACTGTTGGCGCGACTCATCGGAGCTGAAACGATACTCGTAGCGGGCGTCGATGGCATCGGCCGGCTCTTTCTCTGCTGGCCGGAAGGCGACGAACAGCTCACGGGTGACGGGGGAATGTTCGGTTTTTACCTGTTTTATGGATTGCTGTATGAAAGGGGCATTCAACGCGCGGTCGCGGAAGAATACCTCAAGGTTCATTTTACGTTGTTCGGCAAAATGACTAAACAAGGTTTTCAGGCGAGGATTGGCGGCATCGCCTAAAACCCCTACCTGAGGTAAATAGCGCCCGCCCACCTTAGATAACACAAAAGCCAGGGTCGAAGGGGTCTTGGCATTTATACAGCGTAAAGCATGGCCAATGCCCGGGATTTCTTCTTCATCAGGATAGGTTTTCAGTGACGATTTATTGCTCTTTATCAGTTCTGCAAAGAAGCGGCGTGCAGGCAGACCATCCTCGCCGGCAACCGAACGTAAATGCAGCACATTCTTATCACCACTGATATGAACCACCCGATAATGTAAGTCGCTGACATCAAACTTACTGGTCAGCTCCTGTAATTTGGGCAGGCTGACCAGCACCCGCATATTCAGGTCGCCGTGATATTCGCCGTCGATTTCTATGCGCAGGCCGTTAATTGAAATATCTTCACTGATGCCATTGATGGTTTGCCCTCTGGCCAGTACCTGCACTGCTGTACGTAACAGATACCGGGTTTCCATGCGCTGTTCCTGGAACTTATAGCGGAAAGCCTTAATTTCTCCGGGCGGGCGATTGCGGGCATGACCAAATAATTTCAACGCCTTCAACTGAGCGCGGTCAATTTTAATCTGACTGAACTGTAACTGCTCGCGATCAGAGGTAATATCGGTTATCTGTACTGCGTAGGCCAGATTTTGTAACCGAGCCATCAGGCGAGGAGCCGGCCTGGCATTCTGGCGTTTTACCTTGGTGCCTACATCATCGGGCAGTGACAGCGGCGCGTAAGCATCTTTGGGTGAAATTTTTACGATACCGACCTTAAATACCCGCCAGCTTACTTTTCTGGCACCAAAGCCAATAAATAACTCACTCAGAGCCGGGTGGCGGGCCAGTTCGTCACTGGAAGCGGAATAAAAATAGATTTTGCCGTTCTGAATATGGTTAAAGCTGTAAACATACAGCGCCGGGGCTGCATGTTTACTCTGAATCAACTGTTTTAGTCGGTCTGCGGTGAGCAGATAACCAAGTCGTAACTCATCTTCCTCGTCGTTCCAGTAGCTCAGAATATGGCGGTTTAAATCGTTGGCCATGGCAAACAGTGCTCGCGCCCGGCCTTCCTTTACTTCGATAAACACCGGCAGTGTAGGACAACTGGGCGAGAAGTACTGCTCGCAGGACTTGTTGATAATGGCGTCTATGGTGTTATCCATATTCACCTTGTAACGCCGTTTATTGCCATGAATAAACTTATCGATAAACTGGTCGAAATGGCTGTTAGGGGCGTCCTGCAGACGTTTCATCTGCAGAAACTGGAATTCTTTTTTGCGGGAAATACTGACTACCTGATATTTGATAGCCATTTTTTTATCCAGCGAGTACTCTGTTTCAAGGCCCCGGAAATACACACCGATTTTTTCACCGGGCTTAAAGAGTTGCTCTTTGGAGAGCTTTATTTTCATGCCCTTGGTGGATATGTCGACGCTGGTTGCCCGCAGGCTGTTGTTGGTTTCGGTAAACACTTCCAACGCCACGGCGAAGTTCATTCGCTCTTCGTTGCGCTTTGCATAGCTCAACAGGTTGATATTAGGCACATCAAATTGCGAGATGCTGTTGTTGGTTTTTTCCGGTATTTCGACGTCTTGTTCATTGCGGGCTTCAGCTTTTTCGCGAATGACACGAAAATTGTTTTCCGTGGCCAGCACCGCTTCATAAACACCAAAACAGTATAAGCCGAACATCCGCACCTGTTGTTCGAACACCTCAATGGCTACGTCATCCAGGTAATGCCTGATACCGTCGTATTGGTATAGCCGACACTCACCGTCTACCTGACCGCGCAAATCGATAGCTCGCATGCAGGGGCGCGCCAAGCGTTTTACTTCCATTTTTATCAAAAAACGCTTTTCTTTAGGAACATGGGAAGCAACCTGCTGAAGTACCTGATTGAACTCGGGTTCTTTCACCATGGGTTTGAGCTGTTCTATTATCTGCGCGTACTGCGATAAATCCTGATTCATGCGAGGTTTTGCTGTGTCCGTGACGGCTTTTTAGTATATTAACGACTTATCGGCAAAATAACTGACTACATTAACGTGCAGGTGATTCTGCTGTTTCTTAAGTGATGAGTTCTGTAAACAGAAGCACATCCTTGTTAACGAAATCATAATACTTATATTTGCAGAAACCAATTGATTTATGGCGAAACGAAAAACAGCTTTTGTATGCTCTGATTGCGGTGCCGAATTCCCGCGCTGGCAGGGCCAGTGCAGTGAGTGCAAAGCCTGGAATACTATCTCTGAATTTGTTGTCAGTCCGGCCAAATCCACGGCTAAGGGTAACTTTGCTGGTTATGCTGGCCAGACTCACAGTCAAATCCAGACACTGAATGAGATTAACGTAGAGGACTTACCCCGTTTTAGCTCCGGCCTTAAAGAACTCGACCGGGTGTTGGGCGGCGGTATTGTGCCGGGGTCGGCCATTTTAATCGGTGGCTCACCGGGAGCCGGTAAAAGTACGCTGTTGTTACAGGTTATGTGTCAGCAAGCTGCCACTAAGTCGGCGCTTTACGTGACTGGTGAAGAATCGCTGCAACAGGTAGCGATGCGCGCCAGACGCCTCGGCCTGCCCGATGACAAGCTGATGATGCTGGCTGAAACCAACGTTGAAATGATTTGCGACCTGGCGTTAAAGCAAAAACCACAGATTATGGTTATCGATTCTATTCAGGTTATGCATGTCTCTGATGTCCAGTCGGCCCCGGGCAGTGTATCGCAGGTGAGGGAAAGTGCCGCCTATCTGACTCGTTTTGCCAAGCAGCATCATATTGCCATGTTTATTGTTGGCCATGTTACCAAAGACGGCAGTCTGGCCGGGCCAAAGGTCCTTGAGCACTGTATTGATTGCTCGATGATGCTCGAAGGTGAGAGTGACGGGAGATTCAGAACGCTGCGCAGTCATAAAAACCGTTTTGGTGCGGTTAATGAACTGGGCGTATTTGGTATGACAGACAAAGGGGTGAAAGAAGTCGGTAACCCCTCAGCGATATTCCTTAGTCGCAGCGACAGTCAGGCCCCGGGCTCTGTGGTGATGGTCATATGGGAAGGCACCCGGCCGTTACTGGTTGAGATCCAGGCTCTGGTTGATTACTCGCAGCTCAATAACCCACGCCGCGTGACTGTGGGGCTTGAGCAAAACCGGTTAGCCATGTTGTTAGCGGTGATGCATCGCCACGGCAATGTGCAGATGAATGATCAGGATGTGTTTGTTAACGTGGTGGGCGGCGTGAAAGTGAGTGAAACGGCCGCCGACCTGGCCTTACTAGTAGCCATGATATCCAGTTTCCGTAACCGCGCTCTACCCCGGGAACTGATAGTCTTTGGAGAAGTAGGGCTGGCTGGCGAAATTCGCCCGGTACCGAATGGCAGTGAACGCTTGAGTGAGGCGGTTAAACATGGCTTTAAGCGAGCTATTGTGCCAAAGGCTAACGCGCCGAAAAATAAAATAGCGGGCTTAACTGTTATCCCGGTAACCAAACTGAGTGATGCGCTGGAGGCCCTCGACGCTTAGTCAGAAGGCATTGACGCGGTGATCTTGTCGACCAGTGTTTCAAGCTCAGTGGCGTCAACATCGTCCTGACCGCTGTTCAACAGCAACAAACGCCGCAATAGTCCTAGATCGTCTACTGAAATATGCATAATGCGGAGTCCCGCTTCGCTTGACTCTCTGTTGTCCGGCGCATGCTCCAGGCGGATTATTTCGCCGCTAAGGGATATGGGCGGACTGTCTTCATTCGCTTTAAAGTTTAGCCCGACCTTATCACTGGCAGGCAGATTCACTCCTGCTGGCAGTCGGGCTATCCGCAGCCCCAGCAACGATACATCCACCACTTCTACCTCAAAAGCATCACCTTGTGCGGTAACAAGCTGCCCTGACAAATGAATGCCAACCCGTTGAAAATGGCGTTTTTCTTGTTGCATGGGAGAACTGATTCCTCTACTGACACACTGGCTATACACCCTTGTTTTAGTGTAGTGCATAGCCGGAGGTTTGACTGATTTACTTACTGATTCGCTTGTATTTCAGTCGGTGTGGTTCAACCACGTCCTGACCAAAGTTGGCTTTTAACCAGCTTTCATAGTCGTTGTAGTTACCTTCATAGAAGTTAATTTTGCCTTCGTCCCGGTAATCAAGTATGTGGGTAGCAACACGGTCGAGGAACCAACGGTCGTGCGAGATAACCATGGCGCAGCCCGGGAACTCAAGCAGAGCGTTTTCCAGTGCGCGAAGGGTTTCTACATCTAAATCGTTGGTGGGCTCATCGAGCAGCAATACGTTGCCGCCCGCTTTTAAGAGCTTGGCCAGATGCACCCGGTTGCGTTCACCACCAGACAAATCCTTGATGAATTTTTGCTGGTCGGTGCCTTTGAAGTTAAAGCGGCTGCAATAGGCGCGGCTGTTCAGCTCAAAATTGCCAATGCGCACGATGTCCTGGCCGTCAGACAACTCCTGCCACACAGTGTTGTTGCCATCCATGTGGTCACGGAACTGCTCAACACTGGCGATTTTTACCGTATCACCAATGGTGATTGAACCCGAGTCGGGTTGTTCTTTATCGGTAAGCATTCTGAACAGGGTTGATTTACCAGCACCGTTAGGGCCGATAATGCCAACGATAGCCCCCTTAGGTACGGTAAACGTCATGTCGTCGATAAGGACGCGATCACCGTATGATTTTTTCAGGTGCTCGACTTCGATAACCTTATCACCCAAACGCTCACCCGGCGGGATGAACAGCTCATTGGTTTCGTTACGTTTCTGGTAATCACCGCTTGAAAGTTCTTCAAACCGTGACATACGTGCCTTGCTTTTAGCCTGACGACCTTTGGGGTTAGTACGTACCCACTCAAGTTCCTGTTTAATAGACTTCTGACGGGCGTTCTCAGTGCGCTCTTCCTGCTCAAGGCGGGCCTCTTTTTGCTCCAGCCAGGTGGAGTAGTTACCTTCCCACGGAATACCGTGGCCACGGTCGAGTTCCAAAATCCAGCCTGCTACGTTATCGAGGAAATACCGGTCGTGGGTAATCGCCACTACGGTGCCTTCATAGTCGTGGAGGAAGCGTTCTAACCAGGCCACAGATTCGGCATCCAGGTGGTTAGTCGGTTCGTCGAGCAGCAGCATGTCGGGCTTTTCCAGCAGCAGGCGGCACAGTGCTACACGGCGGCGTTCTCCACCAGACAGCTTGCTGACGTCGGCATCCCATGGCGGCAAACGCAGTGCATCGGCGGCGCGTTCCAGCGCGTTCTCAAGGTTGTGACCGTCTTTGGTCTGGATAATGGCTTCCAGCTCGCCCTGTTCTTTCGCGAGGGCATCAAAGTCGGCATCCGGATCGGCGTAAGCGGCATACACTTCGTCGAGGCGTTTCAGAGCATGGGCAACATCTGCCACGGCTTCTTCAATATTGCCGCGCACATCTTTAGTTTCGTCCAGTTGGGGTTCCTGGGGCAGGTAGCCAATATTAATGCCGGGCTGGGCACGGGCTTCACCTTCAATCTCGGTGTCAACACCGGCCATAATGCGCAGCAGTGTGGATTTACCGGCGCCGTTTAAGCCCAGTACGCCAATTTTTGCGCCGGGGAAAAAACTCAGTGAAATGTCTTTTAGAATCTGACGATTGGGTGGCACAATCTTGCCCACCCGGTGCATGGTATATACGTATTGTGACATGCTTGGTCCTGGCTTTTTAGAAAGTCGCTATTGTAATCAAAGACGCAGCCACTTGGTAGGCGTCTGCGGCTTATAGGTTAGTACAAAGTGGTATTTTTTAAATCACGTGTGAGCCAACCGGTGTTTTTTTTTGTAAACTACCTCAATCGGAAACAGGTTTAATGTCCGGCAGGCTTGATTGCCGCTATTCATCCGCTGTCGGGTATGCCTAGAATTAATGAAGGATTTTTCATGCCAGCACAACCTCAATCGCTGTCTTTGGCTCAACTTGCTGAGCAGGTTGGTGGCGATGTCCACGGCGACGGCTCAGTCATGCTTTGTGGCGTCAGCACCCTGAGCAGTGCAACATCTTCCCAAATTTCATTTTTAACCAACGGTAAGTATCGTTCTCAACTGCAGTCGACTGAAGCAGGGGCCGTTATTTTGCATCCCAACGAAGCGGAAAACTGTCCGCTGCCCGGCTTATTGCATAACAACCCTCATGCCGCCTTCGCCCGCATAGCACAAATATTTGATACTACACCGGGTGTGGCGGTAGGCCAGCACAAAACAGCCGTAGTGGCCGACTCAGCCAGGCTGGGCGACAACGTAGCCCTCGGACCTTATTGCGTTATCGAAGATGAAGTAGTGTTGGGCGACAATGTGGTGATTGGCGCACACACGGTGATCAGCCGTGGCTCGCATATTGGCAACGGTTCGGTAATTCATCCTAATGTTACGGTGTACCATGGCGCTCGTATCGGTCAGCGGGTACGTATTCACAGTCAGACAGTGATTGGTGCAGACGGCTTTGGCTATGCCAACGATGCAGGGACCTGGTTACCGATTCCGCAAACCGGCTCGGTCGTGATTGGCGATGACAGCCAGATTGGCGCCTCAAGTACCATCGACCGCGGTGCCCTTGACGATACCATTATCGGCAAGAACGTGATTATTGATAATCAGGTACAAATCGGCCATAACTGTATTATTGGCGATCACAGCTGTATTTGTGGTGCGACCGGCATCGCCGGCAGCGCGACCATTGGCAAATATGTCATTATTGCCGGTGGTTGCGGCATAGGTGGTCACTTGACTATCTGCGATAAGGTGCAAATCACCGGTTACACCATGGTCATCAGCGACATTAAAGAGCCTGGCGTTTATTCATCCGGTCAACCAGCGATGACCAATCGCGAATGGCGCAAAAATGCGGTGCGTAACCGCCAGTTAGAGCAACTTTTTGACCGTGTAAAACAGCTGGAAAAGAACGGCTGACGTTTGCTATCCAATGGCCTGTCATACTTTCTTTGCATGACGGGCCAGCGCGTCTGAGCAGGCCGCACCCGCTTAGTGTAACCCGCCGTTGACAGCCACTTTGTGCTATTACTGTTCGGATTTGTCATAAATCAGCCACAAAGCAGTATACATAGCACGTAAAATGACTAGAATATGCGTCTCTGATTTTACGCGACCCCAAAACGCAGTAAGGAGCCTTCATGTTACCGCGCCAAATGAACATTGCCGATTTTGATCCGGAATTAGCCGCAGCGATTGATAAAGAGAATCAACGCCAGGAACACCACATCGAGCTAATTGCCTCTGAAAACTATTGCAGCCCTCGAGTAATGGAGGCCCAGGGGTCGCAGTTAACCAATAAATACGCTGAGGGTTATCCTGGTAAGCGTTACTACGGTGGTTGTGAGCACGTAGACATTGTTGAAGACCTAGCCATTGAGCGTGCCAAGCAACTGTTTGGTGCTGAATACGCCAACGTTCAGCCGCACTCTGGTTCGCAGGCAAACTCTGCCGTCTTTATGGCGTTGCTTAACGCTGGTGATACCGTACTGGGTATGAGCCTGTCTGAAGGCGGCCACTTAACCCACGGCGCCAGCGTAAACTTCTCTGGTAAAACCTACAATGCAGTGCAGTACGGTTTAAACGAAGAAACCGGCGAAATTGACTATGAACAGGTTGAGGCGCTGGCTGAAGAGCACAAGCCAAAAATGATCATTGGTGGCTTTTCTGCTTACTCTGGCATTGTTGACTGGCAACGTTTCCGTGCCATTGCCGATAAAGTAGGTGCCTTCCTATTGGTCGATATGGCTCACGTAGCTGGTTTGGTTGCAGCAGGGGTATATCCTAACCCGCTGCCACATGCTCACGTAGTGACTACCACAACGCATAAAACCTTAGCAGGTCCACGCGGTGGTCTGATCCTGTCTGCCTGTGGTGATGAAACCATTTATAAAAAGCTTAACAGCTCAGTCTTCCCGGGTAACCAGGGCGGCCCTCTGTGCCACGTTATTGCTGCGAAAGCCGTTGCTTTCAAAGAAGCTCTTCAGCCAGACTTTAAAGCTTATCAACAGCAAGTCGTTACCAATGCCAAAGCCATGGTAAGCGTGATGCAGGAGCGCGGTTATAAAATCGTTTCTAACGGTACCGACAACCACCTGTTCCTGTTAGATCTGATTGATAAAGATATTACTGGTAAAGATGCCGATGCAGCCCTTGGTCGTGCTAACATTACCGTCAACAAGAACTCTGTACCGAATGACCCACGTTCACCGTTTGTGACCAGTGGTCTGCGTATCGGTACACCAGCGATTACCCGCCGTGGTTTTGGTGAAATCGAAGCCAAACAGGTAGCCAGCTGGATTTGTGACGTGCTGGATAATATGGGCGACGAGAGCGTGGTTGAACGCGTTCAGCAAGAAGTGGTTGAGCTGTGCTCACGCTTCCCGGTATACGCCTAATCCAGGGAATAACGGCTCAGTAGTTACTGGCTGAGCCGGTTACTAAGCAGGAGCGTTTATGCATTGTCCCTTTTGTTCTGCCGAAGAAACCAAGGTTATTGATTCCAGGTTAGTCGCTGAAGGACATCAGGTGCGCCGGCGCCGGGAATGCGCTGAATGCCATGAACGCTTTACCACCTTTGAGAGCGCCGAGCTGGTAATGCCGCGAGTCATCAAACGCGACGGTACCCGGGAGCCTTTCAACGAAGACAAACTGCGTGCAGGTTTACAACGGGCACTGGAAAAGCGCCCGGTAAGCACTGAAAAAATCGAGCAGTGTGTATTGCAACTCAAATCAACATTGCGGGCAACCGGCGAGCGGGAAGTCGAAAGCGAATTATTGGGCAATCTTATTATGGATGCCTTAAAGGAGCTGGATAAAGTGGCTTACGTTCGTTTTGCCTCGGTGTATCGTTCTTTTGAAGATATTAAAGAGTTTGGTGAAGAGATAGCCAGACTGGGGGATTAAATCCCATGCAACGCCTCAATCCAAGCCCTGCCCTTGACGAATACTGGATGGCAAAAGCCATTCAACTGGCGGCAAAAGGGCGCTATACCACCTCTCCCAATCCTCGTGTTGGCTGCGTTATCATTAAAGATGAAATCTGCATTGGCCAGGGTTATCACATTCAGGCTGGCACGCCGCATGCTGAGGTGCATGCGTTGGTTACCGCAGGTGAAAATGCCCGTGACGCAACTGCCTATGTCACTCTCGAACCCTGTAGCCATACTGGCCGAACGCCGCCGTGCGCTGATGCGCTGATTAAAGCCGGGGTCGCAAGGGTGGTAGTGGGGATGACCGATCCTAACCCACAGGTAAGTGGCAGTGGCATTGAACGAATCAAAGCAGCCGGCATTGCAGTGACCCAGGGTATTTGTTCCGAGCAGGCCAGGGCACTCAACCCGGGATTTATTAAGCGGATGCAACAGAGTTTGCCTTGGGTAAGAGTTAAATTAGGTGTCAGCCTGGACGGTAAAATAGCGCTGGCTAATGGTGCGAGCAAGTGGATCACCGGGCCGGCGGCGCGCCGTGATGTACAGCGACTGCGGGCACAAAGCTGCGCGATCATTACCGGCAGTGGTACGGTGATTGCCGATAACCCGAGTATGCTGGTGCGCCCTGAGCAGGCCGAACTCGACAATTATCCGCTTTCCACAGTACGTCAACCGTTGCGGGTGGTGATTGATTCGCAGGAAAGACTCACGCCAAACTGGCTGATGTTTAACGATGGCCACCCGGTATTGCTGGTGAACCAGCATTTTCGAGCGGGGTTTAGTCAGGACGTTGAGCAGTGTCAGTTACCGTTATCCGCAGCAGGAAAAATCGATTTACATCTGCTGCTCGCTGAACTGGCTGAGCGCGGTATTAATGAAGTTTTAGTGGAGTCTGGTGCCGGCCTGGCCGGGGCCTTTATGGCCAATGGGCTGGTGGATGAGTTGATTGTTTACCAGGCGCCGAAACTGCTTGGCGACAAAGGTGTATCGATGCTTACCCTGCCGGACTATGCCCAGGTAAGTGAGACGCCGGACTTGAAATTAACCGACATCAGACATATAGCAGAAGACATCCGGTTGACCTACCAATTAGCCGTCGACAAATCATCATAAAGAACACGAGAAGACATTATGTTCACTGGAATTATTGAAGCGCTCGGAACCATCGAATCCATGGTCGACCAGGGCGAGTCCATTCGTCTTAAAGTTGGCGTGGGTAAGCTGGATATGTCCGACGTGGCACTGGG
Organism: Marisediminitalea alba; assembly: GCF_002993365.1. Classification (GTDB taxonomy): domain Bacteria; phylum Pseudomonadota; class Gammaproteobacteria; order Enterobacterales; family Alteromonadaceae; genus Alteromonas; species Alteromonas alba. Next base: position 92,746 of record NZ_PVNP01000188.1, read on the forward strand.
AGACAGCATTGCTACCAATGGCGTTTGTCTCACCGTTGTCGATTTCAGCTCGCATCATTATAGTGCGGACGTTTCTGCCGAGACTATCCGCCTGACCGGTTTTGCCCAGTATAAACCGGGCACCAAGGTAAATCTGGAGAAAGCGATGCAGGTAAGCTCGCGCTTCGGCGGGCATATTGTCTCCGGCCACGTTGATGGTGTGGGCGAAGTGTCCCGCATTATTCAACACAGCGATTACGTAGAAATTTGGATCGACGCGCCGGATGATCTGGCTAAATATATTGCCCACAAGGGCAGCATCACGGTTGATGGCGTTAGTCTCACCGTAAACAAAGTGAACGGCAGCGAGTTTATGCTATGGATCATTCCCCATACGCTGCAGGAAACGGTGCTGGGCACTTATAAAACCGGTACCAGAGTGAATTTAGAAGTGGACGTTATCGCCCGCTATCTGGAGCGACTGATGCTAGGCGACAAAGCCGCCAGCAAAAAAAATGATATCAGTCTGGAATTTCTCGCCGAACACGGCTATCTAAAAAAATAACCCTACAAGACTTAATATTTATGGCACTAAATAGCACCGCTGAAATAATCGAAGACATCAAGCAAGGCAAGATGGTTATCCTGATGGATGACGAAGATCGCGAAAACGAAGGCGATATCATCATGGCTGCTGAGCATGTTACTCCCGAAGCCATTAACTTCATGGTAAAACACGCCCGTGGTCTGGTGTGTTTGCCCATGACGGCAGAGCGCTGTCAGCGTTTAAATCTGCCGTTGATGGTCGACCTGAATAAAGCCCAGTTTTCGACTAACTTTACGGTTTCTATTGAAGCCGCAGAGGGGGTTACCACCGGCATTTCTGCTGCCGACCGGGCTACAACCATTCTGGCTGCTGTAGCGAAGGACGCTCAGGCCAAAGACATTGTCCAACCGGGGCATATCTTTCCGCTCATTGCTAAAGAAGGCGGTGTCCTTAACCGCGCAGGTCACACCGAAGCCGGTGTGGATCTGGCACGACTAGCCGGTTGCGAGCCCGCGGCGGTGATTGTTGAAGTATTAAATGATGACGGCAGCATGGCCCGCCGACCCCAGCTTGAAGCGTTCGCCGCCGAACATGATATTAAAATCGGTACGATTGCCGATTTAATTGAATACCGTAATCTTAACGAAACCACGATTAAGAAGGTATCCAGTTGTCAGCTACCTACTCAATACGGCGAGTTTGAGCTACATACCTTTAAGGATGTTATCGACAACCAACTGCATTTTGCTCTCAAGAAAGGTGATATTCAGGCTGAAGCGCCCACGCTGGTAAGGGTTCACTTGCATAACACCCTTAGCGACCTGCTGGGCTCTACCCGTGGGATTTCCCGCTCGATGACTTTACCTGATGCCATGGAGCAAATTGCCGAGGAAGGTGGTGTGCTGGTTTTGCTGGGTAAAGAGGAAGACCTGGAGTCTCAATTACAACGCTTTGCAGCAGAAGATCGCGGCGAGCAACCGGTAGGCAAAAACTGGCAGGGGTCATCGCGTACAGTAGGTGTGGGAAGTCAGATTCTGGCCGCCATGGGCGTGCAAAAAATGCGTTTATTAAGTAAACCCATTAAATATCACGCGCTTTCCGGATTTGGCCTCGAAGTTGTTGAGTATATTCACGACTAACGATTGGGTTTTGGCGCTGTTGTGGTATACTTCGCGCCGTTTTTGACACGGGATTCATACGGGATTTGGGCTATGCAGGTTATCGAAGGTAATATTCGCGCAACAGGTAAGAAATTTGCCATTGTTGTTTCACGTTTTAACAGCTTTGTAGTAGAAAGTTTGTTAGAAGGCGCACTGGACACGCTGGAGCGTCATGGTGAAGTCAGTGATGGAGATGTCACGCTGGTTCGTGTACCTGGCGCTTACGAGCTGCCGGTAGCAGCGAAAAAATTAGCTGAATCTAAAAAGTTCGACGCCATTATTGCCTTAGGCGCCGTGATCCGTGGCGGTACACCGCACTTTGATTTTGTTGCGGGTGAGTGCAATAAGGGCCTGGCCCAGGTGTCACTGGAATACGGTTTACCCGTGTCTTTTGGTGTGATCACCACAGACTCAATCGAACAAGCCATTGAGCGTTCAGGTACCAAAGCCGGTAACAAAGGCTCTGAAGCTGCCCTGGGTGCGCTTGAAATGGTGAATGTGATGTCTGCCCTAGACGATCTGGCATAAGGAAACTAACGTGAAAGTTTCTCCTCGCCGTCGGGCCCGTGAAATAGCGCTGCAAGGCGTTTACTCCTGGCAAATGACCCAAAACCAGATCGACCAGATTGAACTCGCTCTGGCGACCAGCAATGACATGAAAAAAGTGGATATGAACTATTTTCAGTCTTTGCTGCGTGGGGTAGTGCGCAGTGCGTCTCAGTTAGACAGCACTATTAAGCCTTATCTGGGCCGTTTGCCCGAAGAACTGGATCCTATCGAAAAAGCGATTTTACGGTTAGCCACTTATGAACTAACCGAACAAATCGATGTCCCATACAAAGTAATTATCAACGAGGCCATAGAACTGGCCAAATCTTTTGGCGCCGAAGACAGCCACAAGTTTGTGAATGGTGCGCTGGACAAAGCGGTGAAAACCCTGCGTCCTCATGAGCGCGGCTAAGCCAGCTACCGTTGAAATCAGGGCAGGATGCCCTTCTTTTAAATTTCTCAACTTTCCGGATTACTGTGAAAGAGTTTGATCTGATAAAACAGTACTTTGCTCAACGTGGTCACGTTAGAAAAGACGTGATCCTCGGGATTGGCGATGATTGTGCTGTGACCAAAGTACCCGATAACCAACATCTCGCTATAACCACTGACACGCTGATCAGCGGCGTTCATTTTCTCTCCGATGCACCCGCGCGCTCCGTCGCTTATAAGGCAGTAGCGGTTAATCTGAGTGACCTGGCGTCCTCCGGAGCAGAGCCTGCGTGGATTAGTTTGTCGCTGTCGTTGCCGTCATATGATGAAAATTGGATAAATGAATTCGTTAATGGTCTGTACGAGCTAACCGAGTATTATTCGGTGCAACTGATTGGTGGCGATACGGTTACCGGACCACTGGCATTAACCATTACTGCCCAGGGCTTTGTGCCACCAGACACCGAGTTACGTCGCAGCAATGCCAAGCCCGGCGACTGGATTTATGTTACCGGCAATCTCGGCGATGCTGGCGCTGGTCTGGATATCCTTAAAGGCGAAATCGAAGCCGTTGGCGAGCACCGTGATTACCTGATTAATCGTCATTATTATCCCACTCCCAGAGTAATGGCAGGCACCTCCCTGCGCCGTACAGCAAATGCCTGTATCGACGTGTCTGACGGTCTGGTATCTGATTTAGGCCATATTCTCAAGATGTCTGGCTGTGGTGCCACTGTACATGTTGACCGATTGCCCGTGTCATCGGCTTTGTTTGAAACCGTGGGGGCCCAGCAGGCCTACCGATACGCGCTGGCGGCTGGCGATGATTACGAACTGGTCTTTACTGTGAACGAAGAGCAGCGTGGTAATCTGGAAACCTCACTGACTAACGCTAATGTGAAAGCAACCTGTATTGGCCAGGTCAATGGTTATGCTGGTCAGCTGGACCTGAAATTGTACGATGAAAAATACGTGCTCAATGAAAGCACTGGCTACGAGCACGAGTTTTAATGGATAAAGCGCTACGTAAGCGGGTCTCAATGAAAAATCCGGTGCACTTTCTGGCCCTGGGGTTTGGCAGTGGTTTAATCCCCCTGATGCCAGGTACTTTTGGCTCGCTGGCGGCATTGCCATTGCTCATCCCGTTTATCTGGCTTTCCCCCTTCGCACTGATGATTGCCGCGGTGCTTGCCAGTGTTGTCGGCATTTATTTGTGCGGTAAAACCGCAGATGACATGCAGGTGCACGACCACGGCTCCATTGTCTGGGACGAGGTGGCCGGCATCTTACTCACCTTCTTATGGGTGCCACTATCGCCACTTACTGTGTTGTTAGGCTTTGTGTTGTTCCGCTTCTTCGATATTTTAAAACCCTGGCCAATCAAACCCATTGATAAGTACCTGGCCGGTGGGTTGGGTATTATGCTGGATGACGTTGTGGCGGGCATCATGGCTTGTGCCAGCCTGCATGCGATTTTACTGCTCACCGGCCTTTAGTTTGCTACAGCGTACTGTCAGTCAAAGAGCTATAAGCGATTAATTCATTATTAGGCGCGGTAAATGCGGCAACGTTTGCACGCTGCCAGTCAGGTGCTCAAGATAGGTAGTCGTTTACCCGGGCAATAATACCGGTGCTATCAAGGCCAAGCTCGGCGTACATCTCCTCCTGGGTGCCCTGCAGAATAAAGCTGTCAGGCAAGCCAAGAGTCAGCACATCGGTTTTTAACCGGGTTTGCATCACGTACTCGCTTACCGCGCTACCTGCACCACCCATAATGCAACCGTCTTCCAGTGTCACGAAGCATTCGTGATCGGCTTTCAGGGTGTTGAGAACGTCGGTATCCAAAGGTTTCACAAACCGCATGTCTATCAGCGTGGCATCCAGCTCCTCGGCTGCTGCTTCGGCAAACGGCAGTAACGTACCAAAGTTTAACAGCGCAATTTTTTTACCCGTTCGCAGTGTCCGGCTTTTACCGAGTGGCAGGGCCGTCATGGATTCTTCCGGGCTAATGCCTTTGCCGGCTCCGCGCGGGTATCTCACAGCCGCCGGGGCGTTGGCCATATGACCGGTATAAAGCATCTGCCGACACTCGTTTTCATCCGACGGCGTCATAACAATCATATTTGGAATACAGCGCAGGAAAGCAATATCGAAGGCACCCTGGTGAGTTGGGCCGTCCGCGCCAACAATACCCGCACGGTCGATGGCAAATAATACCGGTAAATTCTGTAAGGCGACGTCGTGAATCAGCTGATCATAAGCTCGCTGTAAAAACGTTGAGTAAATGGCGACTACCGGGTTCAGCCCATCTTTGGCCATACCGGCACCCAGAGTGACGGCATGTTGTTCGGCAATCGCCACATCGAAATACTGTTCGGGGAATTGCTGCGAAAAGGCAACCATGCCTGAGCCTTCACGCATCGCGGGCGTAATGGCCATTAACTTGGGATCCTGTTTAGCCATATCGCACAACCAGTTGCCAAAGATAGCCGAAAAAGTGGGCTTGGATGCCTTGGCTTTTGGCAAGGTCTGGTCGGCCGGATTGAACTTCGGCACGGCATGAAATTTAATCGGGTCTTTTTCAGCTTCGGGGTAGCCTTTACCTTTGCGGGTGACCACATGCAGCAGTTGTGGGCCCTTAAATTTACGCATATTACGTAAAGTGTCGACCACACCGTTGATGTCATGGCCATCAATGGGGCCAATGTAATTAAAGCCCAGCTCTTCAAAAATGGTGCCCGGCACAACCATGCCTTTAATATGCTCTTCAGCGCGGCTGGCAAATTCTTTGATGGGGGGGACATTACTCAGCAGCTTTTTGCCACCGTCGCGAATACTGTTAAACAGATTGCCGGTTAACAGGCGGGCCAGGTGGCTGTTTAATGCGCCGACGTTCTCGGAAATCGACATTTCATTATCATTCAGCACTACCACTAAATCTTTGCTGATATCGCCGGCGTGGTTCATAGCCTCAAAGGCCATCCCGGCGGTCATTGCACCGTCACCAATAACAGCTACCACCTTGCGGCCCTGCTGTTCTTTGTCGGCGGCTATAGCCATGCCTAGTGCGGCACTGATTGAGGTCGATGAATGACCCACCGCAAAGGTGTCGAATTCACTTTCCGGCGGCCATGGGAAAGGATGTAATCCGTCTTTTTTACGGATGGTCGACATTTGTTCGGCGCGGCCGGTAAGAATTTTATGCGGGTATGCCTGATGACCCACATCCCAGATCAACCTGTCGAAGGGCGTGTTGTAGATATAATGCAGCGCCACGGTAAGTTCAACGGTGCCAAGACCGGAGGCAAAATGACCACTGCTCTGACTGACACAGGTAAGCAGGTACTGGCGAAGTTCGTCAGCCAGGGGCCGCAGTTTGTCCTGAGGAAGCTTACGTAATGCTTCGGGAGAACGGGCCAGAGCAAGAGTAGGGTAGTGCGCTAAATCTAGAGTCATTATTTATTATTCTGATACGTTATGCGGGTACGTCGCGGCCGTTAATGACTGCGACTCACCATTAAATCGGTAAATGCAACTAAGTAATCGGTATTGTAGGGCAAACCGTCCAAGGCTTGAAGCGCCTCTTGATGTAATTTTGCCAACTCCTGACGCGCACCGTCCAGTCCCAGCAGAGAAGGAAACGTATTTTTGCCCCGGGCTTCATCTGAACCTTTCGGCTTGCCGAGCGTTTCGGTACTGGCCGTGACATCCAGAATGTCATCCTGAACCTGAAATGCGAGGCCGATACGGTTAGCGAAACAGCACAGCAATTGTTGATGGTTGCTATCGAGCTGTTCGGTTACCAGGCATACCATTTCCACACAGGCCGTCAGTAACGCGCCGGTTTTTAGCTGATGCAGATGTTGTAGTTCGGTCAGTGTAATTTGCTTCCCCGTGGCGGCTAAATCAATGGCCTGGCCGCCACACATGCCAGAATAACCGGCAGCGCGGGCCAGTACCGCAACCAGTTGGGCGCGGCGTTGGTCGGCAAACGCGCTCATAGGATGTTCGGCAACAATACTGAAAGCCTGGGTCTGCAAAGCGTCTCCGGCGAGAATAGCGGTCGCTTCGTCAAACGCAATATGGCAGGTTGGATTGCCCCGGCGCAGCTCATCATCATCCATTGCTGGCAGATCGTCGTGAACCAGGGAATAGGCATGAATACATTCGATGGCCATACTGATAGCACGCTGGTCGTTATCCGGAATGTCGAGCATATTACCTACCAGGTGAACCAATAGCGGACGCATCCGTTTGCCACCGTTGGTTAAGGCGTACAGCATAGATTCTTTTAGGCGCGGTGCGGCATCGGGCAGATCGTTGATGAGGTCTTGCAAGCTGGCATCAAGGCGTTGCTTGATGTGCTGATGCAATGAAGCAAGTTGCATGTTAGTCCTCGTTGTCTGCCGCGAAGTCCTGTAATGCGGCTTCGCCGTTTTGTTCGGTGAGTATTCTGACTTTTTGTTCAGCTTCTACCAGGGCCTTCTGGCTCAGGCGGGATAACTCGATACCGCGTTCAAATTTTTTCAGTGCCTCATGGAGTGGCAAATCGCCCTGTTCCATTTCATTGACGATAGTTTCCAGTTCGCTGATGGTTTGTTCAAATGACGGACTGGCTGCAGTGGCTTTATCGCTCACGGATCCCTCTTCTGGTCTCATTTTGCGTAGTGATGGCACATTAACCGAGGCCCGCGCGAGGGTCAAATAGTTTAGCCGCTGTATGCGAGGTTTTGCGCTGTCTGGCAGTGCCAGGCAGTGGTATTAAGATAACCGGTTATAAAATCTATAACGATATCAGTGTAGAAAAAAAAATAACTGCCGATAGAATGACTACAGTGTATTGAGTGCTAGGATGTCGGGTGACGGAAAGTAAACCTAGTCGGCTCAATGCTATAACAACTTCGCTGGTGTAATGACTTTGTCAGACTCAGCACTGCATTGTGAAAAATTCGCAGCTATATTTAACACCAAGTGTTCAGTTTCGCCCTGAATAAGTGATGAAGTGAGGGAAACAAGTGGATTTAGCAACCCTGGTTGGAATGTTAGGCGGCATTGGCTTTATTGTAATGGCCATGATCCTCGGTGGGGATCTCAGCATGTTTGTCGACGTTCCCTCGGTACTGATCGTATTTTGCGGTAGTCTTTTCGTTGTTATGTCGCAGTTCACGCTGGGCCAGTTTTTTGGTGCAGGTAAAATCGCCGGCAAGGCGTTTATGTTTAAAATCGACACGCCTGAAGATCTCATCGAGAAAGTAGTAGAGATGGCAGATGCCGCCCGGAAAGGGGGCTTTCTGGCGCTAGAAGAAGCTGAAATTGCTAACCCTTTTATGCAAAAAGGGGTGGATATGCTGGTGGATGGTCATGATATCGACGTGGTGCGCGAAACTCTGGCAAAAGACATTTCCATGACCACCGAACGCCACGAGTTTGGTGTTTCTATCTTTAAAGGTCTTGGTGATGTCGCGCCGGCCATGGGTATGATTGGTACGCTCATTGGTCTGGTAGCCATGCTGTCAAACATGGATGACCCCAAAGCCATCGGCCCTGCTATGGCGGTGGCCTTGTTAACCACATTGTACGGAGCCTTTCTGGCTAACGTTATCTGTCTGCCAATCGCCGCTAAGCTCAGCAACCGCCTGAATGAAGAGAAACTCAACCAGTCATTGATTCTCGACGGGATTGTCGGCATCGCCGATGGTCAGAACCCGCGGGTCATTGAAGGGATCCTGAAAAACTATCTCGCCGCCAGTAAACGTGGTGCGGCGGAAGAAGAGTAAAGATTATGGCGCAGGAAGAAGAGTGCCCCAAATGCCCCCCCGAAGGTCTCCCCGCGTGGATGGGGACCTTTGCGGACCTTATGTCGCTGCTGATGTGCTTCTTTGTACTGCTGCTGGCATTCTCCGAAATGGACGTGCTTAAATTTAAGCAAATAGCCGGCTCCATGAAATTTGCTTTTGGTGTGCAAAACAAAATTGAAGTGAAAGATATTCCAAAAGGCACCAGTGTGATTGCCATGGAGTTTCGCCCGGGCCGTCCGGACCCGACACCGATTGACACCATTCAGCAGCAAACCATTGATATGACCCAGCAGATGCTGGAGTTTCAGGCCGGCGACGAAGACTCAGCCGGGGGCCGACAGAAGCAGCGTGGTACTCAGCGCGGCGGGCAATCTCAACAAACCTCAACCGATCAGTCGGCCTCTACCCAGCAGGCAGCTAATCAGGAACAGGTGGCTGAGATGATGAAAAAAGTTGCCCAGCAACTACAAAAACAAATTCTTGATGGCTCGATTGAAATGGAATCCCTGGGCCAGCAGATCACCATACGCATCCGTGAGAATGGTTCGTTCTCTGCCGGTTCGGCATTTTTACAACCACAATTTCGCCCGGTTATCCGCCAGATTGGTGAGATCCTGGCGGATATGCCGGGTCAGATAGAAGTGTCTGGGCATAGCGATAAGCAACAGATTTCCAATGAACTGTACAGCTCTAACTGGGACTTATCTGCGCAACGTGCGGTTGCCGTTGCCGAGGCGCTGCGCTCTGCACCGGGCTTTGATGAAGCGCGAATGTCGGTGGTGGGCAAAGCGTCTAACGAGCCCCTGATTGAAGATCCGCAAACGCCGGAAGAATTGGCCAGCAACCGCCGGGTAGAGATTAACATTAATCAGGGTGAGCCGATTCGCTCGAAACCTATCTCAGTGCTGGAGCAAGGCCAGTAATCAGGACGTCAATATAAGCTTACCCGCTTAGCGGGTAAGCTTATCTACATAACGCGGCTTGCCCAGCACTAATTGTACAGTGCTGATGGAACGCTCCAGGAAGCCACCCTCGCAATATTTAAGGTAGTATTCCCACATTCTGGCAAAGCGCTCGTCATAGCCGTGCACAGCCAGCTTTTCTTTTGCTGCCACAAAAGCATTAAACCAATCTCTGAGCGTACGCGCATAGTCAAGGCCAATGTCCTGCATGTCGCGAATAGATAGATCGCTGGCTTGCTTAATGTGCTGATTTAATACCAACTGAGAGGGCAGGAAACCACCGGGGAAGATATGCTTCTGAATAAAGTCAACGCCTTTGTGGTAACTGTCGTAGCGACGATCATCGATAGTAATCGACTGCAACAGCATTAGACCATCTGGGATTAGCAGGCTTGCGCACTTGTTGAAAAACTGGTTGAGATAAGGCTTGCCTACCGCTTCGATCATTTCGATAGAAACCAGTTTAGTGTATGTGCCTTCCAGCAACCGGTAGTCTTTTTTGAGCAGCGTAATCTGGTCTTCGAGGCCTTCTCGTTTTACCCACTCATTGGCGTAGGCAAATTGCTCCTCGGAAATGGTAGTCGTGGTTACCTTACAGCCGAAATGCTTAGCAGCATGGACCGCGAGGCCTCCCCAGCCAGTACCAATTTCAATCAGGTGGTCATCGGCGGTAAGACGTAACTTTTTGCAGATGGTGTGTAGTTTGTGAAACTGGGCGTCAGCAAGAGACGCATTAACGTCCGGATAAATCGCCGACGAATACATCATGCTTTCATCAAGAAAGTGGGTGTAAAGGGTATTGCCTAAATCGTAGTGGGCCGCAATATTTTTCTTGGCCTGATCGTGAGTATTACGGCGCATGAGGTGTTGCAGTTTATCAAACGGGAAACTGAGCCATTTAAACCGGGACTCCCAGCGGTCGAGTGTGGGCAGATTACGGGCGAAAATACGAATAACATTGGTCAGCTCCGGGCTGGTCCATAATCCTTCGGTGTACGTTTCACCAGAGGCTACACTACCGCCGAGCAATAGCTTTTTGTACACGGTTGGACAATGCATATCGACTTCGGCGTGCAGATCGCTTGCCGGATTACCACACTGAGCAACCAGTTTGCCATTTTCCTTAATCACCAGATGCCCCTCAGGCAGAGATTGCATCAGACTAATAAAAATTTGGCGACTGTATCGCTCAACATAAGAAAACGTAAGGGGCGCAGCGAGCGCAGTTTCACTATTTGCCATGAGTTATTCCTGACTATTTATCGGATGTGAATATACCGGCGTACGTTTTATCCATAATTTAACCGCCTGCCAGTAAATTCCGATGACAGTTCTTAGTGTCATATTCGGTATTGACTTGATTACGTTTCTAACGGTATTTGAGTTTAATGGTTTTTGCTTTAAATGCATTATTGCGGTGAAGTGTTTGTTTTCCTTATAACAACTCAGGCCCACGGAGAAGGCTTCAGACGGTTGCTGGATATGCCACTTGTAGACCATATCAACCGGGTTAAACGGCGATACGTGAAAAGCTTTAGGAGTATTTTCCTGTTTGTTTAAATCAACCAGATAATGATGTCTTTCATTCCAGGGCGTATTGCTGACCTCCGCCAGCATATGGGTAAACTGGCCGCAAGCTTTGTGGCGCAGAAAATAAAAGTTAACCGGACTGAAGTACAGCCCGAAGTGCCTTGCCTGACCAAGCAGGAAAATATCGCCAATCAATGACGCTTCGGATTTATTGAGCTCATTCATCCTGGCTAATACCGCCTGTTTGAGAGGCAGCGTCGGGTCACCGAGGTAGTCGCTGCGGCGAAATTCGAAAGCGGCTCTTGCGGTATTGGAAAAGCCCTTTACGGTATGCGCCAGGTGATTGACTTCATCAAGGTTGAGCCACATCATTGCAATGCCATACTCAAAGGCGTGCTGAGTGGGCTTAAACCGCTCGTGATTCACTACACCGGTGCAGATTGCGCTTTCCATTACAGACTGGCTCCAAACCGTTCGCAAACGTCCAGTGCAGAGCGCACGCCGTCTTCGTGAAAACCGTTATACCAGTAAGCGCCACAGAAGTGCATCCCATCCACCCCGCAAATAGTCTCCCGTTGCTGTTGGGCGCTTACCATTGTCGGGCTGAACTGCGGATGCGCATAGCGGTAAGTGCCCAGTACTTTGTCGGCTTGTATCCCCTGGGTATTGAGGCTCACACAAAAGGTTTCCTCGGCATCTAACCGTTGCAGTATATTCATATCATAGGTGACCGCTGCAGGGCGTTGTTGCTCCTGCGGGTCGCCGGTTAAACGATAATTCCAGCTCGCCCACGCTGCTTTTCGTTGCGGTAGTTGTCTGGTGTCGAAGTGCAGCACGACATCGTTTTCGGCATAGCCGATGGCACCTAGTATGCGTTGCTGGTCGTCGGTGGGTGCGACAAGCATCGCCAATGCCTGATCGCTATGACAGGCAAAAATTACTTCATCATACTGGTTTGTCTGGCCGTCCATCGAAGTTACAGCAACGCCACCATTGCTATGTTGCACCCGTTTTACCGGGGTGCTCAGTCGAATACGGTCAGCAAATGGTTTTATCAGAGGCGCTACGTATTCTCTTGAACCGCCTTTGATGGTGTACCACTGTGGTCGATCATTAATATTGAGCAATCCGTGGTTATTGAAAAACTGTAAAAAGAAGGTCAGTGGAAAGGCTTTGGTTTGCTCCAGACTGGCAGACCAGATAGCTGCGCACATCGGATAGATATAATGTTCACTAAAATCTTCGCTGAAGTCATGTTCTCTGATAAACGATGACAGCGTTTGTGAACTGGTATCCTGCTCCTGTTCAATGGTCTCTTTACATAGATTATTAAAGCGTACGATATCTTTTACTATTTTCCAGAACCGGGGCCGAAACAGGTTGCGTCGCTGGGCAAACAGGGTGTTCAGATTGTGCCCGTTGTATTCAATGTTAGTCCCTTCATGGTGAACCGAAAAACTCATTTCGGTAGGCTGGTATTCCACGCCAAGACTGGTGAGTAATTTAATAAAATTAGGGTAGGTCCAGTCGTTAAATACAATAAAACCAGTATCGATAGCCCGGGACTGCCCATTTACCGTTACGTCTTTGGTAGCGGTATGGCCACCAATATAATCATTAGCTTCATACAAAGTAATGTTGTGCTGTTGGTGCAACAGGTGTGCACAGGTTAACCCTGAAATGCCTGAGCCAATGATGGCAATATTTTTTTTCATCTGAAAATCCGCCAGGTCTCTTATTGTAATTTTGATGAAAGCCACACCTGGAGCCTGCCAGGTAAGCGGTGCAACGTTCTGAGTATAAGCCCGAACACGGTTGGAAAGTATATGTTGCTCTGTTGTTTGATAATGCCTTTTAATAAGGATTCAGCTGCTTCCTGCGCAGTAATCTTCATTGGCATTTCAAAATCATTTTTATCGGTTAACGGGGTTTCGACAAAACCAGGCGATACCGACTGAACGATAACCCCCTTCGATTTTAGGTCGATTTTCATACTTTGGGTAAAATAATGAACCGCCGCCTTGCTGGCGCCATATGCCTGGCTACGGGTAAAAGGAAACAATCTTGCCATGGAATCGATAATGACCAATTGATTGCCCGCCTGACAATTTGGCAACAGTGCACTGACGCAATTAATAATGCCAAAGAAATTCACTTCCAGTACCCGTCTGAACATGTCCGGCTCAAAGACTGGTAAATCCACATATTCACAGGTGCCGGCGTTGAGCACGGCTATGTCAAAGCGTACATCGGCCAGCGCCGACTGGGTGGCTTGCTCGTCGGTAACATCGAATTGCAGTGGCTGAATATTCTGGTGCTTTGCAAGCTTGTCGAGCTTTTCCTGATTGCGGCCACAGGCAATCACCTGATAGCCACGCGAAGCTGCATGGTTTGCTAAAGCCTCGCCAATGCCGGAGGTTGCGCCGGTAATTAGAATCGTTTTCATGAGTCGAGCTTCTTTTTGATAAAACCGATGACAGACCTGAGAACGGGCACATGTTCGTAAACCATTTCACCCAGATCATAATAGTCGCGGTGGTAGTGAATTTTGTCATCACGGACTTTAAGCATCGAAACGCCATCCACCGAAATAGTGCCTGGTTTGTTTTTCAGCTGCAGTAACATGGTCCATTCAACGACATGGCTGTACCCGCCTGGCCCGGAGTCTCCCGTGTTAAGGAGCGAATGAATCTTGAACTGACATGAATCGACCGATTCCAGCAGATTTGCGAAATAGCCCTTTACCGCCTCAATACCTCGATGAGTTGTTACCGGATCGACAAACTCTATGTCCTGGTGGTAAACCTGGCTAAGGTCGTCGATATTGATTTTCGCGAGATCAGCATAGAGCTGCCTGAAGCGTTCCTCAAAAGTCACTGCAAAAAAATCCGTAATAACTGGGGTTTATGCTTGATAATACCGACATAGCGAAGCCTTAGATCATCATTTACCTATTTATTTTCACCGCTGCAACAATCTCTTTGCGCTTTTAAGATCCAAAACAGAAACCCCGGCGTATGTGACAGTAAATCCGTTAACCACTTTGACAAAGATACTAATTATGCAAGATGTCGTTTTGCCCTTGTTTCCGTTATCTGCTCACTTGTTGCCAGGTGGCCACATGGCGCTGCGGATTTTTGAGCCTCGCTATGTTCGGATGGTTAAGGAAGCCTGTGCCGGTGATGGATGTTTTGTGTTGTGTATGCTCAATTCCCGTGGCGACCTGAGTAAAAATGAACATATTTTCCCTATCGGTACCCTGTGTAAAATCATCGATTTCGATTTGCTTGAAGATGGCCTGTTGGGTATCAAGGTCGAAGGCCAGTATTGCGTACGGGTCAACTCCATTGCTACCGAAGAGGATGGCTTGCGCACCGGAGCTGTAGAGCGAATTACTGACTGGACGGCGGAAATTGACGATGGCGTAATAGAGCCCCTGCGGGATAAGCTGCAACTCATTTATGATAAATATCCCGAAATTGCCCGGTTGTATCCGGAGCTTAAGTTCTCGGAACCGTTATGGGTAATCTACCGCTGGCTGGAACTATTGCCGGTAGACGCAGCCAATAAGCAGGCGTTTTTAAGCGAACAAAACTGCGATAAGGTGCTAAACTATATAAATGATTTGGTGCGGTAAAAATTTTTGATCCAGATCATCTTTTGTTGCGTATGCATTAGCACATACGTAATAAATCGGACCGAAAACTATGCTTGTTGGAATATCATTGGAACACGAAAACAGCGCTGTAGAACCGAAAGAATGTGCAGTAGAGATGTCTGACTATCTTGTGAAGGTAGCCCAGGACAGATGTAAGGCGTCTTTCGCCAGAGTCTTCGGTTTTTTCGCCCCCAGACTTCGCTCATACGCTCTTAAGCAGCTTGGTAACGAAGCGTTGGCTATGGAGCTAGTGCAGGACACCATGTCCAATGTCTGGCAAAAAGCGCACCTGTTTAATGCTGAGAAAGGCTCTCCTTCTACCTGGATATTTACCATTGCCAGAAATATTCGCTTTGATATGCTTCGTAAAGTACAAAACCGTAAAGAAGATATCTGCGCCGATGATTTATGGCCGGTCCTTTGCGAGCAAACACCTGATGCAAACGAGAAAGCGCTTGACGATCAGGTAACACTAGAGCAAATCGGGCACTTATTTGAAGATTTGCCTGAGAAACAAAAAGTTGTATTAGAGGCGATCTATATAGACGGGAAGTCACAGCAGGAAATTGCTGACGAATTGGATATCCCTCTTGGTACGGTTAAGTCAAGAACCCGGCTGGCGTTACAGCGTCTCAAAGGTATGATAAGCGATTATGATTAAGTTCCACCCAACCCCTGATCTTATTGAGCAGTTTGTGACGGGAACCTTGGCACCAGCAGAGTCTTTGATGGTGTCTGCCCACTGCGATATGTGTAAATACTGCCAGGAACTGGTCGATGAAAAAACGGCTGAGTTTGCTATGGACCACTTAGAACTTGAGAATGTAGTGGAAAGCTACGATCCTCAGTTTGACTTAATGCTGGCCAATATTACCCAACAGCCTGTAGCAGAGGCGCCTGATGTTTCGCTAAGGAAATCATCGGGCATGGATGCGCAGAGCACATCCATCGAGTTGGATGGCAAGACGTTCGAATTACCTAAAACTCTGCATCGTTTGATTCAGAAGAAAGGCAATTGGTCATCGCTGGTCGGTAAACTCTGGCAAGCGCCGGTGGATATGGGTTACGACGGTGTTGCCAATTTCATCTACATGGAAAAAGGCGGCTCCGTTCCTGAGCATACTCATCGCGGCTCAGAGATGACGCTGGTTATCAATGGCGAGTTTTCCGACGGAATGAACGAATATGATTCAGGTGATTTTATTTATCTGAATGGCGAGCACACTCATGCTCCTGCATCAGAAGCCGCAGAAGGGTGCCTGGTGTTCAGTATTGTGGATCAACCGCTACATTTTACGTCGGGTATTGCCCGACTACTCAATCCGTTTAGTCATCTGTTTTTCAGATAATCAGGCAGGCCGAAAGGCCTGTTTTTGTTTGCGCTCTGCAAACTTCCCTTTCTTCTATTGTTCTGAATCAACCCCGTCGGGTAACTAGCTTTAAGCTTTAGCAATCCTCAGTGGTGCTTGTTGTGGTTCATTGGTATTCTGTTCGTCATGATAAGTAAATTACTTGGCATCTGAATGCTTGCACCGCTGTTAGTTCAGGTTGGTATTTATTGCCTGTTCCCGTTGCTCCTGACATTTGAGAGACATCCGCAGACCCGGCGGGTATCACTTTATATTTATGTCAGTCTGGTGCTTATCATGGGGGGATTCCTTGGCGCGGTTTATTCCGTGCTGCTACCCGGTGATATCAGTTTATCCGGTGGCACCATTGCTTATGGCGGCTTTATGATGGCCTGCATCATGATGGCATTTATAGAGAATGACCCCTTTATTTTGCAAAACATCATGCGCCTGGTGGTAATGGTCTCCATTTTTAAAGAGTTGCTATTTGCCAGCGTAGCCGAAACCCTCAACGCGCCTGAAGTGCTCAATCCACTCAACGTCCCCGCAGGGTTATTTGAAGTATCGCTACCATTAATTGTGCTTGGCGCGTTGCTCATTATTGCTGAACTGTATTTTCTGGTTTTTGTTTTCGACCGCTTAAAAAGAATTCTGACCAATCACTTCCTGTTCAGCCTGGCTTTTAGTCTGGGCTTTGTCTGTGTCATTTTAATGGATGGTGTGCTGTTTCCGGTGTTGGCAATGGGGGTATCCAGTGAGGTGTTTGGCCTGATTATTGGTAATTTAAGCGGTAAAGCCATCATTGCCGCTACCTTCGGCAGCTATCTGTTTTTGTTTATGTTAACCAACAAAAGCCGCATGGAAAAAGCCCTGAACGATCCCTTGCTTGACTGGCGGATGCTGTTATCCAGCTCGGCCAATATCGTGCGGAAGCTTGAGCAAAATGAACAGCAACTGTTACAGGCCAGGACTGTCGTTGAGCACAGTCGCGAGGGGATGGCAGTGCTCGACAGTGAATTTCAGGTGGTGTCGACAAATCCGGCACTGGAACACCTTTTTGCTGCCACGCGTGCCGGCGGGTTAATTCATAAACCGTTGTTTGATTTGTTCTCAACGCCGGTCAGTCTTCCCGAGGTCCGGACAAAACTTCTGGAAAGTAAATCCTGGTCGGCTGAGGTGACCTGGAATATTGGTAACAAGCAGCATTTTGGTTTACTTACACTGGTAACCGTAGTGGACCGTTATCAACAAGCGAGTAATTACACGGCTTCGCTAACGGATATCTCCGAACTTGTTGATGTTCGTGAGGAATTGCGGCACATGGCTCACCATGACGTACTGACCGGTTTGCCTAATCGACGGGCGCTGCAGCGGCTGCTGGCAGAGTCTACCCAAAATGAGCCTTCAGACTTCCGCCAGGCTGCGCTGTTACTAATTGATCTGGATAACTTCAAGCAGGTGAATGACAGTCTTGGTCACTTTAAGGGGGATAAGTTGCTGATGCAGGTTGGCCGCCGACTTTCTCAGGTACTGCCAGCGGGTGCCAGGCTGTTTCGCATCGGCGGGGATGAATTCTCGGTTTACTGTGAAGATATCAGTAATGTTGGGGAAGCCCTCCAACTGGCCAATGCCATGCGGCTGCAGGTAAGCTATCCGAGCGATATTGACTCCTCTGTACCGATTTATGTGGATTGCTGTATTGGCATTAGTCTGTTTCCGACCTTTGCTGGCACCCTTACCGAGCTTTATCAACAAGCCGATACTGCTTTGTACTGGGCTAAAGGGATCGGTAAAGGCACTGTAAAGGCTTATCAGGAATCCATGACTGAAACACGGCGCTCATCGCTGACGCTGGAGAGCATGCTCAGAGAAGCGATTGATAACCGACAGCTTGACGTGCATTTGCAACCCAAGGTTAATCTGGTGAGTGGCGAGGTCGAGGGGGCGGAAGTACTGGCGCGCTGGACAACCGCTGACAATGAGCGTATCGCACCAGATGTCTTTATTCCGCTGGCCGAACAGGCCGGGCTTATGAGCCGTTTAACCCATTGCATTCTGGTAAAAGCCTGTGATGCCTTTACCCGCATAAGTCCGTTTGTGCCTGAATCGTTCCGCTTGGCTGTGAATATCTCAGCGGGCGAGTTAGCCGATGAAAATCTGCTCAAATCCCTGCGCAGAGTATTAACTGAGTTTGACTTAGCTGCCGATCGCTTTGAAATTGAGTTAACCGAAACAGCCCTGATTGACGTGGATATAAATACCCTGGTGAGTTTGAAGGAGGCAGGGTTTACCCTGGCGCTGGACGATTTTGGCACCGGTTATTCTTCGTTATCCTACTTAAATCGGTTACCGATCGATACCTTAAAAATAGACCGTAGTTTTATCGCGAATGTTCCTGAGGATGGCTCGAGCAGTAACCTTACTCGCAGTATCATTTCTATCGCCCGGGACATGAATTGCCAGGTGGTCGCCGAAGGCGTTGAGAACTCTGAGCAGCACGCCTTTCTGGAGAAGGAGAACTGTGAGTTAGCCCAGGGATACCTGTACAGTAAGCCGCTGCCGCTGACTGAGTTTGTCGAGTTCGTTAAAACCTGACCTGCCGGCAAGACTGGTAAAAATTGGTTTCATGCACACAAAAAAAGCAGCTTAAAAGCTGCTTTTTTGATTGCTAAAACTAACGATAATTAGCTGATAAATTCGCTGTCCGGAAAGTTCAGTTTCAGCGTTTTCATGGCGTTATCACGTAACTCAGTCAGTTCTAACTGGTCATAGCAAGACACCATAATTTCCAGTGCCTGCTGCACCTGGTCTGAATCAGGGTAATACTCCAGTACATAACGGCCACGGTTAGCAGCGGCAATGAAAGCTTCACGGCGCATATAGAAGCGAGCGATAGAGATTTCGTAGCTGGCCAGACGGTTCTTAATAAACACCATACGCTGGCGGGCGTCGGCAGCATATTTACTGTCTGGGTATTGCTGAATTAAACGTCTGAAATCCTCAAAAGCCTGCTTGGATTTGCTCGGATCGCGGTCAGTGGTATCGATACCAACTAACTCCTGAAACAAATTGTTGTCGGCTTCCATGTTAGTCAGGCCACGCATATAAAACGCATAATCCACATCAGCATGGTTAGGGTTTAAGCGAATAAAACGGTCGATAGTGGCCAGAGTCTGGTCAATTTTGCCGGATTTATAATAGCTGTAAACCAGATCCAGCTGTACCTGGTGAGATAGCGGACCGAATGGAAAGCGGGAGTCCAGCGCACTCAGAGAGTCGGCTGCAGCGGCAAAGTTGCCATTCGCCATGCTCTGACGCGCTTTGTCGTAAAGTGCCTGCGCACCCAGGTTTGCATTCATCACCTGATCTTCTTTGCTTGAGGATGAACACCCTGTCACGGCTAACAAAACGCTAATTAGCAGGGGGGCAATGCAACGGTTTATTTTCATAGTACTACTGGTTCCTGGTACACAATTAATTTTACTGCAAGGGTAAAACAGTTCTCTGTCTGGCATTTTAACGTACTCTTAAACGCAAACACCACATAAACTCCAAAAGAAAACAGCCACAGCTGCCAAACCTGTTATAATCTGCCTTTTGTGTTCTCTCTTTAGGCGGTTATGGTACAACAAAGTTCACAGATTTCATTAGCAGCGCAAACCGAATTCCAACACTTTGGATTGAGGTTAGATCAGGTAATTGCAGATTTGTTCCCTGATTATTCCCGTTCAAAGTTAAAAGAATGGATTTTGGCAGGTAATGTAACGGTAAATGGCGAAGTGTGCAAAGTCCCGCGTCAAAAAATGACCGGTGATGAGTCAATCGAGATTGAAGCCGAGATTACCCAGCAGGTTGCCAATGCGCCGCAAAAAATAGAGCTGGACATCGTTTACGAGGATGACAGCATCCTGGTAATCAATAAACCGGCCGATCTGGTGGTACATCCTGGTGCCGGTAATCAGGACGGCACACTGCTAAATGCACTGCTGGCTCATGTACCGGGCATTGATAAAGTACCCAGAGCCGGGATTGTTCATCGTCTCGATAAAGACACTACCGGCCTGATGGTAGTTGCTAAAACCTTACCTGCGCAAACTCACCTGGTGGAACAATTACAGTCAAGAGTGATGAGCCGTGAGTACGAAGCCCTGGCCTTTGGCACCATGATTGCCGGAGGTATCGTGGACGCGCCGATTGGTCGTCATGCCACCAAGCGCACGCATATGGCAGTCCGCGAGTTCGGTAAACCCGCGGTAACACACTATCGGGTTATCGAAAAATTCCGCGCTCATACTCATCTGCGTTTGAAACTGGAAACTGGCCGGACGCACCAGATCCGCGTTCATATGGCTTATATCAAACATCCCCTGGTCGGCGATCCGGTGTACGGTGGCCGCTGGCGTTTACCCAAAGGGGCCAGCGAAGAATTTGCCGACACGCTGAGAAATTTCAAGCGTCAGGCGCTGCACGCCGCTCAGTTATCACTGTACCATCCGGAAACTGATGAGTGGATGACCTGGCAGGCACCGCTACCAGAGGATATGGTCAGCCTGATCGAAAGTACCCGCGAAGATACTAAGCAATTTGGACTGGATGAGCTCTGATATTCCGCTGATTTTGCCAACCTGGCAGGCGCCGGCAAATGTGGTGGCTTACACCACCACCCGCCATGGCGGCTGTAGTGATGGCAATTACGCCAGCCTGAATGTTGGTAATCATGTGGGCGACTGTACTGAGCAAGTCTGCCGCAACCGCAGTTTGCTCCCTCATCATGAAAAATTGCACTGGTTAAATCAGGTGCACGGCCATCGGGTAGTGCAATTACCTACCACACAAACAGAAGCAGATGCAGCGGTGAGTCGTTCCGCCGGACATTTTTGTGCTGTGATGACCGCCGATTGTGTGCCGGTACTTCTTTGTAATCAGGATGGCTCAGAAGTGGCTGCCATTCATGCGGGCTGGAAAGGGTTGCACCTGAAAGTGATTGAGCACACGATTGCCGCGATGCAATCGCCGGCCAACACATTACTAGCCTGGATAGGACCGGCCATTTCACAGGCTTGTTATGAAGTGTCTGAGCAGGTGGCCCGTCATTTCAGTCAGTATCCGGGAGCTGTCATTCGCTCTGATAATGCCGATAAATATCTGCTCGATCTGCCAATGGTAGCGCACAGTCAGTTAGCCTCGCTTGGCTTACAGCACATCACGCCGTCAGCGCTTTGTACCTATGCCGATGAGCGATTCTTTTCGCACCGTCAGGCGACCCATCAACAACAGCAGCAAACTGGCAGAATGGTTAGTGTGATAGGACTGCGTGGCGTATAGCGGTAAATGCTGTACACCTTTTTGCCTATCTCCTACTATGAAGCCTGTAACAGCTTATAAACAATAAAAAAGTTAAGGAGACGACAGTTGAAAAAAATTATCTCATGTTTGGTCGGTGTCACCGCATCATTGTTATGCGCCAGTGCCGTAAACGCGGCTTCACCAGAACGCTTTAAAGGCCATATGATGTTGCTGGCCGACGATCTGCTGGCCGGTCGCGATACCGGTAGTATAGGGCACGACTTTGCGTCGCTGTATATTGCCAGTGAGTTGCAAAAGATGGGCGTTGCACCCGCCGGTGAAGAAGGCAGTTATTATCAGGTAGTGCCATTTAAACAGGCGACCCTGGATATGTCATCGCCCAAAATGGTGGTCTCAGACGGCGATGATTCCGTTGAGTTTGAATTTATGCAAAATATGCTCATGAGCGCCGACATCAACGACGAAACATCCAGTGTTTCCGGCGAGCTGGTTTTTGCCGGGTTTGGTATTGATGCGCCGTACCTGAATTATAGCGATTACGAAAATATCGACTTAAAAGGCAAGATAGCGGTGATTTTGTCTGACAGACCCCATGACTTCCCCAGTGAGGAAGGTTCTCACTTTCGCCGTTTAATTGCTGACAGCCTGGTAAAAAGTGGTGCTATCGGGACCATAGTGGTAAGCACGCCGACCTCTGAGAAAGTGTCACCCTTCGAGAAGCGCAAGTTATATGTAAAAACACCGTCTACTCGCTGGTTAACCAAAGAGGGTGAAGTAAACAACGGTTATCCGGAGCTGAAAGGCGGCGCAACCCTAAGCCTGGAAGCAGGCAAAACCCTGTTTGAGATGGCCGGCATCGACCTGGAAGAGATTTTTGAGAAAATCGAAAATAATGAGTCGCTGACGCCACGGCCAATGGGGCTGACCGCCAGCCTGGAAAAGAAATCGGTACATAGTGAAACAACCAGCCCCAATGTTGTTGGCGTAATTGAGGGCTCTGATCCCGAGCTTAAAAACGAATGGCTATGTTCGGATTAACTGTTGTTGAATCGAAAAGAGCCTGTTTTCGTTAAGGTTTTCTGGATTATCCATAAACCTGAACCAACCCAGGTAGTGTTCCAAGTATTTTGTGGCTACTCCGTGAAACCGTTTTATCCACGCTTTCAGACGGCTGTGATAGGCGTTAACATTTTGAATGTGAAAGACTTTATCTATCACCTTAATTCCTCCTGCCACATCTAAGCGCTTGTGTATTAAATCATTTTTCTCAGAAAGAGCTATGTAGGGCTTATAGCCATCACTACACAACACACTGTCTTTCTCTAATTT
>NZ_PVNP01000189.1 GCF_002993365.1 Marisediminitalea alba
AAACCGCTTCCTGTTCGTCAGGCCAGCATTTTGCCTTCGGCTTCCTTCAGATTTCACCTCGCGATGAACACCCTTGCCGTTCGGCTAGCACTTCCCCTTGCCGGGTGTGCAGAGGACTTTCACCTCCAAGTCATCGACTCACCACCACAATGAATCGAACAGTGCTTTCGCACTACGCGCCATGCCCGGCGCACAAAACAAAAAAGCCACCTCAAAGAGGTGGCTCAACCGTCGTGAGTCAACGAGGTTATACGGAAATCAGAACTTCACGCCTACAGCCAGCTGGATACGGCGTGGATTGTAGTATTGACGTGGGGTGCCGAAGTTTTCGTCGACAACATATGGGTTGTAGGAATAACCCGTTTGCTTATCGAACACGTTAAAGATATCAGCACGGAAACGCGCAGTATAACCTTCAACAAATTCCCAGTTTTGCGTATAGCTTAAATCCACCTGCCAGTGGCTGGCACCACGACGACCCCCTGCCGGTTCAGCAAAACGGCTGGTGCCTGATGAATAGCCGTAGGGCGTACCGTCCCACGCCGTCCAGGCTTCGCCCGACTGGAACACAAAGTAAGCGCCAAACACACCTTCCCAGTCAGCTGTATAGGTACTGATCACTTTTACTTTATGCGGCTTATCACCAATCATATTACCGTAGCGGTTATCCCATACCATGCGGCCGCGGCCGTCACCATAGAAAGATGAACCGATAAAGGTGTTGGCATCGTTACCGGCAGTGGTGTTGTCCTG
Source organism: Marisediminitalea alba (assembly GCF_002993365.1). Taxonomy (GTDB): domain Bacteria; phylum Pseudomonadota; class Gammaproteobacteria; order Enterobacterales; family Alteromonadaceae; genus Alteromonas; species Alteromonas alba. Next base: position 754 of record NZ_PVNP01000189.1, read on the forward strand.
GTCGAAGTTACCGTAGTAGTGGCTCCACACGTAAGACGCATTGACATACCACTTATCATTCTGGTACTCACCCTCAATACTCCATTCCCAGTACTTAGTCTGGCCGCCATCGACTTCAGCAATGACATAAGACGAACCGCCTACTTCATCTCGCATGGCGTCGAGATTAGGAATATACAGGCCTTTTTCTGCAATATTGGCCGGTACACCACCAAAGTCTCCGTAGTCACCGTACAAGCGAGCACCGTTAGGCATATCTTCCCAGAAGTGACTACCGTAGCGATAACGTAAGTGAGAGCGTACGAACAGCTCATTGGTCACCATTTTGGTAGTACCAATAGTAAATTCGTCAATGCGGCGCGGACGCATATTATCGGCGAAGAACTTACCTGACGAACCTGGCGCACCACCAGCATCCACGAAGTCACCGTTTTCATCAAAACGAACTAACAGGGTTCTACGGGTATTACGGTCCCAGGAAGCCGCCCGCGCCAGTGAGCTGGCATTCGGGTTGTAGCTGGCATAGTTAGCAAACACAGTAGCGGATTCTTCGTATTCCCAGGTCACGCCCAAACGCGGCTGGATCATGTCTTTCCAGTCGGTTTTGTACATTTCGTATTTCTCGCCCGGCGCTAACTCGTAGCCTGATATATTGCTACTGTTTTTACGCAGCCCCTGACCATAAAATGTATCGCGACTGATCATAACGCCGATATTGTAGGTAAAATCACCGTGTTCGATTTCGTCATTGATTTCAAAATCAATCGACTCTGCATAGGAAGTGATCGAGGATACTGAGCTGCCGTCCTGTACCAGACTCATTTGCTGGATAGACGCTTCGTAAAATGCGTTGGTTAAATCCGTATCACCACCGTCTGCACCTAAGCCTCCAATGTAGCTGATTGAACCCCAGCCATTAGACAGGCGGGACAAGTCTTCTTCCAGTTCAGACCAGCGTGCACCAAAATGCAGGAAATGCGTCATGTCACCGGTATAGATTTCAGTATCGAAACCTACCTGGAAAGACTCACGGGCGAAATCCTGATTATTAATCGTAGAGTATGCCCCTACGCCGCCACCACCTGACGTTTCACCGTTATCGCCCACATAACCATACTGAGCAATTAACGGTGCAGCTGAGGCATTAAAGGCATCGATAGCGGCAATTTCTTCAGCAGTTGCGCCATCCGGGTAGTCACGTAAGCTTGGAACACCAAAATAACCCATCTGGTCGAGATTATTGATATCCAGGGAATCACCGAGTACGGGCATGAAACCTAATTCAACGTCCGGACGTGAACTACCGTCTTCAGAGTATTTGGCATACTTAAAATTCAAACTTGAAGTATCGCCCAGTAACCATGAACCATCTACGGCGGTAATCTTAATTTGTGATTCAGAACCCAGCGACACACTGTCTGTTTCAAATTCACCAATAGAGCCGCCCACTTCCTGGCGATCTGAAACGCGCTGGCTAACATTTAACAAAATATCTTCGGTTGGGGCCCAGGTGAGCTTACCGAAATACTCATCACGTGTATTCTCATAAGACTTTGTTGGACCATAGGCAGTAACTTTATTGTCACCGGTGACTTCAGGGCGGAAATATGACCCATAGAAAAACAACTGATCTTTAAGAATTGGGCCACTTACAGAGGCGATAATCCAACTACGGTCCACATCACTGATCACCCCATCTACAGGCGTTGAGGTAAAACCAGAGTTTTGCAGGCGATATTCCAGGCTGCCGTGAAATTCATTAGTTCCCGATTTAGTCGCCGAGTTAACCGCAAAACCACCAGCACGGTTAAAGCCAATCGCCTTGGCACCGCCACGGTCAACCGACACGTAAGCGATATCGTGAGTGGCAGGCTCAGACGATAAGTTACCGAACATCGGTAACGACAGGTCCACCCCGTCTAGCGCATAACTGTTATCAACACCAGAGCCACCGGCTGATGGGCCAAGCACACCGTTTTCGCTGTATTCCACACCAGGCAGAATTTTCAGCATGTCGCGGTAAGACTGACCGATGGGCATATTGGCAATAACGTCTTCGCCAAAGGAGTTGGTTAACGCCGAGTCACCTTCCGTAACAATAGCAGTGCCATATACTTCGATGCGTTCAGCCTGCATGGGTTCAAACGCAAGATTAACGATCGACGCCTGTTCCAGCAGTACCGTGGTATTGGTTTTACGTACCGAACCGTCCGGGAAAGTGAAAGTAATATCGTAATTGCCCGGGATCAGGTAAGGCAGCGTAAATGTACCGTCAGGACGGGTAGTTGCCGTACGCGGCTTGGGCATCACATCACTAGTTACAACGACCTGAACACCACTTACTGCTACATCACCGCCTGGCGCCGTAACCGTACCTTTAATACTCCCGGTAATTTGCTGAGCCTGAACGGGTGCGCAGATACCCGCAGCCACTGCACCGGCAAACATAACGGCAGCAGTAGAGGTTGAACGGTTTTTCCAGGATTGACGAATTGCCTGACGAATCTGACCAGACAGATACTGCCCGACAAATTTCGCCTTGATTGACGTGAGTTCGTTATTCATGAGTGTGACCCTTTTGCTGTTTTTAGTGCGGCTAAATTACCGCTTATGGTCAACATTTAACCCACAGCACGACCACACGTCAAGAATAATTTTTTCTAATTATTCATATTTTTTGAAATATTTTATCCCAAATCAAGAATAATTTTCTGCTCAAAGCGTTTATTTATTCTGCTCTAATACAAAACTTCCTGTCCGGAATCCCGTACATGTCGAAAACTCATGAAAAAATAACTGACAATACAAAATTTAACCAAATAAATTCATAAGCTTAAAATTATAACGACAAGTAAAAAAAGAAATTTATTTATATCATTGCGGGGTTAATCAGCGCATCATTATTCGTAAACGTGATTAATTATTACGCAGGAATAGGCTATTGACAGGAATAAAATATTAATTATTCCTAATAAACTGACTAAAATTATTCCGAATTTATCACAGCAGCCGGGTTGGCTGCCGCGTTTTGAAAGGTTAACTATTGAGGTGATTCCAGGGGCCCGAGATCGCCAGGGTTTTGGTGGGTGAATACAGGTTCACAAACAGTGTTTTGCCGTCAGGCGAAAAGCACGCCCCGGCCAGCTCAGTTTGCAGGGCCAGTTGTGCAAAAGGATAAACCTCGCCGGCTGGCGTTACACCTCTTAAATGATTATCCACAATGGCGGTATACTGATCTTCACAAATAATCAAATGGCCATTGGGCGTAACCGTAAGGTTGTCACCGAAGTTAAGCAGTTGGCTGTCAGCACTCTCAACAAATAATTGCAAAGCACCCGGCGCATCACTTTCACCCGGGCTGCCCTCGTAAGCAGAAGGTTTGTAAGCCATAACCTGCCCCAGCTTTTTGTGCCCGCCATTAGTACAGCAGAAATACAACCGGTCTTCGGCCCAGTGAATGCCTTCGCCGCGGGCAAACAAAGCGGCACCGGCCTGATACCCTTGCTTACGCAAGTCATCTTCGGCGCTGTCGGGCGAAGCAATATCCACCCAGGTAGTATCCAGCCACTCACCCACAGGCATTTCACGTTTGCTCCAGTTACGCGAGTCAAACTTTGGGTAGCCCTTTACAGCCATCGCCTGCAGCTTACCACCAGCGGCCAGATTACCGTATTCATTGGGGATTAAGCGATACAGCAAACTATCGCCACGGTCTTCGGTGAGATAGACGATACCGGTTTCGGGGTCCACACAGGCCGCTTCATGGTTAAACCGGCCTAACGCTTTAAGCGGCTTAGCCTCAACCAGCCCGTTAGCGGTAGCAGGGACTTCAAATACGTAACCATGGTATTTATTGCCATCATCAGAGGGTGTATCTACGCTTTCTTCACACGTGAGCCAGCTACCCCAGGGAGTAACACCGCCAGAACAGTTTCGTACCGTGCCTATCAGGCTCAGATATTCCTGCTCTTTGTTGCCGGTCTTGGTATTGTAAACAAGCGTGGTGGTGCCGCCAGGCAAGGCTTCATTACGTGCATTGTTATCGTATGCCAGGGCAGATTTAAACGGCGCGGGTTGGCCGGGCCCGAATTCGGTTAAATGCTTAGGCTGTAATTCGTGGTTACGGATCAATGCGACCCGGTTTTCATCCAGAGGCAAACAGCCCATCCCGTCGGCGCGATCCGGTACCAGCAGGCCGTCATCCATCTTATCGCCGAAAGAGGATAAAACCTGGTAAGAAAAGCCTTCGGGTAAGGCCAGGATGCCTTCAGGATCGTTAATCAGCGGGCCATAACCGGCGCTGGTCTTCATGGTAATATTGGTGGCAGCCAGAGGCTGTCGGAAAAGGCCGCCTGACATACCGGCAGCTGCCAGTGTTCCTAAGGCGACGGTAAACTGTCGTCGTGTAATCATGATGTTCCTTTGTTTTGCACGGCCATTGTTGTTTTTTATGCTACTTCGGTAACCGGTCTTTAGAATGACAAAATGGGTGTTGGTTCCTTCCAGACAACAACGTAAACGCCCAGTACGCTAATTTTGCCGATAAACAACGCGCCATACCGATGGCTACTTTTCTTCTTCCAGCAAGCGCATCAGGGTTTTACCGAGCCGAACATTCAGGGCCCCGGCTGCCACGGCTTCGGCTGAGTTTTCCATTAACTTGGCGGCCAGCGAACCGCTCAGCTGATTAGTCATCTCATCGGTAGCTAAATCAAAAATACTTTGGGCAGCCAGGTTCTGGGCAAGGATTTTCATTAGTTTCCAGTTTCCGGCGGTGGCCGGACGCAGGCCGTACACTTTGGCCACCCGCTTAATAGTGCGCATACTTATCCATAAAATCATCAGCGATTGAATTAAATGATTCGGGCTGATAAACGCCATGCTGCCACTGGCCATGGATTCCTTTTTCACTACTTCACTGGCTTTGGCTTTTATCGGCTGTGCCACAAACTGGCGGTACATAGCCACAATCTCGGCACTGGAGTGGTCGGCCTTTAACAGCCCGGTAAAATGCTTGTAACACTGCTCGGCATAACTATGACGAGTAAATTGGCTGGCATGTAACTGCAGAGCATCCAACGTTGCCTGTCTGGAGTCATTACGCGCCAGCTCCGATAGTTTTGGCCGGCGATGAATAAACTGAGTCACCTTGCGATAGCCCCGCACCTCGCCGAGGGTCATGAACGATACGCTTAGCACAAATACCCCTAACACTGCGGCCAGCACCGAAGTGGCGACCGGCGAGGAAGCAAAGTTACTTTCAATAAACGTAACCGCCTCGAATAAGCTGAAACCCACCACACAGCCGATACCGGAAAGCAGCGCCAGCCACTTAGCAGAAAAGCCCTTGTCTGGTTCAACAATCGTTAACGGCTCCGCCTCCCGTTTAGCCGGCATGGCATGATCCGGCGGCTGCATATCAATTTCCGTTTGCGTGACTTTGGAGCGATAGGTTTTTTCTGTGGTGCTCACGGTTAGTCCTCCAGTAGATACTGAAACAGCCTGTCCAGGCCATTGCCATTTAAAATACGCGCCAGATGATCCTTGGGCACGCCAGCCGGCAACGCCGGGTAATGTTCATCAGCAGGCATGGCTTTCAGCGAGTCTGGTAAGGGCTCGAAGGTCGCTTCCATATATCGCCCTTCACTGTTTACGTAGCGCAGCGCCTGCTCATTTGAACCTGCATCGGTGGCCTGAATGGCCGACACTAAAAAGTGTTCAAACTGAATGTCGTCTTTATCCAGCTGGGCCGTTGCGCCCCGGGTGACATCTTTAAGCAGCGCCAGCAGGTTGTCTTTCTGGGCCGTGGGAATAAGATCGCTTTTGGTGGCAACAAAGGCGACTTTGGCAATTTTTTGCTGGCGCAACAGATGACGTTGCACCCAGCCCGTATCCCCATAAACAAAGGTTTGCGCCAGATTGCTTAACGTCTCACGAAGCTGATACAAATGGCTCTTGCTGTGATTTAAACCTTCGAATAAATCCACCAGAATGATCTGCTTATCGGTCTCACGAAACGTGCTTTGCTTCAATGCCGCCAGCCAGTTTTTCTGGAACACCTCAAAATGATGGGTAAAGCGCTGGGTCCACGGGCTGGATAAATCACTGCTAATCCTCGACGGCAAAGGCGTAAAGCCGTACTCCTGCCAGTCGAAGCCAGAACCGGGAATAAGAAAACTGCCCGGTTGTAACATGGAGATGCCCTGGGCTTTGGCAGCCAGCAGGTATTCGCGGTATTTACTGACCAGTAGATTAATCGCATCGGGCGTTGGCGGCTGTTCAAAATCAAAACCGCTCACCGCTTCATGCCAGTCTTTAGCAAACTGATTCTGCGGCTCGTTCATTTGCTGCGCCCAGGCGGAGTCCGACCATTGAGTAAAGGTTTTATCCAGCATGGGTAAATCGGTAAGCCACTCGCCTGGGTAATCAATAAACTCAAATACGATATCGGTGAATGGCAGCAGGTACTTTTTAACACCGTGGGTCTGGCGCAGCCGCACGGTTAACTGAAACCCCGCTACCGATTCGGTAGCCGGCGGCCATTTGCCTTTTCCCAGTGCCGCCATGTGCTCTTCTACCGGGAATTCAGGCAGGTCGCCAAGAGGCTCCACCCACATATTTTCTACCAGATCCATGGGCAGGTAACGCAGCAACGGCAGGCACTGATACTGCTGTTCACTGCGATACTTTAAAATAGTCATCAGGCTGGTAAACAGCATGGATTTACCACTGCGGCTTAAGCCGGTAATGGTAAAACGGTGGCGGGACTGCATAAACCATTCGGCAAATTGTGCCGAGCCGGCATCAGACGCCCGCCTGACCGGTTTAAGCACACTGTCCAGCAAGTTTCGCATGGTGTTCCTCCCGCCCTTGTATACTGCTATATCCCTGATATGTATTACTTAACGTGGGTGGCTTTGCAATCAATATCAAGCTTTTGCCACACTTTGTTACAGTTATAGCCCAAAGGGGTTTTCGATAGAGTGGGCCGGTTGGGTAAACCAGCGCGGGCCGTCTTCTGTCATATAAAAATGGTCTTCCAGACGGATCCCAAACTCGCCCGGCACTACAATCATGGGTTCATTACTGAAGCACATCCCCGGCGCTAACGGCTGCGGATTGTCTTTTACCAGATAAGGCCATTCGTGAATATCCATGCCGATGCCATGGCCGGTACGATGGGGTAATCCCGGCAAATCGTAATCAGGCCCAAGACCAGCCCTTTCCAGACTGGCCCGGGCTGCGGCGTCCACGTTACCGCAGGGCGAGCCATTGGTTGCCGCGGCAAACGCCGCCAGTTGCGCGTCTTTTTCGGCCTGCCACAAGCGGGCCTGTTTTTCGCTGCCCCCACCAAAGGAATAGGTGCGGGTAATGTCCGACAGGTAGCCATGTAACTTACAACCGGTATCAATCAGTACCAGGTCGCCTTTCTTCAACACCTGAGGGTCTTTGACGCCATGGGGGAAAGACGTGGCTTTACCGAACAATACAATGCAAAAATAAGCACCGCTGGCACCCACTTTTTTATGGGCCTGGTGAATAAATTGTTCGACCTCGGTGGTGGTGATCCCTTCATACAAGATGCTGGCGGTGGCCTGATGGACTGCCAGTGTCATGTCCATAGCACGCTGAATAAGCGCCAGCTCGCTGGCCGATTTATGCATTCGGCAATGGGCTGTCACGCCACTGGCGTTAATGATTTCGAGATCCGGCATGGCTTTATTAAAACCATCGACAATAAAAAACGCCGTGGCTTCATCCACGCCCAGAATATCACCGCCGCTTAATCCGGCATTCTTTAATACTTCGGCGACCAGCTCATAGGGGCTTTCATGCTCCTGCCATCCCACAATGTCGCCGGCAATCACCTGACGCTCCGACAGAGAATCAATCTCAAATAAAGGAGCAATATAAACGACATCACCGCTGGCTGGCAGAATAGCGCCTACCAGGCGCTCGCTGGCATACCAGTCCATACCGGTAAAATAACTTAAGTTAGTGCCGGCATTCAGATAGATGGCCGCAATCTGATGCTCACGCATATAGCGTTGCGCTTTGTCGATACGGGCCAGGTGTTCACTATGCGTTATCAGCTGAGTGTCTGCCGTCATATCTGAAAGCGCGGCCAGCGCGGCTTCCTGGCTCTTACCGCCAATACCTGTTTGCATGATTTACTCCTGTCTGAAAATACCGGCACACTATACCTTATACACCATTTTCCCGACAGACAGCCGCTGCGAAGCTGGTCTACGCAGACTGTCAACCTGGCGGTTTATCCTCGCTCAATTCAACTGGCTAAGGCAGTATAAGCAAAATACGATAGACTTATTACAATCCGGATATAACAACAACAGGAGACTCTGGTGCTCACAGCTCAATCCCCCCACCCAATAAAAATAGTAGCTTTATCGGTAATAATAGCGTGCTCAGCCATCGGTATTACGGCGTGTTCTTCCACATCGTCGCCGTCAGCTGGCACCAGTGTGGTTCAGAATAACGCCGACAGCCGCTTTGAAGCGCTGTATGAGGCAGAGTGGGCGTGGCGCCAGAATAAAGACGCTACCGATGAGAACAGTAATACCACCAGCGCGCCGTCGAGCCTGCCGGATGTCAGCATTGCTACCCAGCAAAAACGCCTTGCACGTTGGCAGGAGACCCTGGCGCAGCTGGACGCTATCGACGTAGAAGCCTTATCACAAACCAATCAAATCAATTACGCGGTGTATCGCCTGCAAATTGAAAACCTGATTGCCGACCAGCAGTTTAAAACCTACGAAAAGCCCTTACTGGGTGATACCGCGTTCTGGAGCAACCTGGCTTATATCACTCGTGAAACTTTTCATAGCGAGCAGGATTTCGAGAACTACATACAGTGGCTGCAAGACATGCCGCGCTACTTCGATCAGCAAATCGCCAATATGAAGCTTGGCCTGGCGCGTAAGTTCACGTTACCGAAGATTTCGTTACAGGGCCGCGATGCCTCAGTGATATCGGTGATCGAGGCAAAAGGCGCGGAGAACATGTATTTCAAGCCGTTTAAGAAAATGCCTTCCCGTTTAAGTGAGGAAAAACAAGCGCAACTGCAGGCCAAAGCCAAAGCCGCTATCGACGACTATGTTATTCCGGCTCATCAGACATTGCTGACCTTCTTACAGGAAGACTACATTCCTAATGCCCAGCCTTCGATTGCTGGTTATGACCTGCCCGATGGCAAAGCCTATTATCAGGCGCAAATTAAGAAGTACACGACGCTGGATCTGAGTGCCGAGGAAATCCATCAGATTGGTTTGGATGAAGTCACCAAGATCCGCCAGCGCATGCACGAAGTAATGGCTGAGGTTGGCTTTGACGGCGACTTGCAGGCCTTTTTAACCTTCCTGCGCACTGACAAACAATTTTATGTTGATACACCACAGGCACTGCTAGACCGCGCTGCATGGACGGCCAAGGAATTTGATGGCGTAGCGGACCAGTGGTTTGGTCATCTGCCACGTAAGCGCTTTGCCATTATTAAAGTACCAGACGATATTGCGCCGTTTTATACCGCTGGCCGTGGCGGTCCGGGCACCTATTGGGTAAATACCTATGATCTGCCCTCTCGCCCGCTGTATTCCCTGCCAGCACTCACTCTGCATGAATCGGCACCGGGCCACGCATTTCAGATGCCTCTGTCACTGGAAAACGACGCCATCCCTGAGTTCCGCCGTAAGAGCTATATTTCAGCCTTCGGTGAAGGCTGGGCGCTGTACAGCGAATTATTAGGTGAAGAAATGGGCCTTTACCATACGCCTTATGAGGTGTTTGGCATGCTCAGTTACCAGATGTGGCGAGCAGCTCGCCTGGTGGTTGATACCGGTATCCACGCCAAGGGCTGGACCCGGAAAGAGGCGCAGGACTTTATGAAAGAGAACACCGCGCTGTCGATTCATGAAATCACCACCGAAGTAGACCGTTACATTGCCTGGCCCGGGCAGGCGCTGTCTTACTATCTTGGTCAGATGGCCATTGTTGAACACCGCGCACGAGCAGAAAAAGCCCTTGGTGAGCAATTCGATATTCGCAACTTCCACGACATGATCCTGCAAATGGGCTCAGTGCCTCTTGCAGTACTGGAAGAGCGAGTCGATAAGTTTATTGCCGAAGGCGGCCCATCGCCTTACCCGGCGGGTTAACATTAGGTAAGAAAGGGCATAAATACTTATGCCCTGTTTAGATCAGCAAACTTCTGTTTATTTATAACGCCTCGGTTGCCAGCTTAAGCGCTAAAGACATTGCCTGGTCAGCGTCTGTTTGTACATCCGGTATAACGCCGCTGTTTTTCCAGCTGTCGCCGGTTTGTGGATGTTGCAGCTCAGCGTAAGCCATCACCAGGCTTAAATGCTCACTCAGTTGCTCTACGGTTGTCATATAACCCAGGCCAAGGGTTGGCATGCCCACTATCGTTGCCCGGTCGGCTTGCTGCAATGTGAAGGCGACAAACTCCCAGGACCCGGCAATAAAAGGCGACGTAACAATAAACACAGGCTTATCAGTGCTAACAGGGCTCGCCACTAGCTGCGCCAACAAAGGCGTACTTTGCTGGTGCGCAAGAGTGACCATCGATAGCGGCGGCCCCACCGGCATAAAATGACTCAGAAAATGTTGCGAGAGCGGCAATGAGCTCATGCCGGCACTTCTGAGATCGATCACTATGGCCTGACTGTCTGATAAAAACGCCATGGCTTTATCCATTTCTGCCCGCCACTGCTCATCAAATAAATCACCATCAACAGCCAGGTAGCCAATATCGCCCTCGAGCATTTGCGTTTGAAGCGCGCCGGGCAGCTCATCACTCGCCATCGCGGTACCGTTTAGCCCGGACTGCCAGTGCAGTTCGAAGTTGGAATCCTGACTTACTGAGTAAAGCAGAGACTCCAGTTTGATTTTCAGGCGGCCAAAAGAAAACGAACCGTTCAGTTCACCTCTCTGCAGCGCATTGCTTAGTAATTCCACCGTGTCCTGGCGAACGTCTTCACGAATATAATCTTTCTCAACCACACTAATGAGTTGAGTAACCGCGCCTTGCACTTCCTGTTCGGAAAGTATCGGCTCGTCCGCCGCAAATGCGGGTGCCCCTGCCGGGATTAGCCCGCCAAGGTGTAAAATGAATACCAAAAGTAAAACGCGTTTAGCGAAGGTCACCGGCTTATTCCTTTATAGTTGCCTATCCTATAAATTGGTCTCAAATACCCGCTTTCAATGCGTGGTGAATAAAAACAGGTATCAGGTTATAAACTACAGCTAAGCTGCCAATCGTTAAAGTGCTACAATAGCGCCGTCTTTTGTAATCAGTAGCGATGTAAGTTATGCGTTTTTCCGACCTCGGGCTGCAAACCCAATTGTTAGCCATCCTTGACGAGCTTGGCTATCAAGCGCCTACGCCCATTCAACAGGCTGCCATTCCCGAGGTGTTAGCCGGGCGCGACGTGCTGGCCGGGGCCCAAACCGGAACCGGCAAAACTGCGGCCTTTGCATTACCGTTAATTCAACGATATCTGGCTGACGAAGGCACCTCAAAAGCCATTCGGGTATTAGTACTTACCCCAACCCGCGAGCTTGCTCAGCAGGTGCATCAGAGCTTTGTTGCCTATAGCCAGGGTACCGGAATGCGCTCCGTTGTGGCCTATGGCGGAGCGAGTATTAACCCGCAGATTGAAGCACTGAAGCATGGCTGTGAGGTACTGGTAGCCACCCCCGGGCGGTTACTGGAACTGGTTATCAAGCAGCTTATTGACCTGAGCACATTGCAAACGCTGGTACTCGATGAAGCCGACCGGATGCTGGATATGGGCTTTATTATCGATATTAAGCGCATCCTCCGCTACCTGCCAGAAGAGCGCCAAACGCTGTTTTTCAGTGCCACATTTAACGATGAGGTATTTGCCCTCAAAAACACTCTGCTAAAGGATCCGGCGCTAATTGAAGTAGCCGAAAGGAACACCACTGCCGCAAAAGTTGAACAGCGCATCTATGAAGTGGACAGTCACAAAAAAGCGGCTCTGGTGGCTTACCTGATTGGTGCCAACAACTGGCAACAGGTGCTCATTTTTACCCGTACCAAGCAGTCGGTGGATGCCCTGGCTAAAGAGCTTGGTAAAGACGGTATCACCGCCTCGGCCGTTCATGGTGACAAAGCGCAAGGCGCACGCGAACGCGCCCTGGAGGCGTTTAAAACCGGCCAGGTTCGTGCACTGGTTGCCACCGATGTGGCTGCCCGGGGCCTCGATATCCAGCAGTTACAGTACGTCATTAACTATGAGCTGCCCTATAACGCCGAGGATTATATCCACCGCATTGGTCGCACTGGCCGGGCCGGTTTAGCCGGGCTGGCAGTATCGCTGGTTTCCCATAAAGAGAAGTACCTGCTGGAAGACGTTGAAAAGCTCACCGGCGAACATTTTATCCCTCAGTGGGTGGAAGGTTTTGAGCCCAACCCAGCAGCACAGGAAAGCGCGGGGAACACCCGGCGCAAACCGTCGAAAAAGTCTCTGCGCGCGAATGCCCTTGGCCAAACCGGCAACAAAGGAAAGGCCGGCAAGCGGCGCCGCCGCTAAGGCTTTTGAATATATAAAATGCCAAATCCGCAGGTTTGGCGGCCGTGTTTTTTGCCCGGTTGCGGGGTACCATAGCGCGTCTTTAGTTGCGGAGCACTCATGACCCATTCATCACAACTGCTCACCGGCCCCATTCACAAAGCGCTGTTGTCACTCGCCATACCCATCGTGATCAGCCAGCTCTTACAGTCTGCCTATCAGCTCACCGATGCGTTTTGGGTAGGCCGACTGGGCCCGGCGGAAGTTGCCGCCGTGTCGATCAGTATGCCGGTCACTTTTTTGGTGATCGCTATTGGTGCCGGGCTTGCCATGGCCGGTGCCACACTGGCCGCTCAGTATATGGGCGCCGGGCGAAGAGAGGAGGTCGACAAAGTCTCAGCCCAAACCTTATTGATGGTACTGGTAATGTCTACAATACTGGGTACCTGCGGATATTGGTTATCGCCCCATTTTCTGACCCTGCTGAAAGTCGAACCCGAGGTTTACAGCAACGCCCTGAGCTTTATGCATGTGTCTTTCATCGGCGTGATCTTTGTGTTTACTTTCAACATGTTTCAGGCATTAATGCGCGGCATTGGCGAGGTGCGTATTCCACTCCTGATTGTGCTTGGTACCGTAATGCTAAACCTGGTGCTCGACCCGCTGTTTATCTTTGGTTACGGCATCATGCCAGGCCTGGGCGTAACCGGTGCGGCCCTGGCCACCTTAGTTACCCAGGCCATTGCGGCATTAATCGGCATCGGCATTTTACTCAAAGGTCGCCATGGTATTCATGTGCGACTGCGCTATTTTATTCCGGATTACAGCTACATTCGCCGCGCCTTCTTCCTTGGCATTCCCGGCTCGGTCGATCTCTCTGCACGGGCGCTTGGACAAATTATCATGTCGTTCCTTGTGGCCAGTTTCGGTACCGTCACGATTGCTTCCTATGGTGTCGGTAATAACATTTTGATGTTTGTCACCATTCCGGCTCTCGGCCTGGGCATGGCTATTTCCACGCTGGTGGGGCAAAACCTCGGCGCAGGGCAAATTGAGCGCGCTTCTCAGGCCGCTTTTACCGGGGCAACCTGGGGCTTTGTTGCGCTAACCCTGGTTGGCACATTATGCTTCTTTACAGCCCCGCAAATCATCGCCTTTTTCGTTCCTGAGCAACCCAATGTGATTGCCACCGGCGCGGAGTTTGTTCAGGTAATGGCGCTCACCTGGGGCGGTATGGCCGTGCAGGTATGCATTACCGGTGCTTTCAGGGCTTCCGGCAACATGATCAATGCCATGGTGCTGTCGCTCTTGTCGCAGTGGATGTTCCTGTTCCCTATTGCGTTTATTTTATCGAAGCACACGGCCTTGGGTAAAACCGGCATTTGGTGGGCCTTTGCCGCCACCAATATCCTGATTGGTATTGTGAGTATTTGCTGGCTGGCCCGGGGCAGTTGGAAACACACCCGACTCACCAGTCAGAAACAGGAAGTGCTACAGGTGACCGAAGAAACCCTGCGCGAATCCGAAGATCAGTATTATCCTTAAACCAGAGAAACCACCATGAAAATACACCGTATAAACCCCACTCAGCGTTGGTCAGACATCACCGTTTTTAACGGCATTGCCAACTTTGTTGAAGTGCCTGAAACCAACGAAGTACTGGAAATTGAAGGTCAGGTCAGCGCTATTTTTGAACAGGCAGAGGCCTCTCTGGGGTTAATCGACAGCGATAAATCGCGTATTTTAAGCGTGACCATTTATATTACCGACTTTAGCCTGGTTGACCGATTAAATGCGGTATGGGACACCTGGTTTGACGAGGGCACAGCACCCAGCCGGGCGTGCGTAAAAGTTGAACTTGCCGATCCCGACTGGCTAGTTGAAATGGCCTTTACCGTAGCCGCCGGCGAAGCGTATTTATGAGCCTATCCGGCGCGGCAAATGCCGCACCGGTAGCCCGAATCAGCTTTCTTTAACCTGATTGCGCAACACAAACTTCTGTATCTTTCCGGTAGACGTTTTAGGTAATTCGCCAAACACAATCTTCTTAGGCACTTTAAAACGTGCCATATTATTGCGGCAGAATTCAATGACTTCTTCTGCACTCACCTCCATACCATCTTTAAGTTTAATGAACGCAGCAGGCACTTCTCCCCACTTTTCATCTGGCTGCGCCACGACAGCAGCTTCAATGATGGCCGGATGGCGATACAGTACGTCTTCCACCTCAATACTGGAGATGTTTTCGCCACCAGAGATGATGATGTCCTTAGAACGATCTTTAATTTCCACATACCCGTCTTCGTGCCAGACGGCCAAATCACCGGAATGGAACCAGCCACCTTCGAAAGAATTATCCGTGGTTGACGGATTTTTTAAATATCCTTTCATCACCACATTCCCGCGCATAAAGATTTCACCTACAGTCTTACCATCCTGGGGCACCGGTTCCAGGGTATTGGGGTTAGCCACCATGATGTCTTCCTGCATGGGTACTTTAACGCCCTGACGCGACTTTTTACGGGCCTTATCTTCTATGGGCAGAGCATCCCATTCATCATGCCAGGCACACACTACACAAGGGCCATAGGTTTCTGTTAAGCCATAAACATGGGTCACCGCAAAGCCCATTTCCTCCATTCCCTGAATCACCGCCGCCGGTGGCGCCGCGCCCGCCGTCATTACGCTCACCTTATGCTCAATGCCCGCTTTCAACTCATCCGGTGCGTTGTTAAGCATATTCAGTACAATAGGTGCGCCGCAAAAGTAATTAACCCCGTCTTCCCTAATAGCCTGATAAATGGCATCGGGGCGAACGTGGCGCAAGCACACGCTCACACCGGCATTAGCAGCAATGGTCCAGGGGAAGCACCAACCATTGCAGTGGAACATTGGCAGCGTCCATAAATAGCGCGGATGGGGCGCCATATTCCACGACACAATATTACTCACTGCATTCAGGTAAGCACCGCGATGGTGATACACCACGCCTTTGGGATCGCCGGTGGTACCAGAAGTATAATTGAGCGTAATGGCATCCCATTCGTCTTCTGGCAAAGACCACTCATATGCCGCCGCATCGCCGGTAGCGATAAACGCTTCATAATCCATCTCGCCAATCAATTCGCCACCTTCGTAATAAGGGTCGTCGATATCAATCACCAACGGGGTTTTATTTAGCATTTTCAACGCCTTACCGACCACTTCAGAAAACTCCCGGTCAACCACTACCACTTTGGCTTCGCCATGTTGCAGGATAAATGCGATGGCTTCAGCATCCAGACGAATATTGACCGCATTGAGCACAGCCCCGGTCATCGGCACACCAAAGTGCGCCTCAAACAGCTCTGGTAAGTTTGGCGAGATAAAGGCGACGGTATCGCCCTTGCCTATTCCCCGTTTTGTCAGGGCGCTGGCAAGCTGCTGCGTGCGCTCATAGGTTTCGGCCCAGGTGCGGCGGGTTTGCTGGTGAATCACCGCCAGATGGTTGGGGTAAACCGCAGCAGTGCGCTTAATAAAAGACAATGGGCTCAACGCCGCAAAGTTGGCTGGGGTTTGATCGAGTCCTAACGCATAGGGGTTATGAGGTGTAGGGTTCATGGTTATCCTTATCGCATTCAAACAAGTGTTTAATTTATTCTTCCATACTAGAGGTTGTTGATCTTTGTATGAAAAGCAGCCGGCATAGCAACGAGGTATAATTGTTTCGCCAAAAATAATTAACCGTAATGTTGCTATGCCAAGAACGATGTTAACAGATGATGCGTGGGAAATCCTAAAAGTACTGCTTGTTAATTGGCACCGCTATGGATCCATTCCATTGGCGGCGTAATGGATCCACCCCATTTGCACCGTAATCGATCCACCTGATTTGCGGCGTAATAGATCCACTTTGGCCTGATTTTCCCCTCAAACTTCTGTTTAACTCGCGTATCGTTGACTGTTTTTCAGTCAGGAGAATACGCATGGCAAACCGGAGGTTTGAAATGTACCAATACCGACAGATCCTCGTTCGAATGCGAATGGGGGAATCCAATCGTGCGATTGCAGACAGTGGTGTCGCTGGCCGTAATAAAGTGAAAGCGATTAAGCGTATCGCTCTTGAACGTGGCTGGCTTGAGCTGGATAAAGATCTGCCTGACGACACGCAACTCGCCACTATTTTCGGCGAAAAGCCACCCAACCCGACAACCACTTCATCCGTTGCACCTTACGCCGATAAAGTCGATAAGTGGTATCAAGATGGCGTGCAAGGCACGACCATCCATCAGGCGTTGGTGGATAAATATGGTTTCACTGGCAGTTACTGGTCGGTGATCCGCTATCTAAAAGCGCTGGCAGAGAAAACACCTGTTCCCACTACTGTTATTGAGTTTGCGCCTGGCGATGCCGCACAAGTGGACTTCGGGGCGGGTCCACTCATTGTGGATACCCGGACCGGCGAGTTGCGTAAGAGTTGGATCTTCGTCATGACACTGGCCTGGAGCCGGCATATCTACGCTGAATTCATTCGCGATCAAAGTACTGCTACCTGGCTGGCCTGCCATCGTCGTGCGTTTGAATGGTTTAACGGTGTGCCCAAACGGGTCGTTATCGACAACCCTAAATGTGCCATCACCAGGGCCTGCTATCACGATCCTGAGGTGCAGCGCGCTTATGGTGAATGTGCCGAAGGCTATGGTTTCTTGATTGCCCCATGCCCCGTGCGCGATCCGCAGAAGAAAGGGCGTGTGGAATCTAACGTCAAGTACATCAAAAATAGCTTCGTACCGCTAAAAGAATTTCGCAGTCTCAGTGATGCCAATGCACAGCTTAAAAGTTGGTTGCTGTCCGTCGCCGGTAATCGGAAGCACGGTACCACAAAATGTCAGCCACTTGAGCGTTTCACTGAGATCGAGCAGGCATTGCTTAGTCCGCTACCGGAAGTGCCGCCAGAACAAGCCGTCTGGGCTAAAGTAAAGGTACACGGTGATGGGCACGTACAGTTTGAACACTGTCGTTACTCAGTACCTTACACTCTGATCCGAGAAACACTGTGGCTGAAAGCCAGCGATACCATGGTGCGCATCTATCAAAAGCATGAGCTGAAAGCCACGCACGCCCGAATGCATCATCAGGGTGGCCGCGCTACGGTGCCTGAACATCAACCGCCCGCCGCGCAAGCTTACAACATGCAGGATCCGCAGTATTGTCTGGCTCAGGCGCAGCGGATTGGTGAGTCCTGCCATGTGTTTATTAAGCGCCTGTTTGCCAGCCGCGTACTGGATAACCTGCGTGCTGCACAAGGCGTTGTGGGCCTTGCCAAACGCTACGGTGACAAGCGCCTTGAAGCCGCCTGCTTACGCGCACTGACCTTCGACAATGTGCGTTACAGCGCCGTCAAACAGATCCTTGAAAAAGGACTGGACCAGCACCCTGATGAATCGAGCACCTTCGATACGTTAAGCGATGTTTACACCGGCGGTGGTCGCTTCCACCGAGATCCCAACAAACTTCTCCCTCACTAAAACAAGGAAAAACACATGATCAACCCGATCCCCGAACTCACACCGTTACTGAAACAACTACGCCTCTCTGGTATGACGGACTCATTAGCGATGCGTAATCGTGAGGCCATTGAACATCAACTGAGTTATCCCGACTTCCTGGCTTTACTGGTACAGGATGAAGTGGCCAGACGCGACCAGAAAAAGTATGCCACACGTCTGCGTCGTGCAGGCTTCAGAGGTAATAAAACACTGGAAAGCTTCGATCTGAACGCCAATCCCAACCTGAACCGCGCTTATATCAATGAACTGGCCGATTGCCGATTTATTGATGAATATGTGGCGGTGCTGATCGCAGGGCCGTGCGGCACGGGTAAAAGTCATCTGGCACAAGCCATCGGGCATTGTGCTGTGCAACAAGGCATTGATGTATTGTTCTTTACTCAGGCAAAACTGCTGGCGAACTTGCATGCAGCCAGAGCCACGAACACCTATGAGAAACGCTTCCAGACGTTAGCTAAAGTAGACCTACTCATCATTGATGACTTCGGTTTAAAGCCTCTCAAATCCCCTCAGGATGAAGA
>NZ_PVNP01000190.1 GCF_002993365.1 Marisediminitalea alba
ATTCCATCTTAATATTTGGTCAGTAATGCCCAGTCTCTCGAACACATATTCATGATTCGCTTAGTGTCATCGACGAAATCGTTCCAAGCTGTGGTACATGCATCAACGATATCTTCGTATCCCTGGAAGCATCTGTTCGCTAAATGATGTTGCCGTATCCAACTCCACACCTGCTCTATGGGATTCAGTTCAGGAGAATAGGGTGGCAGTTTCATAATTGTCAGGTTTTCAAAGTCATCGGCTATATCATCGGTATGCCAACCAGCACCATCCATCACCACCACGGCATGGCGCCCCGGTTTTGTTTTCTGTGAGATTTGCATCAGGTGTTGACGCATGATGTCTTTGCTCACATAGGGCGAAATGAACGCTTCGGTGTCGCCAGTAGCTGGACATACCGCGCCAAACAAATGTGCATATTCAAATTGCTGTTGCTTCACAACTCGTGGGCGACTTCCCGTTGGGGCCCAAATGCGCGTTGTCGTGTTTTGCTGGCCAAAACGAGCTTCGTCCTGGAACCAAACATCTATGCGATCCAAGGCGAGATGCCCCGGAGTGTTAAGGATCGTTTCCAGTAGGAAGTTTTTTATATGCATCCTGGACGCCTGTTTGTTGTTTAGGATGTCGAGAACGACTCGTTATCCAACTAAACCCCAACGATTTTAACAGCTTATAGATTGCATTATGATGGTAGGTAACGCCAAATGTTTGCTCAATATAGGCTAAAATACTTTCCCCGGTAAGCCTACCTCCTTCATGTTTATCCTGGCTATGCTCTTCGATGTATGAACAGAGCGTTTGCTTTTGCCGTTCTGTGAGGTAGCAAGTTCGACCTTTTGCCTTTTTGGATTCCAGACCTTCAAGGCCATTGGTAAGGTAATTGGATACCCACAGATTCACACTTGTCCTACTGACTTTGAGTATTTCAGCGATATAAGTGCGGCTCTTGCCGTCAAGAAAATGAGAAAGGGCTAAGAAGCGTATACGCTTCCGACTATCTTTTTCAGATTTTGAAAGGGCGAGCAATTGCTCTGATGTATATTTCAAACTAAATGGACTCAGGAATGTAATGTGGCAATTAGATCACAAATCTAGATGGAATGGTATGAGATGCGTGCGTATATTCGGACTCTTATCAGGTAGCTAGCCTTGTCCATTGATGTGCTCGCTCCCCCATGCCTTTTACGGCTTCAAGGTTTTTCCAACCGCCGGGATGAACAGGCGCTTGGGGGACGGTCTGACCTGATTAACGTCGCATTACTGGTATTGCAGAACCTGGTTAAATTGCTACAGACTCAGGGGCTTGATAGGGCTGTTGGTAGTGCACCATGGCCCAGGCCATCCTGACGGTTTTATTGGCTAATGCCACGGCGGCTCGCCGTAATCCTCGTCGTTCAATTAATTGCTTCATCCAGACTTCGCGGGTATTTCGTGGCGCTCGTTTGGCGACGATTTTTATTTTCGCCAGGGCGCCCTGAATAAGGTTGGCCCTGAGTTGCTTTTTGGCAATGCGCTGACTGATACCCAGCATCACGACTTTCCCCCCGCTGCTGTGCTGTTTGGGTGTCAGGCCAATACAGGCTGCTGCCTCCCGGCCATTCTTAAAGGCTTCACCACGGGTTCCGAGTGCGAGATAGAGGTTCAGGGCATTGACCGGCCCTACGCCATCGAGCTTCTGTAATTCATTACATTGCTCATGTGTTTTTAGTTGAGCGCGGAGCTGCTTTTCAGCCTCCCTGACTTGTTGCTTTAAACTTATCCAGAACTGATATTGTTGATGAAGTGGCGCCCTAAGCATCATCGGCAAACCATTCTCAGCATCTTCCAGGATGTCGGGGAGACGCTCCCGGAAGGCTTTCTCTCCTTGTGGTATCACAAGGCCGAACTCAAACACGATAGCACGAACCATGTTACTGGTGGCAAGCGCTATATCCTGGTAGTGCTGACGCATCTTCTCGAGTGCTTGCAGGGCTAACTGGTCATTACTTTTTATGGCCACCGGTTTTACGTTAGGTTGTCGCACGGCAATACCAATCGCTACCGCATCATTTTTATCGGTTTTATGACCCTCAACAAACTTTTTCACGAAGCGGGCTGATAACAACACAGGCTGATGGCCCAGTGCCCGCGCCTGCTTCGCCCAGTAATGGGCACTGCCACAGGCCTCCATGGCAACAACAGAAGGGGCTTGCTTGGCTAACCAGCTAAGCACCTGCTGACGGCGTAACTCTCGATTGGTCTTAATCTCGTTTTGCTTATCTAAAATACAAACCTGAATAACATTCTTTGCTAAATCCAGGGCAATTACGTTATCTTGATACATGTATGGACTCCTGTTTATTTGTGCAAGAAATAATCTACCTCCCTCGGGGGGGAGGAGTCCATACATCGGTTTCGCTCGGCGAAGACCGGGACCCCCATCGTGCAACCGTAGAGTTAATACTAATCCGCATTAAAGTTTGCCCACTACAGCCCAGTCTCTTGAGCACATTTTTATCACCCGTTTTGTATTGCTAATAAAGTCGTTCCAAGCATGGCTACATGCTTCAACAATATCGTCATATCCTTTGAAACAGCGATTTGCCAAATGGTGCTGTCTTAACCAGCTCCATACTTGTTCTATCGGATTCAGTTCTGGTGAGTACGGTGGGATCTTCATTATTGTCATATTTGGGATACCCTCTGCAATATCATTGGTATGCCACCCAGCACCGTCCATTACTACAATTGCATGTCGTCCTGGTTTCGTTCTTTGTGATATTTGTATCAGGTGTTTTCGCATTATGTCTTTGCTAACATAAGGTGCGAGTAATGCTTCGGTTTCACCGGTTTCAGGACACACCGCGCCAAACAAATGTGCATATTCAAATTGCTGTTGGCGCACTGCTCTTGGTCTTGTGCCGGTTTTGGCCCACAAGCGAGTTGTCGTATTCTGTTGACCAAACCGGGCTTCGTCCTGGAACCAAATATCTATGTGATCGTGCTGAACATAGACTGGGGTGTTAAGGATCGTTTCCAGAGGGAACTTTTTTATATGCGTCCTGGACGCCTGATTGTTGTTTAGGATGTTTGGAACGACTGGTTATCCAGCTATATCCAAGCTTAGCAAGTACCTTATAGATATGACTCAGATGATAATCTACGCCGAATTCAACCCGGATATACTCCCTAATATCCATTCCAGTTAGGCGACCACCTTTATCTGTTTGTGACCTGTTATCGATAAATCGAGACAGCTGCTGCTTTTGTTTGTCAGATAGAGCTGAGCGTTTTCCATAGCGGGGTTTATCCTCTAAACCAGCTAAACCGTGAACTAAATACTCACCCACCCAACTATTTACACTGCGACGAGCGACTTTAAGTTGTCGTGCAACCTGAGCTCGATTATGACAGTCAAAATATAGCGATACAGCCAACAATCGAACGCGTTTATTTGGGTTCTTTTCTTTCTTTGATAACCCGAGCAGAGCGTCTGAAGACAGTAGAGTCATGGAGTAAAACATTATGCCAAACAAGGTGGTTTATTAGATCACACTTCAAGGCTGATTGGTATAAAACGCGCACTGTACAGAGCGCCGATAAAAGAAAGAACCGTCATCACGGTTTCGCTCAGCGAAGACCGGGACCCCCATCGACCACTCGTAGAGCTAATAAGATCACCGCTCGCAGCAAAATAAAACCAATAAACTACGTATAGTTATCTAAAACGGAATTTAAGACGTGAATAAGACTAGCACTTAAGTGCTATTTTTTCGGTTTCAGAATCATGACAATGCTTGAGTGAGTCTGAACAATAAATGCCCTAGACTGAACTCTATTGGTCATAAATGGTGCAATTTATAAATTTGAACCGTTCAGATTTTTTACAGTTTGCGACTAAAGCGCTGTATTTACGGTAAAACATCAAATTTATTGTACTGGTATGCAATTTGCCTTAATCAGATAAAGGCTATCTGATTTTAAAACTTAATAAACATAATAAGAAGCCTATTCAGAGTAACAAACGTCTACAGTAGTCATTTTGTAGTAGTGACGTAAGTCCACTCTCTTGCTTAAAACGCTGCAACTCATCAATCAGATCATTTTTCCAATAATTTCTGAGTGAGTTTTTGCGTCGGGATGCAATGAAGCACACTGGAGACGGAAGATGGAAATTTTTAGAGCAAGGGCTCCCCTGCGTATCAGTTTTGCAGGCGGTGGTACAGACGTTAACCCTTTCGCGTCGATGTATGGCGGATTTGTACTTAATGCCACCATTAATAAGTATGCTTATACGAGCATTGCATTAAATAGCAGTGAATCGATCACTGTTAATTCTTATGACTTCGATACTACAACCGAGTTTTGCAGCTCCACACTTAAAACTGATAACAATAACGATTGCTTCGTTAAATCAGTTTATAAGCATCTGGTAAGTAAGCCGTTAGGCATGGAAGTTATTACCCACAATGATGCTCCTCCGGGGTCGGGCTTAGGTTCGTCTTCAGCGATGATGGTATCTATCATTAGCGCGTTTAAAGAGCTGGAAAACCTGGTCATGAGTCCCTATGACATTGCCCGGCTCGCTCACGATATAGAGCGCCAGGAATTACAGCAATTAGGTGGCATGCAAGACCAGTATGCAGCAGCATTTGGTGGCTTCAATTTCATGGAGTTCGACGGCGATAGCGTACTGGTAAACCGTTTAAAAATGGACCCTTGGGTAGTACGGGAACTGGAGTACAACATGATTCTGGTGTACACCCAAAAATCTCGTCTCTCATCAAACATCATCGAAGATCAAATCAGTAATGTTAAGTCTAAGAAGACTGACAATATCGCGGCAATGCATCAAATTAAGCAACACGCCAACGATATGAAAAGGCTTTTACTTAAGGGCCGCACCAACGAGTTTGGTGAGTTGCTTCATGAAGCCTGGGAGCAGAAGAAGCGCATGGCTGACTCCATCACTAATGAACATCTTGACGAACTTTACGAGGCCGCCAGACGTGCAGGTGCAATAGGCGGTAAGGTTAGTGGTGCCGGTGGCGGTGGATTCATGATGTTTTATTGTGAAAACAATAAGAAGCGCCAGGTTGTAGAAACTCTCGAACGCATGGGCGCAAGGGTAGAGAGCTTTAAATTTGAACTGGATGGTGTTGAATCCTGGCGGAATATAAGAAAAGAACAGCTCATTCGTGAGCGTTTAAACGTAGCTGTGTAGGGTAAGGATACCATTATGAACAGTGAAGCTACCACAGTCCCTTTGGATCTGGACAACAGCACGAGCGAAAGCGTCGCCGTTAGTAAGGCTTTTGAGTTGTCGGAAAAGTTAAGCAGTGTCTCAATTATCTTCCCTGCTTATAACGAAGAAGAGAATATCGCCAATTCGATAAACAATGCGATTAAGGCATTCAGTAAGTATTTCCATGAAGTAACGGTAATACCTGTGGACGACGGTGGTCATGATGCGACAGGTGAGATCATCGATAATATGGCAGCAAAGGATGAGCGGATTAAGCCAGTCCACCATGAGGTGAATAAAGGCTATGGTGCGGCGCTACGTAGTGGATTTAGTGCTGCCGAAAACGATTTTATCTTTTTCTCGGATTCAGACGGTCAGTTTGATTTAGAAGAAATTACCTTATTGCTGGAGCACATAGACAGCTTCGATATGGTACTAGGTTACCGGGCCCATCGTGCTGATCCTTTGCACAGAAAGTTAAATGCCTGGGCATGGGGTGGTTTGGTACGTCTGTTATTTCGTGTAAAAGTAAAAGATATCGATTGCGCCTTTAAGCTATTCCGTCGTGATATTTTTAACGAAATTAACCTTCAGGCCGGTGGCGCGATGGTCAATACCGAACTATTAGCCCTGGCAAGAAAGCGCGGTTTCAGTATGACTAATGTGCCGGTGTCGCATTATCCAAGACAGCTTGGCGAGCAAACCGGGGCAAATCCGCTGGTAATTATCAGAGCATTTGTCGAATTATTTAAGCTCTACGCAAAGATTTCTTAGATTGGGTGGTTGTTGAATTATGGTTTATCAACAGTTTTTAAATATCGTTGACGCTCACGGCGACAATGTTGCCATTTGTGCTGGTGAGATAACTATGTCTTATCTCCAGCTCAATGCTCGTGCAGAACAACTAGCAGCTGCCCTGGCATCGAGTGGCGTAACCGTTGGTAGCGCCGTGGCAACGCTCATCCCGAATAGCGCTGAGTTCTTTGTTGCAACACTGGCAACGTTCCGCCTTGGTGCTACCTTGGTACCGCTCAATGTAAACTACACAGATTCAGAGCTTTTTCAGTACATCGATAAGTCAGCGGCTCAGGTGGTAGTTGGCGATGCTGAAAACCAGCAATCGCGAATCGAGTCTTTGGGCTTAGTTGCCAGTTTCGTTGATACTAATCCTACGGAGTCTGTATCTGTTCCCCCAATAGCTGTATGCGAGGCAGATCAACCAGCCCTGATTATGTTTTCTTCTGGCTCTACGGGCGGGTCAAAACAGGTAATGAGAACTTACTCGGCTTTACTTGCTGAGTGGAAATCCGAGGTCGAAACCTTCGAAATCACGCCTAACGACACCATTTTGTGTACCGTGCCGCTACATCATACCCATGGCTTTGGTAACGTATTGTTAGCGGGAATATTAAGTGGCGCAAAAATAGTAGTTACTCCTGGTGAATTTAATCCCCGGAGTGTGATTAAAGCGCTCGATACTCATCAGGTTACCATTTACCCGTCAGCCACATTTATGGTCAAAATGTTATCTGTCATGCGTTTGCGTCAGCAACCGGATTTAAGCCGGCTTAAGATTGTCTACACAGCTGGTGCTCCACTTGATGCCGACGTTATATCTTCCTTCTCTTCGACCTTTGGCGTAACGCCCCGACAGCTTTATGGTTCAACCGAAACCGGTGCGGCAGCAGTAAACAAACTGAATGCGCCTACTAATAGTGTTGGCAAACCGATGGCCAATGTCGAAATTCTGATTGTTGATGAACAGGATAAAACGCTGCCACAAGGTGAAGAAGGTGAAATAGTGGTGATTAGCGCTGCATCAGCAAAGTTGTACGTCGGTATGCCTGAACAATCAGCAAAAACCTTCCGCGAAGGGCGTTATTATACCGGTGACCTTGGACGCTTTGATGAAAACGGCGACTTATACGTAACGGGCCGCCGTAAGAAAATGATTAACGTTGCTGGCTTAAAAGTAGATCCGGCTGAGGTGGAGTCTGCCATTCTCGCTATGGAGGGCGTTAGCGAGGTGGTTGTGCTGGGCAAGAAAGACGGTGACTACGGGGAAAAGGTCAAAGCCGTAATCGTGCCGCTCGAGGCGGCTTCCGAAAGAGATGTAATAGAGCATTGCAAAGCGCACCTGGCAGAATATAAATGGCCAAAAATCATTGAGTTCAGAAATGAAATTCCGAAAAGCCCGCTCGGAAAAATCTTACGAAAGTATTTATAAAGGAAAGCAATTATGTTGAAAGAGCACTTTAGAAGTCGCGGTTTCATAGAAGGGGGCATTGTCCACAATTGCGAAAAGACGGCGATGGACATGGAGGCTCTCCCTCCATTCCTGCGCACCCTGTTAGTAACGGATGGCACGGTAACCAAAAGTCTGGAAGCTTTCTTTTGGGAAAACATCAAAGTAGAGATGCGCATGCAGGAGCAATGCTGGCTTACCCAGGATCTGCCCTTCATCAATGCCAAAACAGGTGATCATGCCCTGAAGCGGGACGTTATTTTAAAAGGCGCCAAAACCTCAGATATCTATGCCTACGCTACGTCTTATCTGCTAACAGGATTGCTGGATGAAGAAGTTAAGCAGCAAATGCTTGGTGGAAAGATAGGTATTGGCGAGCTGTTACGAGAGATTGGCCTTGAAACCTACCGCGAAATTGTTGATTTCGGACGCGAAGTTTTTAATGCCAGCATCAAGGAGGATGGCGAGCCAGAGTATGTGGAGGCTATCTACAGAACCTATGTCATTAATATTGGCGGTAATCCGGCAATTCAAATTACAGAGCGATTCCCTATCCGCTTATTTCAGAAAAAAGCCATTTAATCAGGAAGAATTATGAGCAGTAAAGCGCAAATCATTGAGTCGTTACGCGAAACCCTTACCAAAGTTGTGAAAAAGGATTTCAGTCAGGTTGATGCAGATGAATCGCTCAATCTTGATTCTATCAATCGTATCTCGCTGATCGTTGAACTGGAGTGGGTTTATGATATTGAAATTGATTCAGACGGTCTGGATCCCGAGGTATTCGACACACTTAATTCACTGGCTGGTTACATTGAAGGGTTGGTGAACGAAAGTGTTTGATTTAATTACGGCTGACCTGAAGTTTAAGCAAGACTGGTTCCTTAGCCAGAAAAGCTGGTTTACCAAGAATATACGGATATTTCTGGAACCCGGCACAATTGCTTCGATTGTATACCGGTATGGAAACTGGACCCGCACGGTAAGTCCAAATTTATTAAGACTTCTGGTACGAATTCCCTATTTCTTTGCAAAAGCGGTGGTTGTTACCGCCTTTGGTATTTATATCCCGTCCAAAGCCAAAATTGGCAAGGGTTTCACTATTCACAACTTCTCCGGGATCTTTATTAGCGAAGGGGAAATGGGTGAAAACGTCATTGTGTTTCAGGGAGTGACTATCGGTCATCTTCGCGGGCAACCCGCGCCGCCGAAAATTGGCAACAATGTATTGATAGCTGCCGGCGCCAAGGTACTTGGCAGCGTCACGATTGGTAACAATGTGGTTATCGGTGCAAATTCCGTGGTGATTAACGATGTGCCGGACAATTGCACCGTAATGGGAAACCCGGCACGGATTATTTCCCGTGAGACTAACTGGATGTCAGAAAAGCTCGCTGGTAAAGACGACAACTATTAACGCAGGACTCGGTCGGACCCGCAAATAAGGTTCAAAGGGATGTTTAAAAAATTAAAAGTTGATGCTGAGCAGCGGCGTATCTGGGCTGTCGATGGTGGTTTGAATGGCAACGGCGCAGGCCACCTGTTAAGTCGCACATGGTTAGCAACCTGTGTGTACCGGTTTGGACGTTATGCCAACGAAATTGATATCAAACCACTGAAAGTGGTGTGCAAAGTACTTTATTACCCACTGTTTTTCATCACTCAGGGCGTAACGGGGATCAGCGTTCAGGCACACTGCAAAATCCAACCCGGATTGGTACTCAATGGTACCGGAGGGTTGTTTATCCTGGCTGAAACCATTGGTGAAAACTTCGTAGTGGGCTCGGGCGTTACCGTCGGCAATGTGCGAGGCAGTAAAAACCTGCCGGTCATCGGCAATAATGTATGCATCGAACCCGGCGCCAAAATACTAGGTGAAGTAACGATCGGCGATAACGTGCTGATCAGAGCAAATAGCCTGGTGCTAACGGATATTCCGGACAACACCATGGCGGTGGGCAATCCCGCGCGGATAAAACGTAAACCAGATGAGTCGGAGAGTTAGATGTCTCAGGAACAGTTTAAAGTAGACTTTATTGGCGTAGGATCTGGCAAATGTGGTTCTACCTGGTTGTATGAAAATGTTATCCAGCACCCCGAAGTGTTTGATGGCAACCCCAAAGAAATTCACTATTTTGGGGATCTCTACGAACAGCAGGATTTTAACTGGTACAAAGATTTATTCGCCGGCTCAGAGGGTAAGATCAAAGGCGAGTTTTCCATTAGCTATATGTACCACCCTCAGGCGGCTGAGCGCATATACAAGCACTTCCCCGATGCCAAAATTATCGCCATGGTGCGCGATCCGGTTGAGCGTACTTACTCAGATTATCAGCATTTTATTCGCAAGGGGGACGTCAGTCGCGATTACCCCTTTTCGGAATATATCCGCGACCAGGAAAAGTTGAAGTTTGGCTATTACACCGACTATCTCGCCCCTTTTTACGAACACTTCCCCAAAGAAAATATTCTGGTACTCGTGCTCGAGGAAATGCAACACGATTTGGCCGCCTGCTATAAACAAATCTTTGAATTCATTGGTGTAAAAGAAACCAGCTTTTTACCCGAGGGCGTTGAGGAAAAACGCAATCAGGGGGTTAATTACCGTTTCTTAAAACTCGAGAATGTGCTGGTCAGAACCTATCGCTTTATGGTGAAGCGCGGTCTCACCGGGTTTGCCGAGCGACTCAAACGGTCTGGACTGGCGCAGCTGGTCAGAAAAATCAACGCCAAATCAGAACCGCTACCAGAGATGGACTCTGCAAGTCGGCAGCAATTAGTTGATTACTATGCTGAGGAGCAAACCCGATTAGCTCAACTACTAGGCAGGGATACGCAAATATGGAATCGTTAAAACTCGACGGCGTGGTATCGCTACTAAACCGCGTACCTGCATTACGCAGAATGATCTTTCGCGGCCCCTCTGTCGCCCTTTGTTCAATGGGCGGCGTGGGCTCAACGGCGTTGGCCCGTCATATCGGCTCAATTGCCGATAAAACCGTGCGTGAACATGCTTATTCACCGGCGGTCTACAACGACGAAACTCAAATCAAGCTTGGTTACGTGTTTGGCAATCCCTATAACAGTGTGCTCTCTGTTTTTCGTCGTGGCTATCAGTCTATGCACGCCAAGGCGATGAATGCCAACAGTGATACACCCGCCGCTGATCTGAAAAATATGTCTATCCAGGCCTATCTGGAGCGTGGAGTTGATGAGTTTCGTCTTGAGCGGCAGTTGGATAACTGGCTGAACCCTGAGCTGACCAGACACCCGATTATTCTTATCAAATACGAGGAGCTAGCCACCTCTATTGATGAGGTACTGGCATTTTTCGATTGTGATAAGCCTTTCGAGGTACGAACCCGCAAATCCTCCTGGCGCGATCAGCCTGCGGCCATCGTGGCAGGACTAGAAAAAATGTACGGTGGTTTCAACGAACGTGTGAACGCAATGCCTGCGATCACAGTGGTTGAGCCACATCCTGTGGTTAACAAGGAAGTAGCAGTCAGTCATGGATGAATCCCGTAAACATAAAGTTGTGATGGTAGCAGCATGCCCATTTCCCGCTAACCATGGTTCGCCGGCATCTATCAGAGAAATGTCGGAAGCACTGGTAGAGCTGGGCCATGAGGTACATATTCTTACCTATCCGATTAAAGAAAATATCCCGGTTGTCGGGCCCAAAATCCATCGCGTGTCCTTCCCCTTCCTCAACAAGGATAAAGTTACGGTTGGCCCCACGCTGGAAAAATTTATCTACGATCCGCTAATGGTATTCCGCCTTATCTGGATGATTTGGCGATATAAAATTGATGTGATTCACGCGCACAACTACGAGGGCGCACTGATTGGCTGGCTGGCAAAGCTGGTCACTCGCCGGCCGATGCTCTATAACGCGGTGAATAATATGGTCGACGAACTGGTCACCTACGACTTTATCTGGTCTAAAAAGTTTGCCCTTAAACTGGCCGGTTTACTGGATAAAACCATTCCTTTTATGGGCGACTATGTCACCGCGGTATCAGATTCTTTAAAAGCTTATCTGGTTAAAATTGGCGTCAGAGCCGATAAAATCCAGGTGTTACCCGCCGGTGTGAATGCCAGTATGTTCTCTGCCCGGGATAAACAGGCTCTGCGAGAAAAGTACGGCTATCGCGAGGGGCAACAAATAGTCATTTACACGGGTAGTCTCGACAAGTTTCAGCGCATCGATTACCTGCTCGATGCCACTCATCTGCTTAAGCCACAGTATCCGGAACTTAAAGTGATTCTGGCGTCGAATATCGCCAATCAAAAAGACCTAGATACCATTGAGGCGCAAATACAGAGATTGGATATTGCAGATGTAGTGGATATCGTAAAAGGGCTTGAGCTAGAAAAACTGCCCGATTATCTCGCTTTATCTGACGTGGCAACGCTACCCAGAACTGACTGCCCCGGCCATCCGGTTAAAATTCTTAATTACATGTGCGGCAATATTCCTATCGCTGGGTTTACCGGTGCGGCAAAGGGATTACATCACATGAAAACTGCCGTGCTTGCTGAAGATCACAACGTTGAAGAGTTTGCCAAATCCATTGCTATGCTGCTGGATGAGAAGGATAAAGCGCAATATGTGGCAGAACAGGCCCGGCAAACTCTGGGTGAGCTTTATGAGTGGAAAGTACTGGCAAAGGGCATCGCGGTTATTTATGACATGCTGATAGAGCGCGATTTTGAAACCCGCAAACCCTTACTTAAACAGTACATCAGGGATAGTTATCAACCGAAGTTCTGGGATAAACGCCAGGAGCAAAAAACGCCCGTCCCGGAAGATATTCTGGAACGCCGTAAAGGGGAGCGACGCAAGCAACATCTGCGCATCGACTTTATCGAGCGGCGGAGAGTGATCGATGCAGAATAGTCTGTCGGGGTTTGATGCGTTAAGAATAGACTTGCGGCGTAAGCGTCGCCACTACACGCGCATCGACAATTTCGTTAATAAATACATAAAGATGACACTACAGTGGGGCTCCCTGGCAGTGATGGTTTATCGCTGTGAGCAGCAGATTAGCAAGCTGGATATTCCTGTTCTGAGCTTTCTTTTACTTGCTCTGTTCCGGCTTCTTTCCACACCGGTAAAACTGGCTACAGATTGCCGGATTAACCCTCAGTCAGAGATAGATAAGGGCCTGGTGTTGCATAACTTTGCCGGCATCGAGCTCGATCCCCGCCGCGCTGGCACCAACCTTACGGTTAATCAAAACGTTTGCATTGGCGCCGATTATTACAAACGGGGAAAACCGGTACTTGGTAATAATGTGTTTGTGGGGGCCGGCGCTAAGATTCTGGGTGACATTGAAATTGGTAACAATGTGGTGATCGCAGCCAATTCAGTTGTGATGTCATCGATTCCTGATAACTGCTCAGTGGTTGGGATCCCAGCCAAAATAGTATCGCGGGGAGTCACCAGTGATTACCTTAACTTTGATGTTGAATAACCGGCAGGGGGCGATATGAAAGTGATCATTCTTGCCGGGGGACTCGGCACAAGGTTACGCAGTGTTGTTAGCGACGTGCCTAAACCCTTAGCGCCTATCCGCCATATACCCTATCTGGCCTACATGCTAAACGCGCTGTATGCCAAAGGGCTGCGGGAGTTCATTTTATCCGTAGGGTATAAGTCCGCCCACTTCGAACAGTTTATTGCCACACAAAAGTCACTGCTGCCCGATTTAAGCCTTGAGCTGGTTGTCGAATCAGAACCTCTTGGAACCGGTGGGGCTCTGAAGTTTTGTTTTACCAGCCACCCGGCCGAACGTTACCTGATATTCAATGGTGACAGTTACTGTGATTTTCCGCTTGCCAAACTACTGGAGGCCTCCTCACAGCACAACATGGCCATGGTGGTAGCAAAGGTAAATAACATTAGTCGCTACGGTGAGGTCACATTACGTGAGAACGGCTGTGTTGAAGCTTTTCATGAAAAACAGCCCGTTGCCCGGGCCGGTCTGATCAACGCTGGCGTGTATTGTCTGCCGGGCGATATTTTTGCGGGCTTTCAAGGCCCGGAGAGCTTTTCCTTTGAGCAAGCCATCATGCCTGGCCTATTGGCTCAGGGTGTTGCCACGGTTGCAGCGGCGGGGCCGTTTATCGATATGGGTATACCGGAAGACTATCAGCGGTTAGCTTCGCAGCCGGATTATTATTTTCCCACGCGGCCAGAGTGGCCGGCAGCTATTGCGGATACTCAATCATGAAATTGCGGTTGTGGCCTTTCACCCTTTGTCGTCGTATCCCGGTGTGCCTTAGCGTTTTAGTGCTGCTGGTAACTGCTTGTCACGGCAATAACATGCAATACCCACAATCGACAAAACCAGTATCTGGAAGTGAAAGCGGCGTTGGCCAGCCCTTACCCAAGAGTCCAGAGGTTAACAATAAGGCAGAGTCAACGGCCATGGCTCCTGCAGGCATTTTTGTCAGCTCCGGACCGACAGTGAGTGATCGGGTACTGGGGCAGCCACACGTTGCCGGTAATCTGATTCGGGTAGGTTGGGATCAACTCCAGTCCGCGCCGGCTAGTTACGATTTCTCTGCCATCGATACGTTGATAGCTCAGGCCCGTCAGCATAATAAGAAGGTAACGCTCAGCGTGCTGAATGGGCCGCGAACGCCTGCCTGGGTTTACGAACAGGGGGCCCAGCCATTTAGCTACGAATTTAAAACCCGTTATTCAGGTCGCGGCAATCGCCAGGAAGCCATTCCTTTACCCTGGGACGCAACCTATCTGTCTTACTGGCGCAAGCTGATCGCTGAGTTAGGTAAACGTTATGCTGGTAATCCGACGGTTGCGCTGGTGCATATCACTCATTCCTCCAAGAATGGCTTTGAAATGCAACTGCCTGAAGAGCGGATTGCGGGGCGCCCGGAAACGCCGGAATCGGGTCCATGGCATGATGCCGGCTATACCCAGGAAAAACACATTAAGGCTATCCAGCAGGTGATCACTTATTTTGCTGATGCATTCCCCAGTACTCCGCTGGATATTGAGATTCATCCGGTTCTGGATTCCGTGGAGCCCGCACGCCAGGTTTATGAATTTGGAAAAGCTCGGTACGGCAAACGATTTGGCCTGTTTTCGGCGTGGTGGAGTGGTAAATCACAACGCTGGAACCAGGCCCTGTATCCGCTTTTAGAAAGTGCCTGTGAATTCTCGTTTTGCAATATTCAGATGATAGGCAATCAGACCAGACAGCCCGAACGGTTGCTTAACGGCAGTCTGCTAAGTGCAATGCAGGCAGCTGAAAAGCTCGGCGCACGGTATTTCGAGGTCTGGAGTGCAGATTTAGCTAACAACGCGCTGCAAGGCGAAATAGCCACTTTTAGTAGCACCTTACAACAGGATTAGAAGAGAAGTTATGGCGAGTACACTTGGTCACGCATTATGTGGCATTGATTGTTTATTGGTAGGTCGTCTGGTAAGTCCGAAACTGGTGAGTCCGCTCAGTATCGGCTCCGTTTTTGCGGCCGTGTTTTTAGCCAACGCGCCGGATCTGGATTTGCTGGTCGGCCCCTTACTGGGTAAGCATCACCACTATCTGCATGGGCAGTTAACTCACTCAATAATGTTTGCGCTGTTGTGCGGCCTGACATTCTGGTTGGTGGCGCGGTTTACCGGCGTGGAAGAGCGAAAAGGGCGGGTTTTGGCAACCATGGTAGCCGCCACGCTGCTCAGTCATGTGTTTGTTGATTGGTTTACCGGCCCCAACCCTGGCATCAACCCCAGTTTCGGTATCGTAATCCTGTGGCCATTTAACATGGAGCGTATTCATGCTCCCTTAACCCTTTTCCTCGGCCCTAACCACGCATCGATGACAGAGTTACTGTCACTGCATAACGTGTGGGTCATGACCAGGGAAACACTTATCTTTGGCGGCTTCGCGCTTGCGCTCTGGTACTTTTCGCCAACCTTAAGACAGCAGATAAACAGCTTTTTAATCAATCTGGTACCGGCCAGATTCAAGTGAGTGAGATGAATCATGACAGCAAATAACAGCTCTAACCAGAAAATGGAAAAACGCTTGTCTGTCACCTTACTGGTGGTTTTGATAGTCGCCTTAATAATACTGGGTAACTGGGCATTAAATATCATTTCTGCACACCTTAGTACTACTAATGCCAGCTATGCCAGAGAAAACGACAAACCCATACCGGTAAAAGTCATCGAAGTGGAAGCCGCCCCGGTAAAAGCCACGCTGGTCACTCAGGCGACTCTGGTTGAAAACCAGGAATTACCCATCTATCCGGGCTCTAATGCCATGGTCAGTGAGGTGCGTGTGCAGGTTGGCGATCTGGTTAAGAAAGGCGATGTGCTGGTGAGTTTTTATGAAGATCAGCTCAAAGCCAAAGTAGAGCTGGCCAAGTCAGTGGCCGAGATTGCCGAGGAAGAATACGAGGAAGCGCAGCGAAACTTTACCCGCGTGGAATCACTGTTTGCCAAGAATCTGGTTGGTAAAGACGAATTCACCAAAGCCACTCTGGCCGAAAAACAGGCCAAGTCGAAGCTTATCAATAATCAATACGAAGTGCAGAAAGCTGAGTTTGAATACTCACAGGTAGAACTCAAAGCGCCTGTGGGGGGCGTGGTAACAGCTGTATCCGCCTTTGAAAACACCCAGGTGCGCATGACCATGCCGATAATCACCCTGAGTGTGACCAATCCTATTTATGTAGAAGCCAAAGTGGCTCAGCGATACTTTGGAGAACTGTCTCTGGGGCAGCCTGTGAGTGTGTCGCTGGATGCATTTCCCGAACGCACTATTACCGCTGAAATCCTGCGTCTGGGGTATGAAGTGGATCGGATCAGCGACACGGTGTCTGTTTACGCTAAGGTGGATAACCCGGACCTGATTTTACGTCCTGGTATGGGCGGTATTGCCACCATTGAACTGGCGGGAGGCTCTGCTGACACCCTGCGGATCCCGGCTATTGCCTTGCTTGGTAGTAATGGTCGTAGTGGGTTTGTTTTTGTTATCGACGAAGCCGAAAAGGCACACCTTAAAGAAGTATCCATTATTGGTTATGAGCAAGGGTACGTGGGTATTCGTTCAGGATTGAGTCCACGCGACAGAATTGTAGTGGTAGGCCAGCAGGCGCTTAAGGATGGAGATCGTGTGGAGATGGGCAATGCGAGCTAAATACCTTTTATTACTTATCAGTTGTTTGTCGTTGCAGGCGCACAGTGCGGTGCCGGTAAACAGTTATGAGCAGCTTATCGATATGTCATGTAAAGCCCACGATATGACGGCTAACGTGCGGTTGCAACTGGATGCGGCTAAACAACGGGTCGAAAATGCCGATCTCAATAAATGGATGCCGGAAGTGACCGTTGGACTTGATGTGTATGCGGCTAAAGGGCAGCCCACCAGTTTTTTCGCGGTTCAGGAAGGCGCGGTTCAGGATCCCGAACAACCTAACTTTTACTCTAAAGGTGAAGCCTGGCAGGGGAAGGTGGATATGAACTGGGGGCTGTACGAAGACGGCAAGTGGTTAGGCGAGTCAGCTCTGGCAAACTCCGAGGCGGAGTCCCAACTGTCGGTTGCCAAATCGCAGCTCAGCACCGCTCATCGTGAGGCACTTACCCTGGTGAGCCAGTACTACTTTAACATTATGATGTACAGTGCTCAGCGTGACGTTTTGCAGCCCCTGGTCGTGAAACGTCAGCAGCAACTGGATGATATGAAGACTAAGGTGGAGGCCGGAGTCAGTACTACCGACGACCTCTTCACCGCCAGTGCGGCCTACGCCAGTCTGAAAGACCAGCTCGACGACGCCGTTCGCCAGCGGGAAGTTAATTATCAGTTTCTGCTGTTGATGCTACAACGCGATGTCGAGTTATTGAACGCGCAACCGCAACAGAGCTTTAAAGAATTAGCCGCCATTACCGAGCGGCGTCTGCAGATGAATGATCTTGACCGCCTGGTCTCTGCGCACCCTGATATCACTCTGCTGGAGTCTAAGCTGGCACTGGAAAAAGACAAGCTCGATGCCCAGTACGGCAAACTCAAACCTTCACTTGGCCTTTACGTAAAATTACGTACCGGAGATAACTTTGGTAATGCACTGCGCAAAGACTACAGCGAAATAGGTCTGACGATTGAGTACCCATTGGGTGCAGTGGCGAGTAACTACGGCGAGTCGAAAGCGTTGCGCAAAACGGTTACCGCGATTGATTCGGAGCTCGATTACCTGCGCAAGATAAAGCGCCTGCAAGCGGCGAATATCGCCGGCGATCTGGCCAGTTCCAAAAGTAAGATTGAGGTTGCCCGCCTTGAACTGACCCGCCGTGAACAAATGCTCAGTAGTGAGAATGAAAGGGTTGAAAACGGCTTATCAGGGCTTGATGAACTGGTCCAGGCTGAAGATGACAAAATCACCGCGCAACTTAATTTGCTGGCCGCCTACAATCAGGCCTGGATGCAATATGCTGAGGCGTCATTGTTCAGTAACCAAATCTGTCAGTCTGAGTGAGATAAGTAATGGCAGGCAACGGGCGCGTTTTAAAAAACCTGATTATGGTCTTTGCCAGCGAAGGCGTTGGCGGACTGCTGAGTTTTATTATCGTGCTGATGGCTGCCCGGTTGCTGGGAGTAGAGCAGTTTGGTGTGTTTTCCTACATCCTAGCCATTACCAGTGTTTGCCAGTTGGTGGCCGATTTCGGGCTGACCAACCTGATCGTTCGGGAAGTTGCCAGGGATACCAGCCGGGCGCAATACATTATGAGTAATGTGCTGTCTCTGGCATGGGTACTGTCGATGGTGATCTTAACCCTGGTTGCTCTTATAGCCTTGTTTAGCCTGGATACCGCCCGGCAGCAAAGCGCTGCCATCATAATGGGCGTGGCGGTGCTGGCCACCTATCACTCTGTGGTTTATTCCTCGGTGTGCCGGGCCTTTGAACAAATGAGTTACAACGCCATCAGCTTTGTAGTGCACAAGGTTATTCTGCTGGCACTTATCTACCTGTTTTATCACTTGTCGTTGTTTTCTTCTTCGCTGCTGGCTATTTGCATGGCGTATTTAGTGGCAAACCTTTGTCAGTATGTTTATTTTGTTGTCGTGGTCAGAACCCGGTTTATTCGCTTTGGTTTTGGTCGTGATTTTGCCTTTGCCTGGCAGTTGTTAAAAGATGCCGTGCCAATCGGGGCTTCCATGGTGATCCGCCGGTTAACGTTGCAGGTCGACACTTTATTACTGGGCGTACTGGCAACAGCCAGTGCCGTTGGCTTATTCAGCGCCGCCTACAAAGTGGTTCAGGTGGTCGACATGATCCCATTTGCTATCTGTCTGCCCTTGTTTCCGGCTATGTCACGAATGGCCAGCAACGAGCCGGATAAACTGCCGGCATTCTTCTCGTTAACCCTGACCGGTTTTTTAATTGTTTCCATCCCTTTGTGCGGGTATGTATTTGTTTCTGCCGGCAACCTGATAGAGCTCTTTTACGGGCCGACTTATGTCAGCGCAATACCGGCTTTGCGGATCCTTGCTTTTGCCATTATTGGCCTGTTTGTCAACATGTTGCTTAGCTATGTCTTTATGGCACTGGGTAAACAACGGTTTTACCTGCTGGCCGCAATGAGTTGTCTGGCCGTTAACACTCTGGTAGATGTGCTGCTAATACCTCGTATGGGCGCCACCGGCGCAGCATGGGGTACCTTGCTGGGCGAGCTGAGTTACTTCCTGCTGTGTATCGTTTTCTTATCCCGCGTGCAACTGGCCTATGCCTGGTTGGCCCAACTTTCTCGCCCGGTTTTGTTATGTTTATTGATCAGTTGGGTGGCTTACCTTTCTCCCCCGCAAGGCGTCACAGAACAGGTGCTTTTTTCGCTGGCTTATGGAGTGAGCTACATTGCCGGGTTGTTTGTGTTAAGGGTGTTTAAACCGGCAGACATTAAACGGGCTTTGGCATTGCTAACAGAACGCCAAAGCCGCGCCGGGCTGGCCGACAACTCGGCATCGGGGAGCTAGATGATGCGAGCTCTTAGTCTCCTGCAAACCGGATTGCACACGGCAACCAGGCCCTGGCGTTTTATCGAACAACACCCTGTATTATTACTGGCAGCATTGTTAATGCTGGTGGGCAGTGGCGGTACCTGGGTGGTGATGCCTCTGACCGGAGAATATCGTTTAGCCGACCTGCAGGCAGCAGGCCAAAACGGCCAGTTTAAGCTGGTAGTGCTGGGGCTGACAGCGCTGATCTTTTTAACTACGGCCATGCGCATGTATACGCTGCGTTTATTGATATGCTTTGGCTTAACCGCGCTGATGTTTTGTATTGCCTTGTCTGTAAGCATGCTCGATGGCGAACGTATACAGCTTTATATCACTGAGAGTCAGGCATTTCGCGATATACAGCATATACTGGCATTAAACGCGATCCCTAATGCTGGTCGCTCTGTGGAAACTGCGCTGGCTTTTGATGCTTATCACTTTACTGATCGCATCAGGGCGGCACTCGGAATACTGGGCTGGGGAGCCAAATTAAGTTTCCTTATCGGCTGTGCAGTGTCCCTCTACTGTATTGTTAGCAGCCAGCGCAAACTGATAGCCTTGGTACTGGCGCTGATTTTTGCTCTGACCACCTTTTTTGCTGCCGGGCTGGGAAGTGTGTCGCTGGCGTACCTGAAGGTTAACCAGGGCGTACGGGCGATTAATAACGGCGAACCTGCGGTGGCCATTGGCATTCTCAATGAAGCGGTGACGCTCGATCCGGTGCTGACCTATTCGCCAGGATTTACACTGCTACATTCTTACCTGTATTTTTCTATTTATGGGCCGGCGACGCCGCTGGCAAAAGCTTATCAACTTGAACAGCGTTTCAGTGCCAGCCGGTTTACTGAAGTTATCGATACCAATGCCCTGTCGGCAAGTGCCGCGGTGTTAAACGCTGGGGAGCAGCAGCTCAGCATCAGGAAAGAATTGGTTGATGCGCACATTCGCACTGAGCAGCGGATCACTATGGATGCTTATAATCGCCTGGGACTACTGCACCTGTGGCGCAACGACTGGGGATTGGCAGAGAGTCACTTTAAATCCTCGCTGGCGATTCATGGCAACCCCGTCGGGCAAACGGCTTTGTTACGCATTTACGAGCAGACCCGCCAGTTTGAGGCTTGTGTCATCACTGCTGAATTATTGTTGCAGCGCACCCATAACCGCTCCGTGTCGGCCGATGTTTTCTCATCTAAAGGTGATTGTCTCAGTCAGCTTGGCCGCCCTGCTGAAGCCCGAGAGGCCTATCAGCAGTCTATTGCTCTGGATAGCGATAAGAATTACCGGGCGGTCAAAGGTCTGAGCGGGACGTAGGGGATGATTATGAAAGCAGAGCATTGGTGGAGCAGCCTTACACTTATTATCCTGATTGTTTGTGCAGTGATCTTTGGCTATTTGCAGTCAGTGGATACTGCGAATCCTCGTTCGCTACTTAACTGGTCACAAAGCCAGTGGATTAGCACTGAATCAGCTGGCGCTAACGGTTACTTCCGTCATGCCATAGAGCTGGACAATGCGCCGCAGCGAGCAGTACTGCAAGTGTCAGGCACAGACAACCTGCAGATTTATGCCAACGGTAAGTCTGTTAAATCTGTGGAAAATCGCTCTTTGCAGGCCACTGCTGTACTGGATCTGAGTCGCCATTTACAAACTGGCAGCAATGTTCTGGCTTTTGAGCTGCATCGTTCTTCATTTCCGGCAACGGTCGCGTTGCGATACGAGTTAACCGTTATCGATGCGCTGGGCCAGCGGCAGACCTTTATTTCTGATGCTATGGTGAAAAGCCAGGCGTTATATCCGCAAACTACCAGCCGGCATAAATGGTTCGACACAGGGTACGATGACGCATTCTGGACCAGTTCGGTGCAGGTTGTCGGTGACAACCGTATGGCGCAGGTGACCACGCCTCCGGAGTTATTACTGGCTCTACCCAGCCCACCTTCATATGTACTGGATGCTTCACAACATTGGTCGGTTTCACTCTTCACTACCTTTAACTATGCGCCGGAGGCTGAAGAGCAGGTATGGCTGGCGATAGCATCGGATGTACCTTATGAAGCGATTATCAATGGCATCAGTGGCGGAATCTTTTCACCCTCCGATTCGCAGTTACACCTTAACTCGGTGTTGCCGCGCCTGAAAGCCGGTGAAAACAGTATAGAAATCAACCTGATGAATAATGGTGTAGATCCGGTGGTAGCTGGTGGTCTTATCCGGCAGAATGATTATCAGATAACCACAACGTTTATTTCACCTGATTGGCAAATTCATGGCGGTGGTGGCAGTGGCCATTCTGCACTGGAAGATATTCGTGCGGGTAGCAATTTAACGCAGGTAAGAATCGCTGCTCCTGCGGTGCCACTAACCTATGCGTATATCGTAAATGATAACTTTACTCCACCTGCGGTAGCGCAAGCCGGCCCTTGGTTGCAAGGCGGTATGGTAGTGCTGTTTATTTTGTTGGTTGTGCCGCTCTTCAAGTTATTGGGAGTGAGTCTGCAAAAACAGCTCACCAGCACATGTTTTGCTAATGCTATTGCTATCTTATGTTTAGTTGTCGCGGGGTTTATGGCTCAGGATGTGCGATTCGACGCGCGCCAAATCTTTTCGGTAAATGCCCTGCAATTGATGCTGATTATGTGGATGCTGATGGTCATTGTGGTGCTTGCTGAACAGGCTGCAACGACTATCAAACCAGTTAGTAATCGGTCGCCTCGCGAATGGAACCACGGTAATCAATTCAGACTGGGGAACACTGCCTTTTATGTTGTCAGCGCCGTTGTGGCGCTGGCAGCCTTGCTATTGCGACTACACAATATAGACCAACAGGCGCTTACGGTTGATGAGGCAACGATTGCAGGATTTGCCAGAGGGGTAGTGGAACGTGGTTACCCCTACTTAATGGTTGGTGGCATGGAAGTTGAGCTGGCGACCTATGAGCTGGTGCCCTATTTTCTGGCCGCCTCGGTAAAGACCTTTGGTTACAGCGACTTTGCCCTGCGCATTCCGGCAGTACTGTTTGGTACCAGCACCTGCCTGTTAATTATCTATTGTGGCTCGGCCTGGTTTGGACGGTTAACCGGCCTCATCGCCGGCGTGCTCTATGCGATTTCGCCCTGGGCGATATACTGGGGTAAGAACTGCTTCCATCCGTCACAAATTCAGTTCTTCAACCTACTGGCGCTTATTGCTTTTTACAGGCTCCTTGCCAGTGACCGGATTTCCCTCAGGCTCGCCTGCTTATCTGCTCTGGCCTTTGCTTTCAGTTATCTGAGCTGGGAAGGCTCCGGGCTTGTGTTGCCCATTATGGCCTTTGTGGCAATCGTTATTCGCTGGCAGGACTGGCGCTGGTTTTTTCAGCCGAACCTGTGGATTGCGGCGGTGTTGATTATATTAGTGGTGGCCGCTCAGGGCATTCGCCGCTCCTTATTGCAGGAACCCTTTATCATGGTTGGGTTTGGCAAAAGCGACCTGGCGACACCGAAACTGACATTCACTCAGCCGTCTTATGAGCCCTGGTATTACATTAACAATTTCTTCTTCACCGAAACTCACATCGGGCTTAGCTTGTTCTTCCTGCTTGGACTGATCTTCATGTTTTATGACCGCAAGCTGAGTTTTGTGGTGTTGTTTGTAGTGATGGCTTATTTGTCATTAACCAATTTGCTTGGCTACTACAACGCACACTATTTTTACTTTGTACTACCGGTCTTTTTGCTCGCGGTTGCCGCGGTTTTTGTAAAATTGCTAATGCTGATCCAGCGTCAGATTGGCCAGGTGCGAGGGCGGGTTTTTCGTGCTCAGGGCGCACTTACTGCAGTGCTTATCATGGCAGTGCTGATGGTTCCTGCTGGCGCTGGAGGCCTACACCTGTATAGGTTAATGAGCGGCAATATTGATGCAATGCGGGTGGATTACCGTCCCAATCTGGCTGGCATGGACGGTCGCTCAGTGTCACTAGCGCTTTCACAGTATTGGCGCAAATCAGACGTTTTAATCACTTCGATACCACTGCTTACCGAGCACTATGTTGATAATAAAGGTGACTACTTTGTGCAAACCATTACCGATCGCAAGGTGGTGTACGACACGGTTAAGCAGCGGCCTTATTACGTGGATAAGTTTGTTGGTAACCCGGTGCTGCGAACTAAACAGGAACTTCAGGATGTGCTGAGTCGACATGACCGGGTGTTTTTTGTTGCCGCACCGGTAGACGGCTTAACCCGAATTATCGATGCCGAGACGCTGGATTTCATTAATCAGAATATGCGGGTTGTCGCCGAGAGCTACGACAGCCGACTGTATCTTTGGGAGCGTTAACCAGCATGCCAGGGCAGTACAGCAGTGCTATATCAGGGAGTAAATGTCAGTGAAAGTGTTTAGTGTTTTGCTCATGCTTGTTATTTGCACCGGCTTTCTTGCCGGCTGTGGAGAAGGCAACTCGGTTGAGGATACTGAAGAGAATCGCTGCTCCGCGCTGGTAAATCCAAATGCAGGCGATCAGGATGGTGATGGCATTATCAATCAGTGTG
Organism: Marisediminitalea alba; assembly: GCF_002993365.1. GTDB lineage: Bacteria > Pseudomonadota > Gammaproteobacteria > Enterobacterales > Alteromonadaceae > Alteromonas > Alteromonas alba. Next base: position 24,031 of record NZ_PVNP01000190.1, read on the forward strand.
ACACCGATAATGATAACGATACTATCGACGACGAGGTCGATAATTGCCCGCTGCTAGCCAATACCGATCAGATGGACACGAATGGCGACGGACTCGGCGATGCGTGTGATGCAGATGGTGACGGTATTGAAAGTACCGAGGATAACTGCCCGGCCACCTTCAATCCGGAACAACTCGATGGCAATGGCGATGCTATCGGCGACGCCTGTGACGAAGACAGCGATGGCATTCGCAGTATTGATGATAACTGCCCGGCAGTAACCAACTTAGACCAGTATGACAGTAACAGTGATGGGGTTGGTGATGCCTGTGATGCAGATGGTGACGGGATTGATGCTTTCATTGACAATTGCGCTGATGTCGCCAATCCGGATCAGTTGGATACAGATAACAACCGGCGTGGTGATGCATGTCAGGATACTGATGATGACGGTATTTTAGACACGATAGATAACTGTGATTTTATTCAAAACCCAGACCAGATTGATAGCAACAATGATGGTGTTGGTGATATGTGTGACGCCGATCAGGATGGGATAGATAACTCTGTCGATAATTGTCCAGGGATCGCGAATACCGAGCAGACGGATAGCAATAATGATGGCGCAGGCGACGCCTGTGATGATGATGAAGATGGCGTGCCTGCCATCCAGGATAACTGCCCAACGGTCGCTAACAGCGACCAATTCGACTCAAATTTTGACGGCGTTGGGGATGCTTGCGATGTGGACGGGGATGGCATTGATGGCGATTTGGATAATTGCCCGGATGTTGCCAACCCCAGCCAGGCTGATGCTGATAATAATCGCCGCGGCGATGCCTGCCAGGATATCGATGATGATGGCGTGATTGATATTATTGATAACTGTCCGATCCTCAGCAACCCCAATCAAACTGATACTAACCTCGATGGGGTCGGCGATGTCTGTGATACCGACTCAGACGGCATATCAAACGAGTTGGATGTTTGCCCGGGGGTGTATGACCCGGAACAGCTGGATAGCAATGGTGATGGGTTAGGTGACCTGTGTGAAGATGATGGGGATGGTGTTAATAGTTTATTTGATAACTGCCCATCCACCTATAACCCTGAACAACTTGACGACAATGCCGATGGTGTGGGAGATGCGTGCGATATAGACAGAGACGGCGTTGAAGATGTTGCAGACAACTGTCCATCAATTGCCAACCCGTTGCAGGAAAACTCAGACGACACCTTCCAGGGGGATGCCTGTCAGGATTCCGATGAAGACGGTATCCTGGATAACTTTGATAACTGCCAGTTTTTTGCTAACCCTGACCAGCTTGATAGTAACGGTGATGGGGTGGGGGATTTCTGTGATCGCGATGGCGACTCTCTGTCAGCCGATATCGACAATTGCCCCTTTATCAGCAATCCTGATCAGGCCGACAGTAATGGTGACGGTATTGGTGATGTATGCGATGTTGATAACGACAGTATTGTGGATCGAAATGATAACTGCCCGACAGTCTCAAACCCGGAGCAAGTAGATGAGGATGAAAATGGAGTTGGCGATGCCTGTGACACCGGTTTTATTGCTCCGTCGGTGGCCTTTTTCAATCCTATTAATATATCGGAAACACCTGGACTAACCTTACGCCCGGCCATTACCTTTGACAATAATGGCTATTACCACGTGGTGTGGGACGATAACACCGGCAGTAACAGTGGTACCGAGATTTATTACTCCGCAGTAAAAATTGAAGGGTTTGAAAAACAAGCGATCCAGCAGATTTCCAACAGCCAGACCGACCTAATCGGGCTAGGCCAGCGCGCGGATATTGCCGCAGCTCCGGATGGTAGTCTCCATGTAGTATGGCAGGAAGCCAAAGAGGTATTTTCTGACATTTACTATTTAATTCTGGACTACAACGAAGAGCTCGGTGAGTTTGGCATCAGTGAATCCCGTAATAATGGTGCAACGGGTATTAATCCCGAAACTAACCTGTCTAATAGTGAGAAGCCCAGCAATGAACCTTCTATTGCCATTGATGAAGAGGGCACAATATTTGTTGTCTGGTCGTCGGCCACCGAGTTAAATATTATCCGCTCGGTAGATAATGGAGAAACCTTTACAGACCCGGTTCAACTGGCAGTCAATACCATTGTTGAACCAGCCATTAGTATTAGCCGGGTAGGTAAAATTGAGCTTACCTGGTCGACCTTCAATGATGTGTTTTATAGCTCATCCAGTGATAATGGTGAGACATTTTCCACCCCTCGCTCCGTCTATTCGTCCGACAACACGGTACAGCGACCAGACATACAAAGTGACGGCGATACGATTTACCTCATTTGGGATGAGGAAAAAACCATTAACCCGGTGAGTGGCAAACTGCTGGATGCTGAGCTGTGGATGGTAAAATCACAAGACGGTGGTGCAACATTCTCTTCACCACAAAACATGTCCAATAATGACGGTATTTCCATTTATGCATCTATGGCCTTAGGGCCCACTGGCGATTTGCTGCTCGCCTGGTCTGATACAACCACCGGGAACTATGAAACGGTGTATTCGGTATCAAAAGACAATGGCGTCACCTTTAGTGATCCCCTGGTTATTTCTGCCAGTGATTATGGCTCTTTGGTGGTCGATACCGCTGTGGACGATAATAACAATTATATTGTCGGTTGGGATGATAACCGCTACGACTCGTTTGAGATTGCCCTGGCCTATGGTACTGAGGGCTTACCGCTGGTGGTCGATACCACAGAGCTACCTGAATTTTATGATAAATACCGGGACAGCTACATTCAGGTAGGGGCTGTATTTTCAGAGTCGCTTATTTCCGATATCGATATTCTGACAGAGAACGGCGGCGGGATATTCCGCTCCAGCAGTCTCGGGGCAAGCCATAACTTTGAATGGGATGGCACCAATCAGGCCGGAGAATATGTGGAGGATGGCAGATACCAGTATCGGATTACGGCTTATACCTCGGACAGGCAACCCATTGTAAGGAGCGGTGAGATTCGGGTATATGAAGAAGGCTCAACAGAACGTTTACCTGCCATCGACTATTTTGAACCTGCCAGGGAAGCCTTCTCGCCAAATGGCGATGGTCGAACGGATGTGGGTATTGCAGACGTTGAGTTTAACCAGCGGCTCACCTGGGAACTCTCGCTCTCTGACAGTGAAAACAACCTGATCCTGACCGAAGGGGGATATTCTCGTACCGGTACGGTAATTTGGGATGGCATTGAGTATATTGATAGTGAAGGCCATCCTATTCATTACCCGGATGGACTCTACACCTTTAACTTATTTGCCGAGAGTGACGATGGCGCATCCATTTCCGATTCGGTAGATGTGTTGATTGATACCGTGCCGGTAGAAGTACAAAACCTCGAAATAACGGATGTGAATCTTACCGACGGCACCCCGGGAAGTATCGCTTTTTCTATTACCGAAAGCGCGGTAGTAACGATATATATTTATGATCAGGAAGGTTTTACCACGGTAAATGAGTTGGTCAGAACCCAGCTCGGCGGTGGTTACGACGGCGTTGAAGGGGCGCAGGATGTGTATTACGAGTGGGATGGTACAACAGCCAACGGTACACAATTGCCTGCAGGGACATACACGTTACGAATATGGTGCCGGGATTTCGGCGCTAACCCGGCCGGTGAGTACCCCTTTATTCGGGATATTCAGATTCTGGAGTAGAGCTACTTGGTAGGACAGCACTAATCTGCTGATTTCCTGTTCAGGCAGGTGGCAAGTCTCCATGTTGTATTTCAAAAATACAAAAACCAGCAATACTCTGGGTGCACAGCAGTCGGTGCATTGAGTTGGCAAACAAGGAGAAGACCTGATGGTCAGATATACCAATAAACTGAAACTGATAGCTGTGTCTCTGGGAATCTCTGCAGCGCTCACCAGCGCGCAGGCTCAGGAACTTCCTGAACCAGTAACCGATACCGATTATTATGATAATGGCGCGCCTCCCGAGGCTAAAGTTAAATTGGGAAACATGCTGTTTTTTGATAAGATCATGAGCGGTAACCGAAACATTTCCTGTGCCACATGTCACAATCCGCTGCTAGGTAGTGGCGATGGCCTGTCGCTGGGAGTTGGTGAAGGTGGCCGGGGCCTTGGTCGCTATCGAACCACCGGTGAGGGAGCAGAAGCTATTTCTACCCGCATTGGTCGGCATGCGCCACATCTGTTTAACCTTGGCGCCAAAGAGTTCATTCGCATGAACTGGAATGGTATTCATCAAATGAGTAACGGTAGGTTAGACCTACCATCAAATCGTGCTACACCGCGCAACATCGAAAACGTGCTTGCCGGCCAGTCATTATTTCCAATTGCTAACCTGGCAGAAATGATGGGAGAAATTGGTGATAATGAAGTTTCGTCTGTCGTCAGGCCTCGCACCGGTCCGGCAAACTTTCCGCTAATCTGGGACGCTTACATGCAGCGTTTAAGAGCCATCCCGTCCTATGTTCAACTGTTTATGGACGCCTACCCGGGCGAAATACTCAGTGCTCAGGACATGCAGATTCAACACTATGCTAATGCTGTTGGAGCATTTCAAGCCGTCGCCTTCAGAAGTGATAACAGCCCTTTTGATGACTATCTGCGTGGCAACACCGATGCGATGACCGCACAGCAAGTCCGCGGTATGAATTTGTTTTATGGCGAGTCTGGCTGTTCGAGTTGTCACAGTGGCAAATTCCAGACTGATCATGGGTTTCATGGAATTGCTATGCCTCAGGTGGGGCCCGGAGCAGAGTTCCGGTTTCCGTTACAGGACCGCGGACGTGCAGAACGTACTGGCAGGGAGGAAGACTGGGCTAAATTTAAAACACCGTCGTTGCGAAATGTCTGGCTAACAGCGCCATATGGACATGATGGTGCTTACGCAACTTTACGAGGTGTTATTGAACATCATCTGGATCCGTTAACAGCATTGGAAAACTATGATGGTAGTCAGATTGTGGTCGCTCAACATGCGGAGTTCGATTTAACTGATCTTGATAGCTATAACGACCTGGTTTTACGTCAGGACATTATTGATGCGAATGATTTACAGCCAGTGGCCCTAAATGCAGAGCAGGTTGATGACATTATGGCGTTCCTGAAAGCACTCACAGATTGGAACAGTTTTGAAAAGAGTGGGATGATACCAGCTGAAGTGCCCAGCGGCCTGCCTGTTTTAGATTAATGGCAGAGTAGCCTGAAAACCCAAAAAAAAAGCACCATTCGGTGCTTTTTTTGGCAATAAAGAAGTTACTTACCCCTTAAAATATCGCTTTTCTACCTGCCCGCACAATATATGGCCAAGCAAGATATGGCATTCCTGTATACGCGCTGTGTCGGGCGATGGAATGCATAGGCAATTGCAGAGAGCTTTTAATTTACCACCGGTCTGACCGGTTAACACATAGGTTTTGACGTTCATTTGTTTAGCCACTTCTACTGCAGCAATAACATTAGGACTGTTTCCGCTAGTGGAAATGCCTACAAATACGTCCTTTTCGGTGGCAATGCTTTGCAATTCACGGGAAAAAACAAACTCATAACCGTAGTCGTTGCCAATAGCGCTAATCGCTGAGTTATTGGTACCCAGTGCCAGCGACGGCAGTGGCGCCCTATCAAACAAGAAGCGAGAGGTAAACTCGGCTGATAAATGCTGTGCATCAGCGAAACTGCCGCCGTTACCACAGAAAATGATTTTGCCCCCTTGCTGAAGCGAAGAAAGGCAGGCATCGATGAGGTCGCTAAGTTGAGATAGCAGGTGTTCATCCTTTAATGTGGCTTCCTTAACGGCAATGGATGCTTTTATTTCATCCTGAATATCCGGGCTCATGTGTTACTCCTGTCGTGTAGGGATGCTGCGGTGTTTAGTGCGCAAGGTATCGTTATTAATGAGAGATATTTATCGTGCCATAGACCCCTGCGAAAAACACTTCTTTTTAGGCCACAATGCGCGCCTGTGGGCAAAAATAGTAAAAATGTTGTGGGTAGAAAAAGTGAAGTCATCATTTTTCATTAGATCCTATTGTTTTATAGTACTTTTTAGACTTCCAGCGTTTTCGTGACGGCGTTTTCAAACTTTCTTTCACGCAATTGGTTATTTTTTTATATACCTGATTGCGTGAAGTAATATGGTTGGGATATGTCCTTTTCCCTGTCGCTTAGCCAGAGCGACATGATAAAACCTAAAGCTTCTTTGAGTCATAGAGTTAGCGGATATACCTTGAGGTTAAATCGTGTAAGGTAGTGGTCGTTAAAGAATGCTCGTAACCCGTGATAATCGCTTCAGGTCGCATTTTATATACCCTCGTATGGTGTTGGTGATTTTTATTTAAACCGAAAAAGACTTTAATGCATCCCGTTCTTAGCAACCGTGTTTTAGTTTTTTTGAGGTAAATAGAAATGACTGGTTTTATTAAAAGTGTTATTGCTACAGCTGTAGTCTCTGCAACTTTCTCTGCAGGTGCTGCCAGCCTGAATAACAATGACTTCACCCGCAAAGGTATGGAAACCAATAACCTCGATGGATCGAACCAAGTTAACTTTTCTCGCTCTGGTAGCACGGCTGCGATTTCTCCCGCGCGTGGATTCTGGCGTCCGATCTTTAGACGGCCTTCACCTTCACCGACGCCAGAGCCTACGCCAGAACCAACTCCTGAGCCTACGCCAGAACCAACTCCTGAGCCTACACCAGAACCAACTCCTGAGCCTACACCAGAACCAACACCTGAGCCAGAGACTAAGAGTGCACCTCAGGGGTTGTTTCACAGCGCTGGGATTATTAGTTCAACTAATCAGCGTGCCACCATTGTTCGTGATGATATCAACGGCGAAGAGCATGTAACAGGCAGTCTGGTAAGAGTTAGCTGGAAGACTATTAATCCATCTGAGGGTGTGTTTGACTTTACGCCACTGGAAAAAGAGCTGGCGGCAGCTGCTGAGTTGGATGCCAGTATTAGTCTGGCCATACTCGACAGCAAAGAAATGCCTCAATATGTAAAGGATCAGTGTGAAACCTTTGATTACACCTTCCGTGGTGAGGCTGAGACTACTTGTTTGCCATGGGACAGTCACTATCAGCAATTTAAAGCTGAGCTGGTAAGTCGTTTGGGGGCACAGTTTGACTCGCATCCGAATCTGCGTGGGGTTTATATGAGCTACGCCGCCATGTCCAACGGTATCGAGATGCACTGGAGAGTGGATGAAAACGAGTTTACGGCGGCTGGTTATACCCCGGATCGTTTAGAGCAATCCTATAACGATGTCATGGATATGTACGCTGACGCATTTGCTACCACGCCAATTCTGATGGAAATCCACACCGTATTCGACGAGTCCCACCTGGCCGAAAACGCCTTCAACCATTGTTATGATACGCTGGGAAATCGTTGTGGTGTGGCAATCTGGTGGTGTGCTTCACGGATGGCAACTGACCCTCGCCAGGCTGAGTATCCGGTTTATCATGTGGCACAACAGGCTACTGAATTGTCATTTGCGGTATGTCAGACTATTGGTAATTTCAGTTCTCAACCAGACCGCTTCGATTCAGGTCAGGGCTGGACACCCGAAGAAGCCTTACGTAACGAAATGGATTTCTTTATCGGCGAAGGCTTTAAGAACTTCGAGATTTGGTCTGCTGACTTAAAAGATGAGAGTCTGGTGACTATTCTGGAAACTGAATATGCTCCGCTGTTGAAATAAGCATTTTAAAATAACGATACAGGCCCCATCAGGGGCCTGTTGTGTATCTGCTTGTCGCTAATGTCATTTCCCGGTTGAGAATGGCAAGGATTACCAGCATACTTTGGTTCACAAGCAAAATGCCCGCAGGCAGTAACCGGGCTGCTCTGTAAACGACTATGCTGTGCAAACTAACGAGGTAATCTCTTTTGTTTCGACTTTCCGGCTTATTGACCTGTTTGTTATTCTTTATTACGGCTTGCGGAGGCGGGAACTCCACAACGTCTTCGCCAACGCCAACCCCGCTGCCTCCGGTGAGTAACCCACCGCCAGCCGGTGATTTTAAGGCCCCACCACAGGGGATCTTCAACAGTGCAGGCAGCTTAAATACCAATAATACCGGGTCTTTTGTCTCTGAACATATTAATGACTTGTCTCATGTTTCCGGCACTCTCATAAGATTAAGATGGTCTGATATAAACCCGGCTCCCGCAGAATACGACTTTTCGGTGATAGAACGAGAACTGCAGGAAGCTGAGGAACTGGGAGACCGGGTTAGTCTGGCGATCGTGGATAGCAAAGAAATGCCGCAGTGGTTATTAGATGAGTGCACGACATTTAATTATACGTTCAGGGGAGACCCTGAAGTCACTTGTTTACCCTGGGACTCAACTTATCAGAGCTACAAGCAAGCACTCATTAGTGAACTGGGCAATCAGTTTGACAGTAATGAGTCTCTGGCTGGTATTTACGTTACCTATGCGGCGATGACTAACGGCGTGGAAATGCACTGGTATGTGGACGAGCAAAGTTTTAGCGATGCAGGCTACACTTTTTCAAAGCTAAGTGATGCGTACAACGCGGTATTGGACATGTACATGACATACTTTCCAACGACTCCGGTTATTCTGGAAGTGCATACCGTATTTGACAGTTCGGCCCTGGCGCAAACTGCTTACGACTATTGTTTTGACACAATAGGTGAGCGCTGTGGTGTAGCCATTTGGTGGTGCGCATCGCGGATGGCAACAGATCCAAGGGAAAAGGAATATCCGGTATTTCCCGTGGCACAGCAAGCTGCGAATAACTCTTTTGCGATCTGCCAGACGATTGCCAGCTTCACTGACCAACCGGAAAGGTTTGAGGAAGGAATATCGTCCGAACAAGCATTTAGAAATGAGCTGGAATTTTTTGTTGGTGCCGGGTTTAAAAACTTTGAATTCTGGACCAGCGATATTCAAAATGACACCCTTACGGATATCCTTAACGCTGAATATCTGGCAAACATCGAAAACTAGGCCGGCGAAAGTTGGCGATTAAAAGCGGAATCAACATGACGTTACCTCGCAAAGCGTTTTTTCTCGACAGGGATGGCGTAATTAATATTGATCACGGCTATGTATGTGAGCCCGAGAGTTTTGAGTTTGTATCTGGTGTTTTTGAGGCCTGTAAACGTATAGTGGATGAAGGTTACGCCATTATTGTTGTCACTAACCAGGCCGGAATCGGGCGAGGGTATTACACCGAGGAGCAGTTTGCTGTACTGACTGAATGGATGTGTGAGCAGTTTTCCCAGCATGGGGTCGCCATAACCGATGTACGGTATTGCCCCCATCACGCTACCCACGGACAGGGCGAATATCTAAAAGATTGTGATTTCCGTAAGCCCAATCCGGGTATGGTTAACGCTGCCGCCACAGAACATCGGATTGACCTGACAAGCTCAGTGATGATTGGCGATAAAATGTCAGACATACAGGCGGGGCAAAGTGCCGGAATACAACACTTGTACCTGGTGGATTCGGAGTACGAAAGCGATGGTGTGGCCTCTGGCTACCAACGCTGTACCAGCCTGTTTGATGCAGTAACGCAGTACTTTAACGGTCAGTAAGCCGTATCAAGGTCGGCCCGAAAGTTAAAATAGGAGTCATCCACCAGTGACTGGTACACGCCCTTAATATTGTCGGCCAGCATGCCGTCTCTTACTGCACTGTAAAGCGCTTCCAGGTACGCCTGATAATGTTCAATATCCGCACGGGTACCGATATCGGCATGGCCGCCTACAAATACTTCAAAGTCAGAGCGATTAAGTACCGCTTTGGTGGAGCTGATCATGCCTTGTATGTCATAACCGGGCAGATCTTTATAGGGTAAGCGACCCACCACTATCCAGTCTACAACATGCAATACTCCGGCGGGTTGAATAAGGTAGCTTACCGAGCCTTTGCCATTATTCTCACCAAGGTATGCCAGTTGCGCCTGAGTTGAGCCGTAGGTAACAATAATGCCCTGTTGCGTGGTGGCAAATACCTAACGACGAATTTTCTTCGATAAAACCTCTCTGGCAGAAACAAGTCATAATATGCTTGCTATGCCAGGCATGCCGGTAAAGCTCAGATTTTCTGGCTACAACAAAAAAGGGCACCGCTAAGGTGCCCTTTCAATAACGTTGTACAGTCTTACACGCGTTCAAATACGGTAGCGATACCCTGGCCTAAACCAATACACATGGTCGCCAGGCCGATAGACTTGTCATTGGCTTCCATCAGGTTAATCAAAGTGGTGCTAATACGTGAACCAGAGCAACCCAGAGGGTGACCAAGCGCAATGGCACCGCCGTTTAAGTTAACGCATTCGTCGTACTTATCCAGCCAGCCAAGTTGCTTAATACAGCTCAGTGCCTGAGCCGCAAAGGCTTCGTTAAACTCAGCAATCTCAATATCGTCCATGGTTAAGCCCGCACGCTTGAGGGCTTTTTGGGTAGCAGGCACCGGGCCGTAACCCATGATCGCCGCGTCACAGCCAGCCACACCCATTGAGCGAATTTTAGCGCGTGGTGTCAGGCCCAGTTCTTTGGCACGATCAGCCGACATCAGCAGCATTGCCGAAGCACCGTCTGAAATCGCCGAAGCAGAACCCGCGGTAACAGTACCGTTAACCGGATCAAATACCGGACGCAGCGCAGCCATTGTTTCTGGTGTACTTTCCGGGCGGATAACTTCGTCAAAGTCGACCATCTTTAACACGCCGTCGGCATCATGGCCTTCGGTGGCCACAATCTCGCTGGCCCAGCGGCCTTCCAGATGCGCCTGATGCGCTTTCTGGTGCGAACGGGCTGCGAAGGCATCCTGCATCTCACGGGTAATGCCGTTCTGACGGCCCAGCAGTTCTGCTGTCATGCCCATGTTACCAGACGCCTTGGCGGTATATTTTGCCAGCCCCGGATGGAAGTCGAGGTTAAAGGTCATTGGCACATGACCCATGTGCTCTACACCACCAATCATGTACACGTCGCCCTGACCGGTCATGATGCCTTTGGTAGCATCATGCAGCGCCTGCATGGATGAGCCACACAAACGGTTAACCGTTACCGCAGAAGTACTGCGTGGGATCTCGGTTAACAGCTGGGCATTACGGGCAACGTTAAAGCCCTGCTCTTTGGTTTGCTGAACACAGCCCCAGATAATGTCTTCAATTTCTGCCGGATCCACGTTGGGGTTTCTGGCAATCAGGGCACTCATTAAGTGCGCCGATAAACTCTCGGCACGAACGTTTCTGAATACGCCACCTTTGGAGCGACCCATGGGTGTGCGAATACAGTCAATAACTACTACATCTTTCATGATTATGTCTCCTAAGGTGATTAAGCGAAGTAAGATTTACCTTCAGCGGCCATTTGACGAACGCCGTCTGTAATTTGGTAAATCGGACCTAAATGGGCGTATTTGTCGGCAAGTTCGACAAAGTTCGCTAATCCCATAGTTTCGATGTAACGGAAAATACCACCACGGAACGGCGGGAAGCCAAGTCCGTAAATCAGGGCCATATCGGCTTCGGCAGCACTTGCCACGATGCCTTCCTCAAGACAACGAATCGCTTCGTTGGCCATCGGGATCATCAGACGGGCAATGATTTCTTCACTGCTAAATTCACTGGCTTCTGCCTGGTGAGGCTTAATCAGCTCATAAGCTTCAGGGGCCGCATCTTTCTTCGGCTTACCACGCTTATCTTTACTGAAGTTGTAGAAGCCTTTGGCATTCTTCTGACCTAAACGCTCTTCTTTGAACAACAGCGTTACCGGATCATTTTCGACTTTTGCCATACGCTCAGGAATACCTTCTGCCATAACCGAGGCGGCATGGTCTGCCGTGTCCATTCCTACCACGTCGAGCAGGTAAGCCGGGCCCATTGGCCAGCCAAACTGTTTTTCCATCACTTTATCAACGGCAACAAAGTCGGCACCATCGAGTACCAGTTTCGAGAAACCAGCAAAGTAAGGGAATAATACGCGGTTTACCAAAAAGCCCGGGCAGTCATTCACTACAATCGGCGTTTTGCCCATTTGCAGCGTGGTAGCCACTACCGCAGCAATCGTGTCGTCTGAGGTTTTCTCGCCGCGGATGATTTCGACCAGTGGCATGCGGTGCACCGGGTTAAAGAAGTGCATACCGCAGAAACGCTCTGGTTTTTCCAGACTTTCTGCCAGTTGGTTAATCGAAATAGTAGAGGTGTTTGAACACAGGATTGTATCGTCATCCACATTCTGTTCGGTTTCTTTCAGAACGATGCTCTTAACCTTCGGATTTTCAACCACCGCTTCAATGACCAGATCAACGTCCTTAATGGCGCTGTATTCCAGTGAAGGCGTAATGGCGTTGAGGGTTTTAGCCATTTTTTCGGGCGTAACTTTACCCAGCTGCATGCCCTTGTTAAGGATCTTAGCGGCTTCAGACAGGCCGAGGTCCAGAGCAGGCTGGTTAATGTCTTTCATTACTACTGGCAAGCCTTTCACGGCGCTCTGGTAAGCAATGCCGCCACCCATGATACCGGCACCCAGTACCGCATTCATCTTGACTGCTTTGCTGGCTGATTTGGCTAACTTCTTACCTTTGCCTTTCACCAACTGGTCGGCCATAAAAATGCCAATCTGTGCTTTCGCCGCGTCGGTTTTAGCCAGTTTGACAAAGCCCTGGTTTTCCAGCGCCAGCGCACCATCACGATCCAGTGAAGAAGCATTCTTAACCGTTTCTACCATCATGTGCGGAGCAGGGTAGTGTTTACCTGCTTTGGCAGCAACGAAAGCCTGGGCGGTAGAGAAGCTCATCATCGCTTCGTTGCTGTTTAATTTAAGTGGCGCTTTTTTGCTGGCCCGGCGAGCCTGCCAGTCAATTTTGCCAGCGGCGGCGTCCGTCACCATGCTAAGAGCGGCTTCAGCTAGCTTTTCAGGCGCGACAACGGCATCAACGGCGCCTTCATTAAGTGCCTGCTGGCCTTTTCTGTCTTTGCCCGTGGTCATCCACTCAAGGGCGTTATCCGAACCAATGAGACGTGGCAGGCGTACCGTACCACCAAAGCCTGGCATCAGACCTAATTTCACTTCTGGCAGACCGATAGAAGCCGTGGTATCCACAACGCGAAGATCACAGGCCAATGCCATCTCACAACCGCCACCCAGTGCAAAACCATTCACAGCAGCCACTGTGGGGACCGGCAGATCTTCGAAGCGGTCAAACACTTTTGACGTTTTGGCAACCCAGGCCAGAATTTCTTCTTCAGGCTGGGCAAACATGTCGGTAAATTCTGTGATATCAGCTCCAACGATAAAAGCCGGCTTGGCGCTGCGAACTACCACACCTTTTACGTCGCTGTTAGCGGCGATGGCCTGGGTAGCTTCGTCCAGGTCACTGATTGTCTGGCGGTCGAATTTATTTACTGAACCCTTGGCATCAAATACCAGTTCAGCAAAACCGTTATCCAACAGTGATACCGTTAGATTTTGGCCTTCGTAGATCATTGTTGTCTCCTTTCAGCGTTATGCGTGAAATTAATAAAATTGTAGGGAGGCGCGTTGTCTTTACAACCCTGATTCTTTCCAATGCAGAGAAAAATATCAACAAAAATTCAAACAGGTGTTTCAATTATGTTGAATCAATGGTGTCTAAGGTAACGTTTTCAAGCCCTTTAACGCATATTTAATTTATTTATAGTTGTGTATAGCCATTCGGTGTCGCTGCCATTTGTTGCCAATTTTGCTAAATTAGAAATACGGGCGGGCGATTCCGGCAATGCTGTTGTTGATGTTAGCACTGTTGGTTACTTTTTGCCCTGAAACTCGTACAAAAGCGAGTCATCGAATATCGCTGTTATCCCGGACGCGGAGTCTCTACACTACGAGACTCTGATATAGCCCGGGCAAAAAAGGAGATGTTGTGCAGGCATTGCGGTTAGTACTGCTGATCACGTTACTGAATTGGTTTGCTTCGCCGTATGCGGTGGCCGAAGACGGCAAACTGCGTGAACAGCAACGCGAACAATTTTTAAGCCTGGAAAAACAACTCAACACACTGCCGGTATCAAAACTTCCCGCTATTCATAAAGACATTGAGGATCTGGCAAACTACCCGCTGGTGCCGTATTTAAAACTACGACTTGCCGAGCGCACCCTGGGGAGCCTGTCCGACACTACCGTGAATGAATTTCTCGCCCGCTATGCAGGTACGCCTCTGGCGACTCATTTGCGCAAGCGCTGGCTGGACTTACTCAGCGACCAGCAAAGAAAAGCGGCTTTCATTGAAGCCTATCAGCCGGGGCTTGGCACTATATATACCTGCCGCTATCTGCACTATCAGCTACAGCAGTCCGACAACCCGGACTACTGGTTTGAGCAGGTCGATACGCTATGGTTGTCCGGACAGTCGCGTCCGGATGAGTGCGATCCGGTATTCAAACAGTGGCAACAGGCTGGCCATATGACCACAGACAGGGTGTTAGGTCGCATCGAGAAAGTGGTCAGAGGCGGCGATCGTAATTTGTTGGGTTATCTGCAGCGCAGGCTGCCTGCCTCGCATCATTATTTGGTGGATTTATGGCGGCAGACCCGTCGCTCATCGTCTACGGTACTGAAATACAGCTTGTTCCCGCGTAAGTATCCGGAGCAGGAAAAGGCCGTACTTTATTATGGCCTGATCCGGCTGGCTTGGCAGGCGCCAGCTAAAGCAATAAAAGCCTTTCAGTACTGGCAGGGCAAAATCGCATTCAGTGAAGCACAAATCAGACAAATTTATCGCGCCATTGCTATTAGTCTGGTGATTGAGGGTGACGATAATGCCAGTGAGTGGCTGGCGAAGGCAAATGTCCCTGATGCCGAAGAAGACGTCAGACACTGGCATCTTGCCTATATGCTGCGGCAAAATGACTGGCAGCAGGCTTTGCAAGTGATTCAGACCGCACCGGCAGAAGAACAGCGCCAGGACGCTTTTCGTTACTGGCGGGCACGTGGACTCTCAGAGCTTAGTGCTGAACAAGTTCCCCAACAACTTTACGGTGAACTGGCCAAAGAACGCCATTATTATGGTTTTCTGGCCAGCGCTCGTTTGCAACAGCCCCCGGAACTGGCCGATCAGCCCCTTGAAATGAGCGACTACACTCTGGCCAGAATGAGCACGGTGCCGGCAGTTCAGCGGGCCTATGAGTTATTTAAACTGGGCCGCTATGTGGAAGCCCGGCGTGAGTGGTATTACCTGAACCGGCGCCTGACCAACGAAGAAAAGCGCGCGGTAACGCTGCTTGCCAGTGATTGGGGGTGGCACGATCAGGCGATTATTGGCTTTGCTCAAACCGGTTATTTCAATGATGTGCGCCGCCGCTTTCCCATGGCATTTGCCGAAGAGTTTCAGCAGCAAGCGTCCCAGCACGAGGTTGACCCGGCGCTGGCTATGGCGATTGCCCGGCGGGAGAGCTCGTTTATGGTTGATGCCGTGTCACCGGCTGGTGCCCGGGGCCTGATGCAACTGATGCCGGGCACCGTGAATTACATCAGTAAGCAGCGGGTGGGTTATAGCACTCTGCTTCAGCCTGAGCAAAACCTGGAATTTGGAATTCAGTATCTGAAATACCTTAACGACAAGCTCAACCACAATCCGGTGCTGGTGTCGGCATCCTATAATGCTGGCTGGCAACGGGTAATGGAGTGGTTGCCAACCAGCGGGGAGCAGTCGCTGGATGTGTGGATTGAAAACATCCCTTACCGGGAAACCCGCCATTATGTCAAAGCGGTGATGGCTTACCGTTATATCTACCAGGTACAACTTGGCCAGCCGTCACATCTGTTTGATACTTTGAGTCGCATGAAACTCTCGGCAGACAGCCTGACTTTACCTTAGGCGCGTGGTAGTGTTATGCGCCATAATATAAGCATAAAAGATAACGACAGAGGCACTATGACAGAGCATCACGACCTGTATGCAGCGCATATTGAAACCCTTCAGCAACGTACTCGCGAAGCCGTGGAACGTGAAGGACTGGAAGGGTTGGTTATTCACTCAGGTCAAAGCAAGCGATTGTTTTTAGACGACAACCATTATCCTTTTAAGGTTAATCCACAGTTTAAGGCCTGGTTACCGGTTATCGATAACCCAAACTGCTGGCTGGTAGTTAACGGGTTGGATAAGCCTAAGCTGATTTTTTACCGGCCTACCGACTTCTGGCACAAGGTACCGCCCGAGCCCAACGAATACTGGACTGACTGTTTCGACGTCGTCATGCTTAAGCAGGCGGATATGGTGGAAAAGCATCTGCCTTATGACAAACGCAACTTTGCCTATGTGGGCGAGTATATTGAAGTAGCCAGTGCGTTGGGCTTTAACAATGTGAACCCCGACCGTGCACTGCATTATTTACATTACCAGCGCGCTTATAAAACTGACTATGAGCTCGCCTGCATGCGCGAAGCTAACCGTATTGCGGTGGCTGGTCATCGGGCGGCGGCGCAGGCCTTCTTTGCCGGCGAAAGCGAGTTTTATATTAACCTGGCTTACAATGCCGCTACCCAGCAGGGCGACAATGATGTGCCCTATACTGGTATCGTTGCGCTCAATGAGCATTGTTCGATTCTCCACTATATGCACTACGACACAGCCAAACCAGACCAGCATCGTTCTTTTCTGATTGATGCCGGCGCTAATTACAATGGCTATGCAGCAGACATTACCCGTACTTACTCGGTAGGGGATAATCCGTTTAAAGGCCTGATCCGCGAGCTTGATAAGCTCACCCTGTCACTGGCAGAGCGGTTAAAACCAGGTGTGGATTATGCTGATATTCACCTGGCAGCCCATGAAGGGATCGCCAATGTGCTGGTGCAGGCTGGTCTGGTCAATATGACCGCCGAGGACTGTCTGGCACAGGGCATTACCCGTACTTTCTTCCCGCACGGGATTGGCCACTTCCTGGGGTTACAGGTTCATGATGTGGGCGGACTGGTAATGGATGATCGCGGCACACCCAAGCCTGCGCCTGACGATCACCCGTTTTTACGCTGTACCCGCACGGTGGAAGCCCGTCAGGTCTTTACTATCGAACCGGGCTTGTATTTTATTGAGTCTCTGCTGGCCGACCTCAAAAGCAGCGAGTCTTCCAAATACATCAACTGGGATGTGGTCGGTACTTATCGCCCCTACGGTGGTATCCGTATTGAAGATAACATTATCGTGCATCGTGACAACAACGAAAATATGACCAGGATTGCCGAACGGATTGCCGAACAAAAAAACTAACTAAGAGCTCGCGAAATAACATGTTGGACGTACATTTTACAGAGGCAAGCGCGTGGCAGACCCGTCGGTAGTATATGTAGTGATCGTTGCACTGGTGGCGGGGTTAGCTATGCCCGCCGGTGGCTTATTGGCCAAGGTTGAAGGCGTGTTCCCGGCCTGGCTGGATGAAGAGCTGCGTCACAGCATTCTGGCGATGGGGGCGGGGGCTCTGTTGTCGGCTGTGGCGCTGGTACTGGTGCCAGAAGGCATGAAAGACCTCGGTACCACGGCGTCCTGTGTTAGCTTTTTACTTGGTGCTTTTGCTTTTATGGGGCTGGATATCTGGCTGGCCCGCAATGATTTACCTGCCAGCCAGCTGGCGTCTATGTTATCTGATTTTATTCCCGAATCTATCGCCCTTGGCACTACCGCCGCATTAGGCGGAGGCAGTGTTTTACTGGGCTTGTTGGTTGCAGTGCAGAACTTTCCAGAAGGGTTTAATGCCTACCGGGAGCTGAAAGCGGCCGGACACTATAGCGCCCGTCGGATCCTGGTGATGTTTTTATTTATGGCGTTGCTTGGACCAGTCATGGCATTGATAGGCTATTATTTGCTGGCACAGTATACGGTAATTGTTTCTGCCATTATGTTATTCGCCGCCGGCGGTATCCTGTATTCAGTACTACAGGATATCGCGCCTCAGGTACGCATGGAAAACAGCTGGGCACCACCTCTGGGCGGGATCCTCGGCTTTATGATAGGAATGCTCGGATTTAGTCTTTAGCTATTACGGTCTACAGCGATGTGCGCCAAAGCAATAAGCGCCTGCTTGTAATCACTTTCTGGCAATACGTTAAGGGCTGATATTGCCATATCAGCCTCTTCAAAGGCTTTCCGACGGGTGTAGTTCAGTGCACCGGTGTCGTTCATCACCGTTACAATACGCTGTAAATGCGGTAAACCGTTGGCTTTTTCGATGGCCTCGCGGATCAGTGCTGCATCTTCATCACCGGCATGCCACATGGCGTAAAGCAAAGGCAGGGTAGGCTTACCTTCGGCCAGATCGTCACCGGCGTTCTTACCCATGGCATCGCTGTCTGATTCGTAATCAAGAATATCATCGGCCAGTTGGAAAGCAGTACCTAAGTGACGGCCATAGGCCTGCATAGCCTGTTCAATCTCATCCGACTGGCCGGTGATTACCGCCGCTAACTGGGTTGCCGCTTCAAACAGACGGGCGGTTTTACCGTAGATAACGTCAAAATAGCTGGCTTCAGTTGTATCCGGGTCGTTGCAGTTCATTAACTGCTGCACTTCGCCCTGAGCAATGCGGTTAGTGGAGTCAGACAGTATTTCCATCACCCGCATACTTTGCAACTCCACCATCATCTGGAAGCTGCGGGTGTAAAGGAAATCACCCACCAGTACGCTGGCCTGGTTACCGAACAGTGCATTGGCCGTTTCGCGGCCCCGGCGCATGGTTGATTCATCTACAACGTCATCGTGTAACAGCGTGGCAGTATGGATAAACTCAATGATTGCGGCCAGTGTGTGGTGCTGGCCGGATTCGATTTGCAGTGCTCTGGCTGCCAACACGGTTAACAACGGACGCAGGCGCTTGCCGCCACTATTAACTATGTAAAAGCCGAGTTGATTGATCAGGGCAACATCCGAATCAACCTGCTGCTGGATCAGTTGGTTAACTGCCTGCATGTCGGATTCGGCCAATGCTTTTATTTGATCAATATTCATAGCGTCTCGTAGTGTCCGGTACGTGTAAGCTGACTGGCAGCAGATTGTACATAAATATTACCGTCTATCCAGTGAATTAGATTAATTTCGCCATAAATAATACCAATCCGCATAGGAGTTTACCCTCTCAGAGTGAGTCAAAACGACTTAGATCACGACGCGTTCTCTGTGGCATAGTCATTCTATGTCCAGAGGGCGCAACACAGATGTAAGTCGTTTTGGCCACTCCCTTCGGGCAAGGCTGGCAGGCTTTCTGGCGTTGTTACGCTTGCTTGATTTGGAACCACCAAACCTGTGCAACCAAGCCTAGCCAGAAAGCCTGCCAGTCTTGCTGAGTGGGCAAACTCCTATGCGGATTGGTATCACAGCCCTACCGGGATAAACAACACGGGATCCTGGGATCGGGATGTGGCGATCCCTGCGACTATAAGACAAACACAATCTACAGTATAGTAACGGATGCCAACCGCATGAGCTTGAAATTGTTGATAAATATCAATAAAAACAGGCGTTTTGGTTAGCCGCTAAACCTGTTAAAATGGTTGCTCTGGCCGGGGATCGATAACTTCGCTCGAAAAATAAACTTTTTTCGCATTATGGGGTTGTGATCGAAAATTGATTCACGTACAATTCGCGCCCTGTTTTAGAATTGAAAGCGCAATAAATTTGGCGCAGAGCGGAGAAAGTTATGTACGCGGTTTTCCAAAGTGGTGGTAAACAACACCGTGTGGCCGAAGGTCAAACCGTTCGTCTCGAGAAGATCGAAGTCGCTCCAGGCGACAGTGTAGAGTTTGATAACGTATTAATGGTTAGCAATGGTGACGACGTTAAAATCGGCACACCATATGTTGCCGGTGGTAAAGTGACTGCTGAAGTTGTTACACACGGTCGTGGCGATAAAGTAAAAATCGTTAAGTTCCGTCGTCGTAAGCACTCGCGTAAGCAAGCGGGTCACCGTCAGTGGTTCACTGAAGTGAAAATCACTGGTATTAACGCATAATAGGAGCATAGACACATGGCACACAAAAAAGCTGGTGGTAGTACCAAAAACGGTCGCGACTCAGAAAGTAAACGCTTAGGTGTTAAGCGTTTTGGTGGTGAGTCTGTGCTGGCCGGTAACATCATTGTTAGACAGCGCGGCACTCGTTTCCACGCTGGCAACAACATGGGTATCGGTAAAGATCACACCCTGTTCGCATTAGCTGACGGTAAAGTTAAGTTCGAAGTTAAAGGACCTAACAACCGTAAGTTTGTGAGCATTGTTGCTGAATAAAGCGCAATCGTTTACTGATTCAAAAAACCCCGCGCTTGCGGGGTTTTTTATTGCAGGTAACATAGCAGTTTATAATTATCGGAGTGAAGAAACGGCCCTGGTGGCTATCCTCTTCGATAAAGTGAGTTACACTTAAAAGTTTAGGGTTCGGTCCGGGGTAAACATGAAATTTGTAGATGAAGCTGAAATTCGAGTTGAAGCAGGTGATGGCGGCAACGGTACCATTGGATTTCGTCGCGAAAAATATGTCCCCAAGGGTGGCCCGGACGGTGGTGACGGTGGCGACGGCGGTAGTGTGTACTTACAAGCGGACGAGAACCTCAACACCCTTATCGATTATCGTTTTGAGCGTTTCCACCGCGCGGAGCGTGGCCAGAACGGTATGGGTGGTAACTGTACGGGGAAGGCCGGTGAAGATCTTACCGTGATGGTACCCATCGGTACCCGTGCAACCGACGCCGATACGCAGGAAGTTCTGGGCGATTTAACCCGTCATGGTCAGCGTTTAAAAGTAGCGCAGGGCGGTTTCCATGGTCTTGGTAATGCTCGTTTTAAAAGCAGTACAAACCGGGCTCCACGGCAAAAAACCAACGGCACCCCGGGAGAAATTCGCAACCTTAAGCTGGAACTGATGTTGTTGGCTGACGTTGGTCTGTTAGGCTTACCGAATGCCGGTAAATCCACCTTTATTCGTTCGGTATCGGCGGCCAAGCCAAAGGTAGCGGATTATCCCTTTACTACCCTGGTACCTAACTTAGGCGTAGTCAGGCAGGATGCACAACGCAGCTTCGTTATTGCGGATATTCCTGGGTTAATCGAAGGCGCATCCGAGGGTGCGGGTTTAGGTATTCGCTTCCTTAAACACCTGGAGCGCTGCCGGGTACTGTTGCATCTGGTTGACCTGATGCCTGCCGATCAGTCTGATCCGGCTGAAAATGCCATTACGATCATTAATGAACTCGAGAAGTACAGCCCTAAGCTGGCCGGCAAACCGCGCTGGCTGGTATTTAATAAAATCGATCTGTTACTCGAGGAAGAAGCCGAAGAATTGTGCCAGCAAATTGTCGATAAGCTTGAATGGGACGGTCCGGTATTTTATATCTCTGCATTCCAGCGCATCGGTCTGGAGCCGCTGTGTCTTGAGATTATGAACTTTATTGAGAATCTGCCGGACGAACTCGAAGATGAGCAGGAAAAGCGTGAAGTTGAGTTTAAGTGGGATACTTATAACCCGGAGCCTGAAGCGGATGACGATGATGACGACTGGGACGATGATGATGACGACGACTACGACGTTGAAGTGATCTACCGTAAGTAATCCGGCTTTAGCAGTAAGGTGGCAGTAAATATGAAAATAGCGATGATTGCCGCAACGGCGAACAACCGGGTGATTGGCAAAGATAACCAGATGCCCTGGCATATGCCGGCCGATTTGGCCCATTTTAAACGCACCACGCTTGGCAAGCCTGTCATTATGGGGCGCAAGACCTACGAGTCGATTGGCAGAGCCTTACCGGGACGGCTGAACATAGTCATCACTGCTGATAGCAGCTATCAACTGGCAGATGCTGTAGTGGTTAATTCTATCGAAGATGCTCTTAATCAGGCGCAACAGCAGGCGCCTGAAGAGGTGATGATTATTGGTGGTGGTAAAATTTACAGCAGCCTGCTTGGCAAAGCCGACCGCCTGTATCTTACACTCATAGATTTAGACACCGACGGTGATACCCATTTTCCGGATTATCAGGCCGACGGCGACTGGTTGCTGGTTGAAGAACAGGCATGTGAGCCAGACGAGAAAAACCCGTATCCTTACCGCTTTGTCACTCTGGACAGACAGTAAACACAAAAACGCCCCTCTTTGAGGGGCGTTTGTTTATCAGTTTAACTCAGGCGACTAAAGACGCTTTCTAAATCCAGCCCCTGGCTGCTGAGCATGTCTTTGAGACGACGCAAGCCTTCTACCTGAATCTGACGTACCCTTTCCCGGGTCAGGCCAATCTCAGCGCCTACGTCTTCCAGCGTAGATGGTTCGTAACCCATCAGACCAAACCGCCGTGCCAGAACTTCACGTTGCTTGGCGTTAAGCTCCTGTAACCAGGACACAATATTTTGTTTAATATTGCTATCCTGAAGTTCGTCTTCCGGACTGGATTCGTTATCATCGGCCAGAATATCCAGCAGTGCTTTGTCGTTTTCGCCACCGATGGGAGTATCAACGGAGCTGATACGTTCGTTAAGACGCAACATCTTGCTGACTTCATCAATAGGTTTATCGAGATGCAGAGCAATGTCTTCTGCCGTTGGTTCGTGATCAAGCTCCTGAGCCAGTTCACGCGCCGCACGCAGATAAACGTTCAATTCTTTCACCACATGAATTGGTAACCGAATAGTCCGGGTCTGGTTCATAATGGCTCGTTCAATCGTCTGACGAATCCACCATGTCGCGTAAGTTGAAAATCTGAATCCTCGTTCCGGATCAAACTTTTCCACCGCCCGAATCAATCCAAGATTGCCCTCCTCAATAAGATCCAGCAGTGCCAGGCCTCTATTATTGTAACGACGGGCAATTTTCACTACCAACCTGAGGTTGCTAACGATCATTCGTTTACGGGATGCTTCACAGCCTTTCAGTGCTCTGCGTGCAAAATGTACTTCCTCTTCTGCGGTGAGCAGAGGTGAATAGCCAATTTCACTCAGATATAACTGTGTTGCATCCAGTGTTTTAGAGACCTCTTCCTGATTTGACCAGGTTTCGGCCTTGGTTTTTTCATTTTCTTCTAACAACTCGTCGTCTTTGATATTCTCATTAACTTCGATGTTGTCTACTTCGTCTTGGGGTGTTGCGTCGATGACAGCGATATTTTGTTGACCCACAACTGTATCTCCTGCGTTGTTTTACCTTACGACGTTCTCCTGATTTCTTAATTATTATTATTATTATTATTTATTGTTATTGTTTGATTGGTAAATATTTCATCGGTTCAACAGCTTTTCCCCGATAGCGTATTTCAAAATGGAGCTTTACTTTTGTTGTACCAGTATCGCCCATTTTCGCAATTTCCTGACCCGCGCTAACCCATTCCCGCTCACTAACCAGTATCCGGTCATTGTGGGCGTAAGCACTTAAAAACGATTCGGTATGTTTTATTATTATTAGGTTCCCGTATCCGCGCAGCGCGTTACCAGCGTATACAACTTTCCCTGAGGCAGCAGCAACGACTTCGCTGCCCTGATTTGAGTAAATGTCGACCCCTGTTTGAGTAGTCTGACCGTTACTGTTTGATAATTCGATTCGACCTTGCGCAGGCCAAATCCATCTTTCAACACGTTGTGGGAAACCATTTATCTTGGGTTTACTCACAACTCCTTTTGTGTTGTTAACATCTGATTTACAATCACAATACGCCTGGCTATCTTTTTGGTCAATAGACATTTTTGGGTTTTGCTTGCTGGTTTGACCAGTCACATTATTGACAGTGTGTGATTTTTTTGACACTCTTCGCGGTTGCTGTAAATTCAGTGTTTGACCGGGATAAATGTTGTAGGGTTCAGACAACGAATTCCATTTCGCTATATCCCGGTAATCATTCCCTGTGTACCAGGCAATCGCATAGAGTGTGTCGCCGGCCTTTACCGTATAATTGGTTAGCTTTTCCTCGGCTTCAGGATAATGCTGACTATTGAGCACTACCACCGGTGCCGGACGCTCCGGACCAGCGCAGCTGACTAACGTTATGCTGGCAATCAGGCTAATGACAACGCGCATTACGCTAGTACCGTTAAATTTCATCGTAGCATCAGATAAGCGACAATCGCCAGTCCAACCACTGCCCAACCGAGCACTTCTACGTACTTACGCAATTGCTCTTCCATTCTTGCGCCGCCCCACTTCATTAGTGATGCAACTAAAAAGAATCTCGCACCCCGACCTATCGCTGAGGCGATTAAAAAGGGCAGAAAAGCCATCTGTAAGAAACCGGCACTGATAGTAAAGACTTTATAGGGAATAGGCGAGAAACCGGCCAGAAAGACCACCCAGACGCCATAGGTTTCGAACCAGCCAATGGCAGTTTCCAGTTTATGCGCATATCCCGATGCTTCAATGAATGGCTGGAGTAACGTATCGAAAGCAAAAAAGCCCAACAGGTAACCGGCTACACCACCTACAATAGAAGCCAGCGTGGTGATCAGGGCAAAATGCCAGGCCCGGGAGGGTTGTGAAAGTGACATAGGCGCCAGCATGACATCAGGCGGAATAGGAAAAATCACCGATTCGGCAAAACTCAGCAATGCCAGATAACGACTGGCGGCCGGGTGTTTAGACCAGCGTAAGGCCAGGTCGTAACAAGGTTGGAATAATTTCAAAGGAGGTCTCCGGCCACCAGGGGCACAAAACGAACCGCTTCCACTGTGGTGCTGTGCAGCTCGCCCTCAATTTTATCGATGCACAACAATTGTTGTTGATCATCGCCCACCGGGATCACCAGCCGGCCGCCTTCATTAAGCTGATCGGTAAGAGCTTCGGGCACGCTGCTGGCAGCTGCAGTAACAATAATACAATCATAAGGCGCTTTACTGCTCCAGCCTTGCCAGCCGTCGCCGTGTTTCATTTTTATGTTATGTAAATCCAGTTGATTCATGCGCCGTTTAGCCTGAAATTGCAGGGCTTTGATGCGCTCAACCGAGAATACCTGGGGGAACAGCAGCGCCAGAATAGCAGTCTGGTAACCTGAGCCGGTACCAATTTCCAGTACTGAACTGGCGGAATTGGGGGCTGCCAGCAGCAGCTCACTCATTTTGGCAACAATATAAGGTTGCGAGATGGTTTGTCCCTGACCAATGGGTAAAGCCGTATTCTGATAGGCTTTATGCTGCAATGCATCCGGTAAAAAGCGTTCGCGGGGAACACTGGCTATTGCATTGAGCACCTTTTGATTCGAAATCCCTTCGTCGCACAACAATTGTGCCAGTGCATCGCCTTTTCTTGTTGTTCTCATGTGTCATTAATTCTTGTTACGGGTTATTTTTCTTATCGGGCTTACATTTCAAGCCATTTTTCCATTTCTGCAATACTATCGCGAGCTGTCATATCCACACTTAAAGGCGTGACAGAACAATAGCCATGAGCGATAGCGTGAAAATCCGTTCCCGGTCCGGCATCCTGCTCTGCGCCGGCCGGTCCGTACCAGTAAATTGGCCGTCCAAAAGCGTCTTTGGCTTTTACCATGGACTCGGCGCGATGGCGTCGCCCCTGACGGGTAACCTTCACACCTGCTAATTCTTCATAAGGGAGATCAGGCACGTTAATATTCAGGATCTGATTAGCAGGCAGCGGGTGGGTGATTAATTTTTCAATCACTTCTACTACTACCCGGGCTGCGGTTTCAAAATGTCCGCCGTCATAGTTACACAGCGATACCGCAATGGCTGGCAACCCCATGTAACGCCCTTCTGTGGCGGCGGCTACAGTACCGGAGTAAATAACGTCATCACCCAGATTCGCGCCATGATTAATGCCCGAGACCACCAGTTCAGGATCCTCTTCCAGAAAACTGTTAACGCCCAGATGGACACAGTCAGAAGGCGTACCGTTGACGGCGAAAAAGCCGCTGTCCATTTTCTGAATGCGCAATGGCTGATGCAATGACAAGGCATTACTCGCGCCGCTGCAGTTGCGGTCGGGGGCAATGACAGTGACATCATGCTGTTTTGCCAGCGCGGCATGCATGGTGGCAATACCTTTGGCAAAAACGCTGTCGTCATTACTGAGTAGTATTTTCATAAGCAGTTAACGTATACCGGTTGTATCTACAGGAAATGTGTTCCATCAGGCTAATTCGGTGGTAAGCAGACATTCTCTTAAAACCGTGGTAGCAAAACAGCCTGAGGGCAGGAAAAATCGTATGATTAATGTATCACCTTGCTGATTGCATTCAAGCCGTTGGGGCCAAATAATCGCAGCGCGGCGTTCCATGCTGAGTTTCTGGCCGGCCAAAAACGCGGTTACCTCCGGATAACCGGCGGCAGTTTTCAGCTCAGCTGTTTTGGCTGCACCGGCTGAGCCGATATCGCCCTTACCCCACAGGGGGACAGTGGTGGATAAATCCTGCCGGTCTAATCGCTCGATCAGGACTTCCGTTTCTTCATCGGCAACAAATATGCTGTTAGAACCGGTGAGATTAATAACATCACCGGGCAAAATGGCCTTCAGACGGCCCTCGGCAATGCGGGCCGATAGCATTTCATTAAACAGCCAGCTGCGCAGTGCCGACAAAGCCATAGACCGCTTATTGCGATTTTTAATGACCTCACCATTTAGCATGCGCTCTGCCATTAGCAAATTGCCGCCACGGTTAACCTCGCCGCTTTCACTGATACGCTGGATGCCAAAGCGTTGACTGCCATAATAATTGGGTACGCCTTGTTGGGCAGCCTGATGGAGCCGGTCGGTGACCGCTTTCGGCTCGCTTACGTCACGCAGGGTAATTTCAAAGGTATTGCCTTTTAACTGCCCGGTGCGTAACTTTTTATTGTGGCGCTTTACCTGAAGAATACGTGTGCCTTCGAGGGTAAATTCGTCCCAGTTAAACTCTGCTTTGCCTGGCACATGCAAACCGAACCACTGCCGGGTAACGGCATATTTATCTTTGCGGCCAGCATAGGTGACCTGCCGGAGTGGCAAACCGCAGAAACTGGCCAGCTGTTCTGCCACAAAGGCGGTATTGAGCTGGGTTTTCTCAAGCTCGATATAGATATGCTCTCCCTCTCCGGAAAGCGTATAACCAAGCTCTTCGGTTACTTTAAAGTCTTCAACCTGTTGCTTCAGCAGCCCGCTGGCGACAGGCTTATCGTTGAGGTACTGCCAGTGTTGCGTGTTTAATTGCATGCTATTCACTTAGTAATCAGCACAACTGCGTGTGCCGCAATGCCCTCTTTACGCCCGGCAAAGCCGAGCTTTTCGGTGGTCGTGGCCTTTACATTGATTTGATCGGTGTCGACTGCGCAGTCTTCTGCCAGTAAGCGCTGCATGGTAGTGATATGCGGCGCCATTTTGGGTGCCTGGGCAACGATAGTCATATCTGCATTGACCAGCTTATAGCCCAGGTTATGTAACCGGGCTATTACATCACGTAATAATCCGCGACTATCGGCACCGGCATAGGCGTTGTCGGTATCCGGGAAGTGCTTACCGATATCGCCCAGTGCGGCCGCACCTAACAGTGCGTCGCAGAGGGCATGGATAAGTACATCGCCGTCAGAGTGGGCGAGCAGACCCTGTTCATAGTCAATGGATACACCACCAATAGTAATCGGGCCTTCGCCGCCGAATTTGTGAACGTCGTAACCGTGTCCGATCCGCATATGTGTCACTTACCTGCTTTGTTGTAAATAAAATTGCGCCAGCGGCAAATCTGCCGGGCGTGTAATCTTTATGTTGGCCGGATCGCTGTCGATTAACTCAACGGTGTATCCGGCAAATTCCATGGCTGAGGCTTCATCGGTCACTACGGCACCAGCCCTGAGCGCTGACGCCAGCGCTTCACGCAACTTGTCCGCCCTGAATAACTGAGGAGTCAGCGCATGCCAGAGGTTATCCCGCTTTTCCGTTTTAAGCACCACCGGGTTGGCAGCATCTGCGCTGGCCCGTTTCATGGTGTCGCGAACCGGCGTGGCAAGGATGCCGCCGCCAAAGTCGTCTGCCTCAGTACGTTCAATTAAGCGGCTAATGTCGCTGCTGTTTACGCAGGGGCGCGCGGCGTCATGCACCAGCGCCCACTCGTTGCCGGCTAACTCAACCAGTGCGTTGTTTACCGACTCAGCGCGACTTTCCCCGCCGTCTACTATAGTTAGCCATGGCGCATTCTGCAGCGACAACTGGCTAAAGTATTGATCAATGGGACTCAGGGCAACTACCACCCTGGATATGGCGGGATGGGCCGCCAGTTTTAATAAGGTGTGTTCCAGAATCGTTTGCGAGCCAATGGTGAGATATTGCTTGGGGCGGTCGGCCTGCATCCGTGAACCAATACCCGCCGCGGGTACCACGGCAACAATAGATGTATTAGCTTTGCTCAAAGGTTTGATTCTCTTTGTTGTTTTTTTGATGGTCATTGTTGGAGTGGATTAAGGAAACCAACGCTAACTGCGCCACTTAGTCATCTTCGCTGGGCAGTATACGGTAAAAGGTTTCACCCCGTTTGATCAGGCCAAGCTCGTTTCTGGCTCTTTCTTCTACCGCCTCCAGGCCAATAGTGAGGTCGCTGATATCAGCCTTTAGCAGCGCATTACGCTGCACCAGATTAGCGTTTTGCTGATGCTGTTTTTGCACTTCCTGTTGTTTGGCCAGATAATCAGGAATACTGTTTTTCCCGAACCACAGGCGATACTGCAGCGCGCCTAACAGCGCCAGCAGAATAAAAAGGATTGCCCGATCTCGCCACACAATGAACACCTGTTCGAATTAGTCGAAGTTATTATGCCGCGCCGGATGCTCAACGTCCATCCAGTTTATCGAACAGTTTGTTCAGCAGCTTGTCTTTGTGTTGCTCTACCGCGTTTTTGAAGGTCGCCTGAAGTAACTCCTGCAGCGCGGCTTCATCGCCCTGAGTGGCACTCATCCAGGTTGAGATATTGCCCAGCTCGCTGGCCAGATTATCATCCTGACTGCCTACCATATCCTGTAATTTATTGTTCAGCTCGTTGAGTTTATCCTGCTGTGAGGTGCTGAGGCTGGAAAGTGCCGCGTTGGCCAGCTGGCGGTCGAGGTCAGATGAAAAACCAAAATTTGGTGCACTTAAGCTGCCGCCAATGTTCATGGTCATATCAAGCTGTTGCAGGCTGTCGAGCAGGCTGGCAATGGCGTTGGTCAGGCTGTCGCTGCCCGTTGCTGCCATGGTCAGCTTAGTCAGATCCACAGTGCCTGAGCCATCCAGCATATTATCGGTGATTTTAAGCGAGCCACTGGCCGCCAGTAAGGCCTGTTTGATAGAGGCATCAAGGCGCGGATTATCACTCAGCGAGACGCTGTCTAATAATAAGCCGGCAATTTGCCAGGTCTGCGACGCATCCAATCCGTCAGAATCCATAAAAAACTGCCCCTGCGTGGCAAACTTTTGTGCACCTTGGGCAGCGGCATTTAATATGAAGGTAGTAGGGTTGCCAAATACTGAGTGTTGGTTGGTGATATTTTTCCAGTCACCGGTTAGCAGTGTATCCTGCCAGTTAACGGATAGGTTGGCCTGCCTGACTAACACCTGCAGTGGCGTACCGTACTGTTCATCTGCTTGTGGCGCTTCGCCGCCCTTGAGTAAGGGCACCAGCAAATCAAAAGCGCTGAATAAATAACGGTTATACTGAGCCGCTTTATCGCCGAATACCGCTTCGGTTAATTGTGACAGGGCGGCCTGGTCGCCAGCGTAAACACCTTTGAGCAATTCGTAATCTTGCTGTGGTGCCGATTTTAAGGTTTTCAAAGCGCCGCTCATTGCGGTTCTGGCCTCACTGGCTTTTGCTCTGAAAGTGGTGATTTTTTCTTTATCGGTGCGAATTTGTTGCTTTAATTCATCAAATGCCGCTTTGGCTTTCACTACTTCTGCCGGATTTTTAAAGTCGGTGTCGCGAAGTTTCTGAATTTCGGCTTTGTAATACTCAAGGCGGGATTTGTCTGGCAGCGCCTGATAGTCAGTTTTAAGCTCGGCGGCATAAGTGTTGTAGGTGGTGCTGGCTTCTTCCACTGCTGCGGTGGTTTTCAGTGGTGAGCGTTCCAGCAATTCATCTACCGTTGGCAGAGCTTCCTTCGCTTCGGTTAAGAGTTCATCGAAGCTTTGTCCCTCAGGTTGGCGCAGTACTTTGCCCGGCGCAGGACGGGGCTGATTAAAAGCAACATCCAGTATATCCACCTGATTCATAATCAGTTGGTCAGACAATAACGGCATCAGTTCCACATCGCCTGCCAGACGCCCTACAACCAGCTGATTGTTTTGTGGCTGGGCCGGATCGGTAAAGCCTATCTCAGTCACTTCAACTTCCACTGGAAATAAACTGTGCTCAAAACCGCCAATGTTCACTTCTGCGCCATGAGCCTGGGTTAGCTGGGCTTCCAGCACTGATTTGATCAGCATGTCGGCAAACAGCCAGTAGATGATAACCGGGGTGAGAATTATCCCTGCTATCCAGACGGTAAACTTAGTGGCTCGACTCTGCATAACTTGCTCCTTTACTGTGATACACGCCATTTCCGTCAGGCTGTTAGATATCGCACAGCGACGCAGTGCACCGGCTCTGCCTTGACGCGCAAAAACTGGCCGGTTAATGTGGCAACAAAATCTTACGTTAGTTCACCGGCTTTCTCGTCACGGGCAGGTCAGGGGGAATACCCCGGCGCAGTCGTCTTGGTTAGAATACATAACCTTTGTTAACAGAGCGCATCAATAAGCGCTTCTACAAATAAAACAGTGATCTGTATTCAAACTGCCGCGTTAAAAAACGGTGACAATTTTAATTTTTATACGACAGAAAGTACACAAGGGGTTCAATGTTAACTAAAAGCACGTTTACGACTACCAGCCCGATCCGACAGTTGATCCGCGATTATTATCGCATCCCCGAAACTGACGCGGTCGATCAGATCCTGCCGATTGCCGAAGTCAACCCCCGTGCCCGCAGTCGGGCATGGGAACGCGCCAGACGCATGGTGCTTAAAATTCGGCGTGATCAGGAGGGCCATGGTGGCGTTGACGCTCTGCTGAATGAATATTCTCTGTCTACTTCGGAAGGCGTGGTATTAATGTGTCTGGCTGAAGCGTTATTGCGGGTGCCGGACAAAGACACTCAGGACGAACTGATCCGCGACAAACTTTCTAAAGGTCAGTGGACCCCGCACCTTGGCAACAGTGAATCCCTGTTCGTTAACGCTTCATCCTGGGGCTTATTGTTTACCGGTAACATGGTCAATTACGCCGACAAACGTAAGAGTGAGCAGTTTGGCCTGTTGAAAAAGACCCTTGGTCGCCTCGGTGAGCCGGTGATCCGCCGGGCCATGAATATTGCCATGCGCGTAATGGGTCGTCAGTTTGTCATGGGCGAAAGCATCGAAGATGCGGTAGAGCGCGCTGAGGAAAAAGAAAAGAAAGGGTATGTATATTCTTACGATATGCTTGGTGAAGGGGCTCGCACCTTTGCCGATGCAGACCGTTATTACGATGCCTATGTAAAAGCCATAAAGGTGATTGGTAAAGCCGCTGCCGGCAAAGGACCGCGCAAGTCGCCAGGTATCTCGGTAAAACTATCGGCAATCCATCCACGCTATGAATTTTCTCACTACGAGCGGGTGATGGAAGAACTGCCAGAAAGACTTAAATCACTGTGTATGATGGCCAAGGAATACGATATTGGCCTCACGGTGGATGCTGAAGAAGCAGACCGACTTGAGACTTCGCTGGATATTATCGAGAAGGTATTCCGCGACCCGGATCTTGAGGGCTGGGAAGGGTTTGGTCTGGCCGTGCAGGCTTATCAGAAACGTGCCATCCATGTTATTGAGTGGTTGCGCGAGCTGACTTTGGATGTAGGCCGTAAAATGATGGTGCGCCTGGTGAAAGGGGCGTACTGGGATACTGAAATTAAACTCACCCAAACGGCGGGTGTGGATGCGTTTCCGGTATTTACCCGTAAATCGTCTACCGACGTGTCTTATCATGCCTGTGCTAATCAGCTGCTGGAATACCGGGATACAATTTACCCGCAGTTTGCTACTCATAACGCCTATACCGCTGCAGTGATTGTCGAGCTGGCCGGTGATGACAAACAAGGTTTTGAGTTTCAGTGTCTGCACGGTATGGGCGATACCCTGTACGATCAGGTTGTTACTGAAGAACAAATTCAGTGTCGTGTATATGCGCCGGTTGGTATTCATGAAGACCTGCTGGCTTACCTGGTTCGACGCTTACTGGAAAACGGCGCC
The DNA here is from genome assembly GCF_002993365.1 of Marisediminitalea alba. GTDB lineage: Bacteria > Pseudomonadota > Gammaproteobacteria > Enterobacterales > Alteromonadaceae > Alteromonas > Alteromonas alba. The sequence goes on from NZ_PVNP01000190.1 coordinate 56,239, forward strand.
AACTCTTCGTTTGTTAACGCCATTGTGGATGACAGCAAGCCGGTAGAGGCGCTGCTTGAGGATCCGGTGGAGCTGACTCAGCGCCTGACGTACCGCTATAACAAGCAAATCAACAAAGCTTCAGAAATGTTTGCTCCGGAGCGGGTCAATTCCAAAGGCATGGATCTGACCGATCTGAATACCGTTAATACTCTCAAGTACAACGTAGGCCGTTATGCACGTCAGTACGTTGTGCAGTCAGAGGATGTGCCGGAAGGTGCGGTGCCGGTGAAGAACCCGGCCAACCTTAACGACGTTGTGGGTTATCATCATTATGCCGATGAAGCGGCTATCAAAAAGGCCCTGGATAACGCAGAAAATGGTTTTCAGGAGTGGTCACAGCGCTCTGCCAGTGAACGGGCAATGCTGCTGAATCAGGTAGCGGATTCCCTGGAACGGCATATGGACGAGCTGATTGCGATCTGTATTCGCGAGGCCGGCAAGGTAACCCAGGATTCTATCGACGAAGTACGAGAAGCCGTGGATTTCTGTCGTTATTACGCTGCCAGAGCTGTGGAGCTTAGCCAGGATGAGCGTCTGGTCCCCCGTGGCGTGGTGCTTTGTATCAGCCCGTGGAACTTCCCGCTGGCTATTTTCCTTGGTCAGGTGGTTGCCGCGCTGGCAACCGGTAATACTGTGGTGGCCAAACCTGCTGAGCAAACCAGCATGATTGCCCTGCGCGCAGTGCAGATGATGCGCTCGGTGGGCTTACCGGACAATGCTCTGCAACTGGTTATCGCCAAAGGCCCGGATGTGGGTAACGTACTGCTGCCGGATGAGCGTATCAAGGCGGTTATTTTTACCGGTTCAACCCAAACCGGTACGCTGATTTCCAAGACACTGGCCCAGCGTGGTGGTGAACAGGTACCACTGATTGCCGAAACCGGCGGTCAGAACTGTATGATTGTCGATTCAACCGCTTTGCCTGAGCAGGTGGTGGATGATGTTATCCATTCCGGCTTCCAGAGTGCCGGTCAGCGCTGCTCTGCATTGCGGGTCTTGTTTGTTCAGGAAGACATTGCTGATAACCTGATCAAAATGCTCACCGGTGCGGTGAAAGAGCTGACCATCGACGATCCGTCGTGGTTGAGCACCGATGTGGGCCCGGTGATTGATCAGAAAGCCCTGTCTTCGCTACAGGAACATGCCGAATACATGAAAGAAAACGGCAAGTTGCTGTATCAGTCAGAGCTGCCTCAAAGCGCTAAAGACGGTACTTTCTTCCCGCCAACTCTTTACGAGATCAGTGATCTGAGCGTATTAAAACGTGAGGTGTTTGGTCCGGTTGTACACGTGGTGCGCTTTAAAGGTAAAGAGCTCGATAAAGTGCTGAAGCAAATTAATGATACCGGTTATGGCCTGACCATGGGTATCCATTCACGTATAGAAGAGCGGGCTTATGAGTTGGCGGCACGCGTCCGCGTAGGTAACGTATATATCAACCGCAACATGATTGGTGCCATTGTCGGTGTTCAGCCATTTGGTGGCCGTGGATTATCCGGCACCGGGCCAAAAGCGGGTGGCCCAAGCTACCTGTCGCGCCTGATGATGGAAAAAGCGACGCCGAACCCCACTATCCTGGAAGAGCCTGAAAGTATCGACGATGCCCTGTCGGGCGGCGAGACGCAGCACGAAGAAGCGGCTGCCATTATGCGTAAGGCAACCGAGACAGAAGAAACCTGGCGTTATCTGCCGTTACATGAGCGGATTTCCAAGGTGCGTCAGCTGTTGGCTAAACTGGCAACGGTAGATATTGTTGAGGAGTTAGCCGATGACCTTAACCGCACACTGGCTTCTGCTCGTTCGCAGTTAATCAGCATCGATAAAAAGCTCGCTAAACCTACTGTATTGCCCGGGCCAACCGGTGAGTCGAATAAACTGTACCTTGAGCCTCGTGGCGTGTTGGTATGTTTCGCGGATAAGGAAGTAGCGTTCGAATACTGGATGCTGTCTATCGTGTCGGCCCTGGCTACCGGTAACTGCGTGGTGTCTGTTGTCTCTGATTTGTTTTATGAGGAGGCACTGGCAGTAAAAGAGAAGTTTAAGGCAGTAGGTGCGCCGGATGGTGTGTTCCAGGTTGCCAGACTAAGCCACCTCGATGCGCTGTTAATGGATGAGCAACTGGCTGGTGTGGTTGTCGACAGTAATACCGAGCGTACTGCTCACATTACTGCGATGTTGGCCGAGCGTCAGGGCGCTATCCTGCCGGTAATCACCGCCGAATATAACGATAAGCTGATTCAGCGTCTGATGACCGAGAAGACTATCAGTATCGATACTACGGCATCAGGCGGTAATACCTCGCTGATGACCATGGTGGACGAAGACGAGTAGCTAAGTTTTAAAATTTAAGTCTTCAAAAATGAAAAAGGGCGCTTATTAAAGCGCCCTTTCTGTTCGCAAAAGCCACTACATCCAAGAGTCGTTCCGGCGACGACGCTTGGGAATAAAGGTCACGATAATACCCAGTAAAACACCGGCACCTGCAACGATACCGCCATAACTGAACATCCTGTAACGTTCCTGGGTATCCTGCTCGCTGATTTGCGCCTCCAGCGACGAAACAGATTGCTGTGATTCATTCAGCGCCGCTTCCAACTGAGCATTTTGCTGTTTTACCTGCGCCAGCTCCTGGCTCAGTTCGGCGTTGCGCGATTGAACCCGGTTAAGCTGCTGTTCGCTGTCGGCGAGACGCTGACTCAGCTGCGGCAATTGCGCCCGGCGGGAAATGGTGTTGATAAGATACTGAGTTTCCACCCAACCCTCACGACCGTCGGCATCGCTGATTTGAGTAAAGTCATTTTCACTGTTGGTTTGCAGCACGGTTACCGGCAATCCGGCTTCAATAGAGCCCAGGATCCGGTAATTACGTCCCGGTCCTGAATGCATGTATACAATAAGGTTATCGGCAATATAGTGATCGCTATCGGCCGTTAAATTATCTGAAGATTGCTGAGCCGCGGCTGGCAGGCTCACAAAAACCAGGCCGAAAAGAAAAGGTAGCAAGCGCATGAGTGTCTCTACATCATAAAATAATGCTCTGATGTTAGGGGCTGATACCATGAAAGGCAAGTGCTTCCCGACATACATTGTAATTGCCGGTGGTCTGCGGCGTGGCGCCTATTGCTAAATGACCCATCGGCAGGTAATGTAGCCGGACTATCTCGCAACTGCTTATGAGTACGACTGTTCCATGTCGGAAACCGAAATCAAATTTGTGCTGCGCGAAGATCCGTTGCCCGCACTTAAAAACAACCTCTTCACCGTCTTAACGTCGCAGGATGTCACCATTGAGGAGAAAGGTCAGATTCATCTGCTCAATGATTATTACGACACCACCGAACATTTGTTTCAGCAAAATAAAATTGGCATGCGTGTGCGCGGTGCCGATGGTCGCTACGAGCAAACGGTAAAAACCACCGGACAGGTAAGTGGCGGCTTGCATCAGCGGTTGGAATTTAACGTTGATTTGGATAGTCCGGAACCCGACCTGACCCTGTTTAATGATGTGCCATGGCCACAAGGTCATCAGGCACAAACGCTAAACGAGCAGTTAGAAAAGCAGTTCGGCACACATTTTAACCGAACTATCTTTGATATTAGCTATCCCGATGCTGAAATTGAGCTGGTTTTCGATAACGGCAAAGTTGCTGCGCAACAGCAGGAAGCACCGATCCGCGAAATCGAGCTTGAGTTAAAAAGCGGCGAACTGAGCCGCATGTTCGAGCTGGCAAACCGGCTGGTGGATGCGCTACCGGCGAGATTAAGTGATACCTCCAAAGCGGCCCAGGGGTACCAGTTACTGCACGGTGTTTCTCATAAAGTGACGCCGCTACCGGACTTCCTGCCGCTGAAAGACAATATTTCTACCGAAGCCGCTTTTTGCCGGGCGCTGGAATGTGGATTAGTGCATTGGCAAAAACATGAGCATCTGTACTTTGAAACCGGCGCTACCAAAATGCTTACTGAGGTTACCCGGGCAGTGCGAATGCTGTTACAGACGGTGTCGCTGTATTTACCCGTTTTACAATGCCCGGCCATGCTGACACTGCATAAGCAACTGCTCAGTTATGCCGATAACTGGCTGTGGCAGGACGATCTGCAGAGTTTACGTTTGTTGTTGTCTAAGAAGAGTTTGTTTAATAAAAAGCTGTCACGCTATCCGGCTCTGATCAGCTACTTGCAGGGGCGGCAGGCCGGTTTGGTGCAGGCTCATGATCCTGCGAGCCGGCTTTTTCAGTCTGCGCCCTCAAAGCTTAAGCTGGCTATCGCTGAGATGCTGCAAAGCAAACCCTGGCGAGCCGAGGTAAAAGGTTATGATATGCCGCTGATGGAGCATGCCAAAGGCTGGCTGTCGCAAGGCTGGCAAACTATTCTGCAAACCATGCCCATCCAGCGCCGCATGTACGCTTCCAACTATACATCTGTTGAAATGTTGTTACGCCAGACCTTGTTTAACGGCTTTTTACTGGCCGATATGTTTGCCGACAGCCGTGGCCACTTCCGGGCGCCATGGTTGGATATTTTAATCGGTATCGATGAACTCAATGCCCTGTTATTATTGAAAAAATCAATTTTTGATGCCGAGCTGGCCGAGCAACAGGAGTTGCTGGAATGGGTCCACGAGAAAACTCACGGACTGCTCAATGTGATGGAAAGAAGTCGTCAGGTCGCCATGACCGGCGAAGTGTACTGGTAACTGATCACCGCGGAACAAAAACACCATGTCCACTCAACATATGATCCCACTCTGGAGCGCAGGTGCGCTAACTGTCCTGTGGCTGTGTCTGCTGCTTAAAGTCAGCAGGAATAAGGTTGCAGCGAAAGGCTATAAGGGGTTCTGGCTGGCCATACTGAGCTGGCCGCTGCTGCTTAGCAGTGAATTATGGCAGCTTGTTGGCGGCGCATCACCCTGGTTGGCAGCGGCGGCTGTGGCTGCAATGCCGGTATTGTTGGCCGGAATTTATCGTAACTTGCTGGCGATGCTGTGGCGTAAGCCAAAACGGATAATGTGGCCGTTTTATACGATAGGGCCTGGAATGTTGGTGCTAGTGGTTATTCAGGGCTGGTTGCATGGCAGTGACTGGCAACAATGGCCTGGATTTGCGCCGCTTGGAGAGCCACTCAGTTACTGGGCTGTGTATTTAACTTGCCTGATTGCTGCCTTTTTATTTTTGTACATCAGTATTGTGCTGATTGAGCAACTACAACAATACCACCACGAGTTACCCTTGCAGGTAGTGGATACCGAAATGTATCACATCAAAGGGCTCAGCGGCGCCAGTGGGTTTGCGGTAGGCATGGCTTTCTGCCTGGCGATTATTGTTGCCGCGGTTGCGTTTGGTTTCTTACCGCTGACATTCTGGTTGACCTGGTTTCATTTAGGGCTGGCGCTCACTACGCTGGTATTGCTGGCACAGTTGAGCCGTGCTCACCGGCCGTCACCGTCGCCCTTCGACCACGACGCTATGAGTGCAGCGCCGAAAATGTCGCAGAGCACTGCTCAGGCGGTATTAAAACGCGCAGAAGCCGCGGTGATCAGTCAAAAAGCTTATAAAGAAATCGGCCTGACCCTGGCGATGTTCGCAGAACGGGCAGGCATGTCTGCCAGTGATATTTGTCTGGCGTTACTGGCGGGTAAGAAAACCCATTTCCGTGGGTTTATCTACCAGTATCGAATGAAGTATGCCAAGCAGGTATTAATGGGGTCTGACACCAAACTCGGCAGTGTTACCAAGCGCCTGAAGCTGGGAGCGAATGGCACTGCCAGTCGCAGCTTTTTAAAATACCTCGAAAGCCGCCGCTAAGGGTTAGCGGCCGTGGACGTTATGCATACATGGCGGCGTATTTTTCGGCGAGCTGATCAAGGGTTTCTTTATTTGCCGGATCCTGTTCAATACATTCAACCGGGCAAACATCCACACAACGTGGTTCGTCGTAGTGGCCCACACACTCAGTACAACGTGCAGTATCGATCTGATAAATCTCGTCACCCATGCTAATGGCTTCGTTTGGACACTCCGCCGGACACAAGTCACAGTTAATACATTCTTCGCTGATTAATAAAGCCATGGTTATTCTCCGGGCCAGCCAAATTCTGAGTCCCGACTGTATATAAGTCTTTATTTATATGCAAAGCCGTTAACGCTATCGCTTGATTCAGGTCAAAGGCAACACCGGGAAACGATAATTATTGCTGAAAATGGGTTTGCAGGATTAGACTGGTGAACTGTTTGCGCAGATAAAAGCCCCGGGGCCGGGTTTTAATTTTATTGCCCTCGGCATCCAGCGCATCGGTTAACACCTGGCCACTGGCTGCCTTGGGGCGAAGCTGCATGACGTCGCCATGCCGGGCCGTCACTGACTCAACCTTGCCAAGTGCGATCATCTCGGTGAGTTCTTCCCAGTCCTGCTGTAACAGGGCGTTTTGTGCTTCATTGGGTTGCCACAGAAAAGGCGTAGCAATGCGCCGCTCGGCTACCGGTATCTGCCGTTCACCCTCTACCGGTACCCACAGAACACACTGCAACTTGTTTTTGACATTACTGGTTTGCCAGGTGATTAACGGCGGTAGCAGTAAGGGGGCATAACATACGTAAGTGGTTTCCAGCGGCTGACCGAACTGATTAATTGGCAGGGTTTTGAGTTCCACCCCGAGCTCCGGGAAATCCTGTTGTGGCTTAGAACCGGCGGTAGCGCCTAACCAGGTTTCAATCAACTGACCTGTCCAACCTTTGTGGCGTTTAAAGTCCCGTGGAATGGCTATGCCTGCCATGTCAGCCAACTCGCCGAGACTGAATCCGGCAATCGCCTGAGCGCGGCTTTCCAGTTCTGATAAGTCAGCGGGTGCACAGGTTGGTATTTGCAAACCTTCTATCCCTTAAAAAACCATTACGTTAAACAAATGTCATAAATACTTTGCATGCACAAAGGTTTGTGAAAGAATGCTATCACAGAACATTATAAAGTGCCCGGGAGTCTGAGTGATAGATACCGATGGATTCCGTGCGAATGTGGGCATAGTGATTTGCAACAAAATAGGTCAGGTATTTTGGGCAAGACGGTATGGCCAACATTCATGGCAGTTTCCCCAAGGCGGAATAGATGAAGGGGAAACTGTAGAGCAGGCAATGTATCGTGAGTTACATGAAGAAGTAGGACTTACCCCGAAAGACGTAAGCATTCTGAGCGTGACACGAAATTGGGTGCGATACAAACTGCCCAAACGGTTAATAAGGCAAGGCAGTAATCCGGTTTGTATAGGACAGAAACAAAAATGGTTTTTGTTGCAACTGGATTGCCAGGACAAAGACGTAGATGTATTGAAATCCGGTCATCCGGAATTTGATGACTGGCGCTGGGTGAGTTACTGGTACCCGGTGAGAAATGTGGTGTCCTTTAAGCGCGATGTCTACCGCCGTGTAATGAAAGAATTTGCCGGGACGGTGATCACCTCGCAGCCGCGACACCAGCATCATCATTCAAAGCAGCATCGTCGCAAACGACGCGGATAAGGGTAGGATCACTCTTGGCGGCAGAAGCGGGTCGAAAAAACAGCATTCTAACGGTACTTAAAAGTATCGTTCAGGAGGTCAACCAAATTCCCCGGTTGACCGATGCATTGTTTCGCCTGGCTGAACGCGTTAAGCAAACCATGGGCGTCGACTCCTGCTCCATTTACCTGGCCGACTACAACTCTCAGGCTTTTGTTCTTAAAGCCACCGACGGCCTCGCGCCTGACGCTGTGGAGCTGGTTAAAATAGGTTTTTCTGAAGGTTTAATCGGCTTGGTAGGGCAGCGTGAAGAGCCGCTCAATATTCAGGATGCGCCCAACCACCCTCGCTTTAAACATTACCCGGAAGTTAAAGAAGAAAGCTATCACGCCTTTCTTGGCACTCCGATTATCCATCAGCGTAAAGTGCTGGGTGTTATCACCATGCAGCAAAGCGCCAAGCGTAAATTCAGTGAAGATGAAGAAGCCTTTCTGGTGACGCTGGCGGCGCAAATAGCGCTGGAAATATCCCACGCTGAAACCCGTGGCGCACTCAATCCCATTGCCGGCATATACGCTGGCCACATGCAAAAGAATGTTCGCGGCGTGCCGGGTTCACCGGGTCTGGCCATGGGCGTGGGGTATTCGCCTCATGCGGCTTACACGCTGGCTACCTGGATTGTAAAACAGTCGGATAATACCCAGCAGGAAATTGATTATTACCGCAAAGGCGTAGAGGTTACCCGCACCCAGGTCGAAGCGCTGTCGCAACGGCTGGAAGGCCAGGTACCCGACGATGTGCGGGCAATCTTTCAGCTTTATCATCAATTACTCGACGCCAACAGTCTGGGGCGGGAAGTTGAGGCAAAAATACGCGAGGGCTGGGATGCTGCGTCATCATTAAAGCTGGTGGTAGAAGCTTATGCTGCCCGGTTTGAGGCGATGGATGATCCGTACATGCAGGAACGGGCCATCGATATTGTGGACTTATCTAACCGGATCCTGGTTAATATTCTGCAGGTGATCAGTGGCAAGACAGAAGCCGTCAGCGATCGCCCTAGCGAGGCTAGCATTCTGGTGGCCGAAGAAGTCTCCGCGCCAATGCTGGCGGAATTCCCCAAGGAGTTTCTGGCCGGGATTATTTCTATTCGTGGCTCCAATAACTCCCACGCCGCGATTCTCGCCAGAGCCATGGGTGTACCCGCGGTTATGGGTTGTCAGAATGTGTCGCCAACCCTGCTTGAGAAAAAGGAAATCCTTCTCGACGGCTATGCCGGCGAGGTTATTGTGTCGCCTGAAAAGGCTATCAGGGCTGAGTTCAGTCAACTCATAGAAGAAGAAAAACTCCTCTCAGAGCGTATCGACAAAGAAGCCGACAAGCCCTGCGAAAGTGAAGACGGCTGCCGGATTAATTTGCAGGTGAACGCTGGCTTATCCGCTGAGATTGAAACCGCCGTGCACTCAGGCAAAGTCGGCATAGGGCTCTATCGTACGGAAATTCCGTTTATGATGCGTGAGCGTTTTCCCTCTGAAAGTGAACAGGTTGAGTTGTATCAGAATGTTCTGAAGAGCGCACCAAATCGCGAGATTGTTATGCGCACACTGGACGTGGGCGGTGATAAACCGCTGCCCTATTTCCCGATTACTGAAGAAAACCCGTTTTTGGGCTGGCGTGGGATCCGCCTGACCCTCGACCATCCGGAAATTTTCCTGGTACAAATCCGCGCCATGTTACGCGCCAGTATTGGCTTACAGAATCTCAGTATTATGCTGCCGATGATTTCCAGCGTTGGCGAGGTAAATGAGGCGCGCCGGCTGGTGGAGCAGGCGTTTTTCGAGGTAGAAGAAGAGGCAAGGCTTAAAGGCGAGCGGCTTTATCGGCCGCGTCTGGGCATAATGCTCGAGGTGCCCTCGGTGTTGTATCAATTACCGCAACTGGCTAAAAAGGTGGACTTTTTCTCAGTCGGCAGTAACGATTTAACCCAGTACCTGCTCGCCGTAGACCGCAATAACACGCGGGTGGCCAGCCTGTATAACAGCTACCATCCGGCAGTACTCTCGGCTTTGTATGACATTGCCAAACAGGCTGATCAGTATCAGGTACCGGTATCAGTGTGTGGGGAAATCGCCGGTGAACCAGGCGGCGCCATCCTGCTAATGGGGATGGGGTATCGTAAACTTAGTATGAACGCCTTTAACCTGCGTAAGATTAACTGGGTGGTGCGTAATGTAAACCTCAGTGAGGCGCAGTCGTTACTGTCTTGTGCATTAACCTCCGACAGCTACGAAGAAGTCTTTAATCACATCAATCAGTATTTGGAAGTGAAAGGGCTCGGTGGATTAGTCCGGGCCGGTTCTTAAATTCATCATATTACAAGGCTATGCTAACGCCTCTGTAAGGTGGACTTATGGTATGCTAGCAACCTCAATCATTACGGAGACTTAGATTGGATCCTCTGCTACTCATTTTCGTCAGTTGTATGGCCCTGGGAATGCTCACCGGGACACTGGCTGGCATGCTCGGTATTGGTGGCGGCCTGATTATTGTTCCGGTGCTGTCTGCGCTGCTGACCGGTATTGCCGGCATCAGCCATGAGCTGGCGATGCCCATGGCTATTGCCACTTCATTATTCACCATTATCGTTACAGGTTTTTTCTCTGCCAAAGCGCATTATTCACTGGGCAATATTGTGCCCCGGGTGATTGTTTTAAGCGGTACCGGTATTGCGGTTGGTGCCATCGCCGGAGCTCAGCTGGCCAGCATGTTGCCGGCTGATATTCTCACCAAAGTGTTTGCCGGATTAGTCATACTCATTGCCGCACAAATGGTATTTGGCAAGCGTACCGCCTCGAATAAAGCTTATACGCCAGCCATCCTAATTACCGTGGGTGCCATTGTAGGAACCATCTCGGCATTGATGGGCATCGGCGGCGGTGCTTTGCTGGTACCGGCACTGGTCTGGTTTCAGGTGCCTATTCGTCAGGCAATTGGCTGTGCAGCAGTCAGCGGTCTTGTCATCGCGTTATTTGGCACCGGAAGCTTTATCCACGCGGGTTGGAATTTACCCGATTTACCAGACTGGTCACTGGGGTATGTTTACTTACCCGCAGGATTTGGCATTATGGCCACTTCTATATTTACTGCTGGCTTTGGCGCCCGGTTAGGGCAGAATATGCCAACAGAATTACTTAAAAAGATTTTAGCGGGACTACTGGTGTTAGTGAGTATCCGCATGATTATAGGAATGAATTAGTACATGGGTGAAACAGACTTCCTGGTATTTCCCAATATCGATCCGGTTATTGTCAGTCTCGGGCCACTAAGCGTGCGCTGGTATGGCATGATGTATTTGCTGGGCTTTATTGCCGCTTATCTGCTGGCTAAAAAGCGCTTACCAAACTCGCCCTGGAACCGCGACCAGCTCAGCGATCTGCTGTTTTGGGGCTTTGTTGGTGTGATTATTGGTGGGCGCCTGGGTTACGTGCTGTTTTACCAGTGGGGATTGTTTGTGGAAGATCCCACTTATCTGTTTAAAATATGGACCGGCGGCATGTCGTTCCATGGCGGCTTACTGGGCGTGATTGCAGCCATGGCCTGGCAGGCTAAACGTCTGAATGCCAGCTTCTTGCAGGTTGCAGACTTTATTGCGCCACTGGTGCCCATTGGCCTCGGTGCAGGCCGTATTGGCAACTTTCTTAATGCTGAACTGTGGGGGCGCACTACAGATGTACCCTGGGCGATTATTTTCCCGGGCGCTGGTCCACAGCCACGCCATCCTTCACAACTTTATGAATTTGCCCTGGAAGGTGTGTTACTGTTTATTATTCTCTGGCTGTATTCTGCGCGACCAAGACCAACCGGTGCGGTGGGCGGCTTATTCCTGATGGGGTATGGCGCGTTTCGTTTTATTGTTGAGTTTTATCGCGAACCTGATGCCCACATTGGTTTGTATCAGGTTGGTCTGAGTCAGGGACAGCTGCTCTGTATCCCGATGATCCTCGGTGGTCTGGGGCTAATGGTATATGCCTATAAAAAGAAGGGTGTCACAACAACACCTGCTAACAAAACGGTAAAGAGCTAGACGACGCATGAAAGAGTACTTAGCATTAATGCGCCATATTCGCGATAACGGCGTAAAAAAAGAAGACAGAACCGGCACCGGAACATTAAGTGTATTTGGCTATCAGATGCGCTTTGACCTTAATGAAGGTTTTCCGCTGGTAACTACCAAAAAGTGCCATCTGCGCTCCATTATTCATGAATTGTTGTGGTTCTTAAAAGGTGAAACCAATATCGCCTATCTTAAGGAAAACGGTGTTTCGATCTGGGATGAGTGGGCCACGGATGAGGGCGAGTTAGGGCCGGTTTACGGCCATCAGTGGCGCAGCTGGACTGGCGCCGATGGCGAGACCGTCGACCAAATTACCGCGCTGATCAACGAAATTAAAACCAACCCTGATTCCCGCCGTCTGATTGTAAGCGCCTGGAACCCGTCAGTACTACCTGATCCAACGATGTCACCGAAAGACAATGCGGCCCACGGCAAGCAAGCGTTACCGCCTTGCCACACCCTGTTTCAGTTTTATGTGCTGGAAGGAAAGCTCTCCTGCCAGTTATATCAACGCAGTGGTGATGTCTTCCTTGGCGTACCCTTTAATATCGCCAGCTATGCCTTGCTGACCCTGATGGTGGCACAAGTGTGCGGCCTCGAACCCGGTGAGTTTATCCATACGCTGGGCGATGCCCACCTGTACCTTAACCATCTTGAGCAAACAGAACTGCAGTTAAGTCGTGAGCCCTTTGCACGCCCGACCATGCGGCTCAACCCTGAGGTTAGGGATATCTTTGGTTTTAGCATTGATGATTTCACTTTAGAAAACTATCAGTCGCATCCACACATTAAAGCGCCGGTGGCCATTTAAGGTGGGTTATGAGTAAAACCAATGTACTGATTTGCGACGACTCGGCTTTCGCCAGAAAGCAGATGGCCCGGGCCATTCCCGATGGCTGGGACGTACTGTTGCATTTTGCCAAAGACGGTCAGGAAGCGCTGGAAATGATCCGCGCCGGAAAAGGCGACGTGATGTTCCTTGATCTGAATATGCCGGTAATGGATGGTTATGCCACCATGGAAGTCATCCGTCGGGAAGACTTACCTTGTTTGGTGATTACCGTATCCGGAGACGTTCAGCCTGAAGCGCGCACCCGTATGCTGGCCATGGGTGCATTAGACTTTATTCGTAAGCCCATCGATAATCAAAAGCTTATCACCTTACTCAAGCAGTACGGCATTTACACCGGCGACGCCCGTTCAGAGCAGCGTAAGAAGCAAACTGCACTCGCTGGTAGCAGCGACAGCGAAAAGCTGGATGCTTACCGGGAGCTAGTTAATGTGGCCATGGGCCGGGCGGGTGAAAACCTTGCCCGCCAACTCGGCGAGTTTATCGACTTACCCATTCCCAATGTGAATATCATTGAGAACAACGAACTGCATATGGCCTTTGCCGAGGTTAACCGTAATGACAGTGTTTCGGCAGTGTCCAAAGGGTTTGTTAGTGCCGGTATCAACGGTGAAGCGCTGGTCATTTTCAATGATACTGACTTTGAAAATATCATTACGCTATTAAATTATGACCAGTTGTCGGCCGCGCCAGCGCAGCTTGAAGCGCTGATGGATATTTCTAATATCCTTATTGGTGCCTGCCTGAATGCCCTGTCTGATCAGCTTAACGTTACTTTCAGCCACTCGTCACCGATTATTCTGGGGCGTAACCGCGAGCTGGAGAGTTTGCTGGCAAACACCAAGCAGCGCTGGAATCGTATTATGGCGGTAGAAATTGGTTATGGTATTAAACAGCGCGGCATTCATTTTGAGTTGCTGTTGTTGTTCCCGGATACCTCCATGGAGCGTATTTATTCACGACTGGTAGATATTGAGGACTAATGCCGTGAACACTGATGTAATGGAAGAACTTAGCCGCCAGCATTGGTTACATGACTTACTGAGCTCCGTTGAAGTAGGGATAGTGGTGCTCGATCGCGACTTTAAGGTGGAAGTGTGGAACCAGTTTATGGAAAACCACAGTAACCTGCGGCCCAGCCAGATTGTGGGTAAGTCGCTGTTCCAGCACTTTCCGGAGATTGAGCAGGACTGGTTAATGCTAAAAGCAGAGCCTGTGTTTAACCTCAAATCCCCGGTGTTTCTGATTTGGGAGCAGCGCCCCTACTTGTTTAAGTTTGGCTGTAACCGGCCTATTACCTCCGAACTGGACGTCATGTATCAGAACGTGACCCTGTTTCCTTTGTCATCGCTGACCGGTAACGTCGAGCGTATGTGTATGCTGGTTTACGATGTAACAGACCAGGCCAGCAGCCGGCTGAATATCGAAGGCCTCAATAACCAACTTACCGAAATGAGCCGAGTGGACGGACTCACTCAGTTGTATAACCGCCGCTACTGGCAAGAACGGTTTCAGAGTTTGTACCGACTGGCAAAACGCCGTGAGTCGGCTAATATTGCCGTGATGCTTGATATTGACCACTTTAAGGCGGTTAACGATAACTATGGCCATCAGGCTGGCGATAAAGTGATTCAAACCCTGGCGCAAATCATTAAGAAGCAGGTGCGTGAAACCGACCTGGCCGGTCGTTATGGTGGTGAGGAATTTGCTATTATTTTAGCCGACGCCAGTGGCGATGGCGCGATGCAGGTGGCTGAGCGGATCCGCAAGGCGGCCGAGGCAACGGAAGTCACCCATGATGGCCAGTCTATCAGGTTTACCGTAAGCCTGGGACTGGCGGAATTCTCCTCTGCTTTTGCCAATGAGATGCAATGGCTGGATATTGCCGACCAGGCGCTCTATGAAGCCAAGGAAAATGGCCGTAATCAGGCTATTCTGCGGACCAGATAATTTGGCCTCAACTATCTGGCAGAATTGCCTTTTTCAATCGCCGTAATGTTATGCCTCAGCCGGTAAAGAATGACCAGGCTGGGGATAACCATCAGGGCGGTGAGCACAAAAAACAGCGCCCAGTTACCGCCCATTGCATCCACCAGAATACCGCTTGCCGACGCCAGTAAGGTACGGCTGGCGACACTCAAAGACGCCATCAGGGCATACTGGGTAGCCGAAAATGCCCGGTTACATAACAGGGATATAAAGGCTACCATGGCTACGGTGCTCCATGCTGAAGTAAAGCCATCCAGCACAATGGTCACCACAAACCAGCCCTTATGCGGGCCAATTTCGGCCATCCAGGCGAACATCAGGTTACTGGCCGCCATGGCAATGCCGGCTATAAACAGGCCGCGGAAAATACCGTAGCGGATATTTACCAGGCCGCCGATAATGGAGAACACAATGGTGACCCACCAGTTGAGCAATTTTGAATAAGTGCCAATATCACTGTTGCTGAAACCTATCTCCTTGTAAAACACAATGCTCATCCGGCCAAGAAACGCCTCGCCAATTTTAAACAAAAATACAAACAGCAGGATCTGCAGTGCGAGTTTTACGCCATTGCGGCTAAAAAACTCCCTGAACGGCTCTACCAGACTGACTAACAGCCAGCTTGAGATCTTACCGAAAAGACTATCGCCAGCGCTCAGTAATGCCTGATAGCGCGCGGTGGCCGCATCCAGCATAGCCTGCCGGTTTACATCTGGCTCTTTAGCTACCACCAGCGTGGCCATCAGGCATAAGCTCATAATAGCGGCCAGCAATAAATAAATATGCTGCCATTCCCAACCGGGTAGATCGGCCACCAAAAATGGTATCGCGCCGAGCCCGCCGTAGCCTGTCCACCATCCGGCTGTGGCCAGCGAAGAAGCTGCCGACATGGCGTCAGTCTCATGTTGAGCGATGGTGTCTATTCTGAAGGCATCAATGGCAATATCCTGGGTGGCAGAGCTCAAAGCGATAATAAAGCCGCACAGGGCAATCTGATACAGCGAACTTTGGGCATCGAGGGTCGACATCCACACACAGCAACCAATGATCAGCAACTGCATTTGCCCTATCCAGCCGCGGCGTTGACCAAGCGCCAGTGGCTTGATGCGGTCAAGTAATGGCGCCCATAAAAAGTTAAAGGAATAAACGGCGAATATAGCACCAAACAGTCCAATGGCTGAGCGTGACAGCGATTCATCTTTTAGCCAGGCGGAGAGCACTGAGCCGATCATGACCCAGGGAAAGCCACTGGCAATGCCAAAAACAAATATACTGAATAAGCGCTTGTCGCGGAAAACGGCCAGAGATGTGCGCACTGAGGAAGACTCTTTTTAGCTATTGTTATGCGCTTATTGGATCACGGATAGCCGGTGGCTGCAAGTAAAAGTCTGGCTAAAGAGGCAGCAAGGATAACCGCTGGCGTTAAGGACGAATACCGATGCAATCCATGGGATACACCGATTCGCCTTTGAGGTAAGCCACGCAATGGGTTAATTCTTCGCGTAAAATTTCGTCGTCGGTAAGCTGATCTTCGCGCCAGTAATGTATTTGGTGCAATAAGTGCCAAAAGACGCGTTCTTTGTGAGTGCTCGGCTCCAGATCGTCACTGCGATACAGAGACCACTCCTCAAGGGTGTCCCAGAAAAAATAATTGAGTTCCTGATAGTTAAGGGTGCCCTGCCAGAATGCACGCAAATAAAAACACAACTGACGGGATTTTTCCTCAATAAATTGACTGATACTCACGCTGGCAACCCGCTGGAAAACATAATCGAAGTATAGTCGAAAATTCGAATGTCACCGGTAGAATTACAAAAATGCGACGAGTTGCAGCATACTCCTGTATCTCAGTTTATACCTTACATGGTAAGGGCTATAAGAGAATTGCCGGTCTTAATTCTCAACGGTTATTGAAGAACTTTTAGTCATTTCTGAAGCCATTGAGACTTCAGTAATTTTCAATTCAGAATGAGCAATTTTAAGTTTAGCTACCAGCCGAGATAGCGTAACCAACTGTAAATCTCGGTGCCTAACCAGGCACTCCCCGGGCGAGGTAGCCGGTCACCAGCACCGCCATAACTTTGCTGTGCTGTAAAGGTGCGTTGACGATAAAGTTGCTTCAAACTCATCGCCACGGCATTTCTGCGTTGCTCAACCGTGGCGGATTGCCACTGGCTCAGCGACGGCAAACTAATATCGAGTACCGGGTAGCTACTTTGGGCCAGCATCTCAGCCAGCGCATTGTTTTGGGTTCTGGCTGGCCAGAATGCACCAACGCTCACCAGCGTATCCGGCGCACTGACCAACCCGTTGTGGATGGCGTCGAGCAGCACCGCGCTGGTCATGCCTTCGGCAACAATAAAAGTGTATCCTTTAAACTGACTGGCATGGGTGTAGGCAGCGTTAATCAAGCCGATAATTTGCAGCCGGTAGGCATCATAGTCCACCGGCGCCGTTAGCAGGTTAGCTACGGGTTTATTACTGGTTACCGATGCCGGCTGGGTAGCCTCGGCCTGATTAAAGTCGGTGGGAATAAGCAAGGTGCGCCAGCCTTTTTCACCCAGACTCTCGGCCAGTACCAGTCCGGTATCCAGATTAATCGATTGTGACTGAAGAGATACCAGGATAATGGCGGTACCGCGCACTAACGGCACACTCGGTTGGATCTCCAGGGCCGGAATTTGCTGGTCGGCCACGGCCAGTGTCAGTAAGTCCTCGTCATGAAAATAGTGCGTAAGATCGTCCATAGTGAGCGCCGTCACCGGGCGACTGTAAATCACCAGTAAAAGCAGAGTTAAAGTAACGCTGATGAGGACAAAAGGGCGATTCATGACTAAATTATGCAGGTCCCGACAAACACTAATAGTAGGTTATCGGCGATGATCCGCAAACATTAAGCGCCCGGCACCACTTCTGAAAATTTATCAGGTAGGTAGTGACCAAATGGAAGGGGCGCACTGAACTGCAGGCGTTTACCGCTGGTCGGGTGGGTAAATGATAGTGTCTCTGCGTGCAACTGTAAGCGCGGTGCACTGGCTATCACTGAGGGAGTACCATACAGGCGATCGCCTAAGATGGGGTGACCCAGCTCAAGCATGTGGACCCGCAACTGATGGGAACGACCAGTTATCGGGATAAGCGCCACGAGCGCCTCGGTGGCATCCTGCTGGACTACTTCATAATGGGTGAGTGCAGGCTTACCAGACTCAAAATCGACCTTTTGTTTAGGCCGGTTGGGCCAGTCACAGATTAGCGGTAAGTCTACCGAGCCTGAGGATTGCGCAGGTACACCGGCCACTCTGGCAAAGTATCGCTTGGCGGTCTGGCGTAGCTCAAACTGCCGCGATAGCTGACGATGGCTGTCTTTATGCTGAGCCACTACCATCACCCCGGAAGTGGCCATATCCAGGCGGTGAACAATCCTGGCAACAGGGTAAACCCGTTGAATTCGGGTGATTAGCGAGTCCCGGTGCTCCGGTGCTTTACCCGGCACACTAAGCAGCCCGCTGGGCTTGTTAACCACAAGCACATCGTCATCATGGTACAACAAGCTTAGGTAGGGGCTAAAGGGCGGTCGGTAAACAAATTCCGGATTTGCACTCATTATAATTTGTTGACCTTAAGGATTGTTTACCAGTACCCGCACGGCGTCGAGCTGCACGTCACTTTCTTGCAGTACTTTGGTTAACGCTGCCATCTGAATGTCGATAAATTCGATTTCGCTGTCACGGATAGCCGGGTTCTGCTGCTGCAAATCTTTCAGGCGCTGAACTTCTCCGCCCAGGGTAGTTTGCATAGCATTCATAGCTTCGCCGAGTACGTGATTTGCCTGTTTATGGGCCAGTTCGCGGGCATGCTGTAAATGCTGCTGCAACTGCGGCGTAAGTGCCTGTACTAATTGTGTTGCTACCTTGCGGCCGAGGGGACGATGGGCAGTGGTATCGAGATCCGACGGCTGACTCTTGGCATCCAGACACAAGCGGATTGGCGTAGGCGGCAGGAAGCGTTCCAACTGCAGTGCCGCAGGCGCTTTGGCCGACAACACAAACAGGGTTTCCAGATAATACGCGCCCTTAGGCTGGCTGGTATCGGCCACAAAGCCCACGCTGCTCTTACCGTAGATGTCGGTCATCACCATTTCCATGGCATGATGAATAAGCGGATGATCCCAGGTTAAGAAGTGCACGTTTTCCAGTGTAGTTGCGGTGCGACGACGGTAGGTGACCGTCATCCCCTCCGGGTCCAGGCCCGGCAAGTGGCCAATCATGGATTCGCTGGGGCGCAGAATAAAACAGTCCTGGCCTTTTTCTTCCTGCACAATGCCAATGGCATCAAACAGTCGGCCGGCAAATTTAGGTAACTCGCTGGCACTGTCCTGGGCGACGATCTGCTCCAATAGTGTATCGACCCGGCCCACACCGGCAGCGTTTAATTCCAGCAGTTTGTCGCGCCCGGCATCCAGTTTGGCTTTGAGCTCGGCATTAAGCTGTTGACTTTGCTCAATCAGTTCCTGCTGCAGCTCGGTGTCGAACGGGGTGAGGCAGTTCATTACCAGGGTTTCTTCTACCGTGTCGAACACTTTACCGCCGGTAGGGCAGGTTTGTTCAAAGGCATTCAGGCCTTCGTGGTACCACTTTAACAATACCGACTGGGCAGATTCTTCAATTACAGGTACGTGGATTTGGATATCCTGAGTCTGGCCAATCCGGTCGAGTCGGCCAATTCGTTGTTCCAACAGATCCGGCGATAGCGGTAAATCAAACAGCACCAAATGATGGGCGAACTGGAAGTTACGGCCTTCGCTGCCAATCTCACTACATAGCAGAATCTGCGCACCGTCTTCCGGATCGGCAAAGTAGTGGGCGGCTTTATCACGCTCTACAATACTCATGCCTTCGTGAAACACGGCCTGACGAATTCCGGTTCGCATACGGATCAGCTCAGCTAATTGCTGGGCGGTGGCGGCACTGGCACAAATTAACAGCACCTTTTCCGGTTTAATGTCGGGCAACAGGTTTAACAGCCATTTCACCCGTGGGTCGGCATCCAGCCAGACATCGGCAAGTGCCGGTTGGCGCTCAGGGTACAAGGCTTCGGTTAACGAGGTAATCTCGTCATTCTCGTAAAGCTCAGGTTTAGGCAGCGGGTAAGCATGCAAGTGGCGCGACGGAAACCCTTCTATCGCGGCGCGGCGGTTACGGAATAATAAGCGGCCGGTACCGTGGCAATCGATAAGCTGATGCAAAATGGCATCGCGGTTTTCGGTACTGTTTAAATCATCAAACTGCGCCATGATCTCAGGTGCAAGCGCAGTTAACTGAGCGGTTTGTTCGGCACTTAATTCATCGCCTTCAATAAGCGGTGCTACCGCTTCTGCCAGTTGAGTGTACTGAGACTCTTCTTTTATAAACGCCGCGTAATCATAAAAACGCGCAGGGTCCAGCAAACGCAAGCGGGCAAAGTGACTTTCGTGACCGAGCTGGTCCGGTGTAGCGGTAAGCAGTAATACACCCGGTGTGGCTTCGGCAAGCTTTTCAATGGTTTGATATTCCAGCGACGGCTCATCGGCAGACCAGGCCAGGTGATGCGCTTCATCGACCACCAGTAAGTCCCAGGATGTCTCCTGGATCTGCTGCTGACGTTTGGGGTTGCTGGTCAGCCAGTTCAGGCCGCACAGGATCAACTGGTCGTTATCAAAGGGGTTATCGCTCTCATCTTCCAGTGCTACGCAGCGGCTTTCGTCATAAATTGCAAAGGCCAGATTAACCCGGCGCAGCATTTCAACCAGCCATTGATGCAGCAGGGTATCCGGTACCACAATTAATACCCGCGACGCACGACCGGTAAGAATTTGCTGGTGGATGATCAGCGCTGCCTCAATGGTTTTACCCAGGCCAACCTCATCAGCCAGCAGTACCCGTGGAGCATAGCGACGACCCACTTCAGAAGCGATGTGCAACTGGTGAGGAATCAGCTCGATACGAGCGCCCACCAGACCAATGGTGTCGGACTTAGCGTGAGCATGTTCATTGGTTAGTGAGCCATGGCGTAAGTCAAACCACTTGGGGTGGTCGAACTGGTAGTTAAATAACCGCTTCTCAGGCTGATTTAAACGAATATGGTGATCGAGGTTGGGTTCGGCCAGCGTGGTGGCCTGTTTGGTATCTTCGCGTACACCATGATAAATCAACACACCCTGTTGCTCGGTAATCGACTCAACACACAAGCTCCAGCCTTCCTGCGATTTGACCATTTCACCTTCGGTAAACGTGAGGCGCGTGAGTGGCGCATCGGCTTTGGTGTAAATGCGGCTTTCTTCGGTTGCAGGATACAACACCTCTATGGAACGGAAATCCACGCGAATAATCGCGCCCAGGCCCAGTTCTGTTTCAGTGTTACTCAGCCAGCGCTGACCAATGGCAAATTGTGTGTCGGTACTCATATTAAACTACTCCGCGATAACCGGGGGGCGTATTGTACTGATCCCCGCCTTAGCTGTCTTGCTCAATATAGCAATCCGCTGCAATCTTGTCGTACCTGATGAATATGCCATCAGCTGATAAAAATTAATTTGTCTAAAAATGCCAAAAAAAAGTGAATAGTTTTAAAAACTGGATTATGGTGGAGTTGATGGTCGATGTGATGCGGAGTGTCAGTCGGCTGCTAACTCCGTGTACATCGGCTCGTAATAGCACGTCGACGATAAGACGAGCTTGGTCATGTTCATTGGAGTAACGGATGCCAAGAAAAAGCAATGCAGACACCAGAATATATGTCCTAGATACCAATATCCTGCTACACGAACCCCTCGCGTTCCTCTCTTTCAAAGAAAATGATGTTGTGGTGCCCATGACGGTACTGGAAGAGCTGGATTATATAAAAGACAGTAAGAAAGACGTTGCCCGTGATGCCAGGGTCTGTATTCGCGCCATGGAAGATTTATTGCGTGATGCCAGCCCCGATGAAATGCTGGCCGGTGTGCCACTTAGTGGATTCGGTGCCGGTGAGAACCGACCGACTGGTACGCTATCGATTTATGCTGATTTAAATATGACCGAGTCACAGCAGATTTTTGCCAGTGACGAAAACGACAACCGCATTATTAATGTGGCGCTGCATTTACAAACCGTGTTTGCCTCCCAGGAAGTAGTGCTGGTCACCAAAGACATTAATATGCGCCTCAAAGCCAAAGGAGCCGGGCTTGCTCATGTTGAGGATTATCGTACCGATCAGCTGATTTCAGACATTAAATATCTGACCCGCGGCTATCATCAGTTTGAGGGGGATTTCTGGGAGCGCGTCAAATCGGTAGACAGTCGCTCAGAAGGGCGAGACACCATCCACACCGTGCCCCGCTCGTTATTACCCGAAGCATACATTAACGAGTTTTTACTCGACGAAAGTAATCAGTTTGCTGGCCTGGTGGAATCCATGGACAGCGATCAGATGGAAATTCTCGACCTCGGTTACGAGCGTCTGATGTCGCGCCATGCGTGGGGAATTAATCCGAAAAATATTGGCCAGGCAATGGCTCTGCATTCCTTACTCGACCCGCATATCGATCTGGTGATTCTCACCGGCCCGGCAGGTAGTGGTAAGACGCTGCTGGCATTAGCCGCTGCACTGGAGATGGTAGTAGAGCGGAACATGTACGATAAGATTATCGTTACCCGTAATACCCCGGAAATCGCTGAATCCATCGGCTTTTTACCTGGTACCGAAGAAGAGAAAATGGCGCCCTGGCTGGCGGCAATTACCGACTCTTTGGAAGTGCTGCATAAACACGACGAAAACACCAAAGGCTCCATGAGTTACATTATGGAGAAAGCCAATATTCAGTTTAAGTCGGTTAATTTTATGCGCGGGCGGAGTATCCAGAACTCCATTGTGATCCTGGACGAGTCGCAAAACCTCACAGCATCGCAGCTTAAAACCATTATTACCCGTTGCGGTGAAGGCACCAAGCTGATTTGTAGCGGTAACCTGGCGCAGATAGACAGTAACTATCTAAGCGCTGTGACCTCGGGCTTAACCTACCTGGTGGAGAAGTTTAAAGACTTCTCGGGCAGTGCCACCATTAACCTTGATGGTGTGGTGCGCTCGCGTCTGGCAGATTTTGCCGAGCATCACCTGTAAACTCAACCCTGCTATCCCGGTCTCGCTCGGCGAGGGCCGGGACCGGCGGAGTAAAGGAAATAATCATCGTCCGTCAGTAGCGCTGAATTATGCAACTCACCAACAAATGGTCAGTGAACTTCAGCAAGGCAAGCAGTCACTGCAACTCTTAGTTAAGCAATCCCAGTAACTGCTTATAAGTGGCGTCATTGGGATAGTACTCACCTAACGCTTTAACTGCGGTTTTCAAAGCGGTTACATCTCTCAGCTGGTAAGCATATTTTGCCCGGGTCACTAATATATCGTAATTGCCTGGCCAGCGAGTGTGAGCTTCGGCCAGAACAGTGATGGCGTCCTTTCGATAATTGAGTTGCCATAACGCCACTGCACTTACAAAGGCATATCTTGGTATGGCTTCAGTTGAGTTTGCTGCCTTAGTGAGATGGGGAAGCGCTTGCTGGTATGCCTTGTCGCGAATTTTCTGTAGTCCGTAAGAGAACTGTACCGCAGCCATATCACTGCCATATCGCAGGGCGAGCTCCAACTGCCTACGGGCTTTATCTTCGTTACCAAAACTGCGTAGAAAGTCCGAATAACTCAGTAATGAGGGGATATGCTGAGGATCTATTTGCAATGCCAGTTCATAGTGCTTTATTGCAACGGGAATTTGCTGTTGGAGCGAAGCAATCTTGGCTAAACCTAGATTTGCGCCAGGGTGATCCTGGCTATCACGCAATAGTTGCTGGTACTCCTCCAGCAACGCGGTCAGTTGAGGTGCCCTTGAAAACCATTGGGGGCTCAGCGATAAAAGCGTACTGGCTACTTCCGCTCGCACCGATCTGATCGGGTCCTGACTTAATTTAAGTAAGAGTTGATACTGACTGGCTTCGGGTAAACTCGCGGCTGCACGCGCAGCACTTTGTCTGATAATGGGATCATCGTCATCAGTCATGCCGGAAACCTTTTCGAGCATGCGTTGGGGCGCAATAACAACCATTTTCTCGACCAGCGCGGCCTCTTCCAATGAGGGAAGTTTATCTTCGTTCAACAGGTTACTGGCGGCATTCACTGCGGTGACATCCAGAGCTGATAAGCGCTGGTTTAAGGCTGCCCACTCGCCAAGTGTGTCTGGAGACGCGCCCTGTCGTTTTGGCCAGGCTTTAAGAGCGTCTGTCAGCCATCCTTCGGATGCATCTTCATGGCAGGTTTTACAGGGGGCGCTGCTATTCGGGTGTTTAGGGCTGGGGCGGTGGAATCGGTGGTCGCGACGCGCATCAACGCCCATATAGATACGTTCTGGCATATGGCAATCAAGGCAGTCAGCACCTTCATGTCCATTAGTATGTTCAGGTGCTGCAAAAACGGTTGGTGCATGGCAGGTACCGCATACCTGGGCGCCGGGTAAAAGTGTTTTCCCAGTGTGAGGATCATGACAATTTGTGCAGGTTACTCCGGCTTCAGCCATTTTACTTTGCAGAAATGACCCCAGAACAAACACCTCTTCACGAATTTGTCCGTCACTAAAATACAGTGGCTCATCCAGTCCTTCCAATTGAAATCGCTGGTGATAGGGCTCAGTGCCTGAGGGCTCCTGTAGCTCGGACCGTCGGCTATGACAAGCTCCGCAGGTGTCCAGTGCCAGTGAAGGGCTTTGCGGTGACCGCTGCGGGCGTGCGATAGGGTCGCCATCACTAAAATGAAAGACAAGCTTTTCACCCAGCTCTTTTAAACCGGTATTATCAGAAGAATAGGTTTTGTCAGTAATACTCTGTATATGCTCCTGACCTGGGCCATGGCAACTTTCACAGGCAACGTTCACGTCCGTCCAGGTGGAATGATACTGATTGGTTTCGCTGTTAAATTGTTCTTCAAAATCGGTAGTGTGACAGGCGGCACAGCGGCTGTTCCAGTTTTGATAGTAACCGGTCCAGAAAAAGGGATGCTCAGGATCAGTAACACTTTCATCTTGCAGTTGATACCACCTCTGACCGCCTTCAGACCCGGGCCGGGTATCCCAGGCAACATCAAACGCCTGTAAGCGGCCTGGCTCGGTTTCCAGTAAATATTGCTGCAGTGGACGGTAACCAAAGACATAGCGAACAGGGTAAGTCTGTTGCTTGCCCTGTTGGTTGAGAGTTTCTATAAAATACTCACCGTCTTGTTCAAAGAACCGCGAAGTGCGTTTGCCAAAGGTGTACTTAGTACCCGAGAAATCTCCTAGCACCACGTTTTCATCAGCAGGCTGCATGCTTTGATAATGATCGGAGCTCAGCCATGCATCGCCCTGGGCTTTATGACAAGCAATACAGGCCTCTGCGCCTGCATAATTTTCGCTGGCATTAACAGAAGAATGACCGCTCACAAAAGCGAGGGCGATTGCCAGAACGAGCCAGCAATTTAGCGGTTTAATAGCAGACTCCGGGAGCTTACTCTGGACACAAACGGGAAGACTTTATTACATTTATCAAGCTGATTTTCAACTGGTTTGATACTGGCTGCGTGCGCTATTTTAACGTAGTAGTCTTTGCTCTGATGTTCGGGTGAGCACTGGCAAAATGGTTTTTACGTTCGTTAATATCTCTGTTTTTAATCGGGATTAAATTACCAGCCTACTGTTGCCTGGCTGCTGCGGGCGGAATAACTTCAAGTGTGTACTGTTGAGAGGCTATTGCCTGCTTGGTAGATTTACTGACTTCGCCGAGTTTCATCTGTGCCGGACCGGTAGGGTCGAGCAGAATAAACGGCATGCCGTCTATCATCATTGTGGTGTCTTTTGTAAGCGGAGTCATGGCAATGGCCAGTAAAGCATGGTTGCGTAACAGCACGAGTCGCATAGAGTTATTCGGCAGAAAAGCTCTTATTAAAGACGCAGTGAGTACAGACTTACTGTCGCAGTCTCCGAGATTTTGATTAAGCACTGCCAACGGCGGAGAAAAGCCTGAGCCGTTGCTCGTTACGCGATTGGTCAGTTCATCGTAGGGGATGGTCTGTGCCCAGCTAAGCAGCAAATTAAGGTATGAGCGGGCATTGGATTGCTCATCAACGATATCATACAGCGACTGGGCTAACGGGATCAGTGGCAGCGTGCTTTCTTCAATGTAGCGTATGTGGTTGGGTTTAATGGCTTCCTGTAACAGCGGCGTTTGGTAATGCTGAAAATAACGCTCGGTCAGGTAGTTATCGAGAGCGGTCTGCTGGGTTTCCTTTAACTCAGTGGTCAGCTCATCGAGGCGTTTTTCATCTTTACCGCTTAAGCTGAACTCCAGCGAATCATGCCGGTTAATCAGCTTAAAACGAGCCTCCCGGGGATCAATATCCCGCGCAGCTTTGAGTAACTCTATCTCGACTGCCCTGAGTGCCAGTTGAGGATTGTAGTTAACCTGTTGAACAGGCAACTGCTGGCTGCTGTCATCGGGCAGTAAAAATGAAATTTTACGGGGTTTGCTATCGTGATCGAGCCAGGCAAAGGTGTACTGGGTTCCCTCTGCTGTGGCTGAACGGCGATATGCGGTTTGCTCTGCCTGGGCAACATTGAGCAAGCTGTAAAGCAGGTAGAAGCAACCAATAAAGCTGAGATATTTCATTGCGCGCAACTTAGCAGAGTCATCCTTTAAGTGTAGCGCAATTTTTCAGCTTATGAGCAGCCTAAGCAGGCTGGCCCGGCTCAAACCAGTTAAGTTGTTTATGCAGGCTAACTACGCCACCCACGATGATAAGTGCTGGCGGTGCTATTTCACCCAGTTGCGGATGGTCAGGCATATCGGCCAGTGTACCGGTGATCACCTTTTGCTGGTGGGTGGTTGCTGACTGTACCAACGCGATAGGCGTTGTGGGCGCTAATCCGTGTTTAATTAGCTGTTCACAGATAATCGGCAAGCCGGTTAAGCCCATATAAAACACCGCGGTCTGATTTGGCTGCGCCAGCGAAGGCCAGTTTAAATCGATGGTGTTATTCTTTAGATGGCCGGTGGCAAATACCACAGACTGCGCGTGATCGCGGTGCGTAAGTGGAATTCCTGCATAACTGCCGGCACCGGCTGCCGCGGTAATTCCCGGCACTACCTGAAAGGAAATGCCTTCTTCTATCAGGTGTTGGATCTCTTCGCCACCACGACCAAAGATAAAGGGATCGCCGCCTTTAAGACGTACAACCCGGTTACCTTCTTTAGCATATTTCACTAATAGCTGATTGATATCGTCCTGCGGAACGGTATGAATGCTTTTGGCTTTGCCTACGTATACCTTTTCGGCGTCGCGACGCACCAGTTCCAGGATCTGCGGCGATACCAGGCGGTCGTACACCACCACATCGGCCTTTTGCATCAGGCGTAATGCGCGAAAGGTCAGCAAATCCGGATCGCCCGGTCCGGCACCAACTAAATAAACCTGACCTTCGGTTTGTTTATTTTCAGCGGCAGCCGCGAGAGCCGCCTCAAACTTTTGCTCGGCTTTTTCGTTATTCCCCTGGGTGACTTCTTCGGCGATGTCACCGTCGAGCACGGACTCCCAGAAATACCGCCGCGCGGTAACCGAAGAAAGCGTTGATTTAACCTTATTTCGGAATCTTTCAGAAAAAGCCCCCAGTTTGCTGATATTGGCGGGAATCAACGATTCCAGCTTCTGGCGCATGTAACGCAGCAGAACCGGCGCATGACCGCCACTGCTCATGGCAATGACAATTGGCGAGCGATCAATAATTGAGGGCGTAATAAACCCGCATAAGGGCGTGTTATCAACAACGTTTACCAGTAAACCCCGAGCCGTGGCTTCGGCATGAATTTCAGCATTTAACGCTTCGTCACTGGTAGCAACAAACACCACTCTGACATGGTCGAGATCTGAAGTTTCAAAGGGACGTTGATGAAGGGAAACCTGAGCAGAGCTGGCCAGGTGCCTGACCGTGCCACAGATTTCAGGTGCTACTACCGTTACCTGCGCTTCGCTTTTCAGTAACAGTTCGAGCTTGCGAGCGGCCACTTCACCCGCCCCCACTATCAGGCAGGGCAGGTTCTGTGTATCGATGAATAACGGGAAGTAGCGCATATCAAACTCTCAGTGTTTCCAATTGCAGCTAGTGTGCCCCGTTTTTTATATTGTTCAAACGAATAAAAAAGAATTTTTTAGACGTTAACGTTATTTACCGCGAGGTTTGCCTCTGCCTGCCCCAGGACCTTTACCTTTGCCTTTTGCTGGTGGCTTATCAGACCATTCGCGAAGGGCCAGACGCTGGCCTGCAACGCGGGTGCCCTGTAAGGTTTGGCGGGTGTCTGCCGGCATTCCTTCCGGTAAATCTACGGTACTGAAATTATCATATATTTCGATAGCGCCAATGTGTTTGCTGTCGATATTGGCTTCGTTAGCAATGGCGCCTACGATATTACCGGGCTTAACACCGTGTACATGTCCCACCTCGATACGGAAGCGTTGCTTGCCTTCATCCGGGCGACGACTGTCTCGCGGTGACTTACGGCGTGCGTCACGGCCTCTGCCACCATCACGGTCGCGGCGGTTACCACCATCAAAGTCACGGTCACGACGGGGCTTGCTGTGCAGGTCCGGACGGTCAGATTCTTTTAGCAGTAACGGCTCGTCACCCTGGGCAATTTTTACCAGTGCGGCCAGTAATACTTCCGGGCTGGCTTCGATTTCTTCGCGCAGCATATCCACAATTGGTATCAGGTTTTCAATGCTGTCGTCTTTGGTGGCCTCTGAGATGCTTTGTTTAAAGTTGCTCAGGCGCGTTTCGTTTAGCTCAGTGATCGACGGAATCGGCATGGCTTCGATGGTTTGGCGGGTCGCCCGTTCGATCGATTGCAGCATGCGCTTTTCGCGGTGAGAGATAAACAGGATAGCATCACCGGTTCTTCCGGCACGGCCGGTACGACCGATACGGTGTACATAACTTTCTGTGTCGTATGGTACGTCGAAGTTAATTACGTGGCTAACACGTTCTACGTCAAGACCACGGGCTACTACATCGGTGGCAACCAGAATATCAATCTTGCCTTGCTTCAGGCGATCAACAGTACGCTCCCGGGCGTTCTGCGGAATATCACCATTCAACGGCTCCACATCATAACCCCGTGCGGCCAGTTTCTCGGATAATTCCAGTGTTGCGGTTTTGGTGCGCACAAAGATAATCACACCGTCGAAGGGTTCCACTTCCATAATACGCGTCAGCGCTTCAAGCTTGTGGTGACCGGCAACCTGGCAGTAACGCTGGCGGATAGTGCTGGCGGTACTTACCTTGGAGGCGATTTTGACATGCTTGGGATCTTTTAAATAACGCTCGGTTATTTTTTTGATTGGTCCGGGCATTGTTGCTGAGAACAATGCCGTCTGACGTTCTGCCGGAGCATGACTTAAAATGAGTTCTACGTCGTCGATAAAGCCCATGCGGAGCATTTCGTCGGCTTCGTCGAGCACCAAAAATTTTAGCTGGTCAAGTTTAAGTGTACCGCGTTTAATGTGATCGATAACCCGGCCCGGGGTACCAACCACTACCTGTACGCCACGCTTTAACTGGCGGATCTGGTTATCGTATGACTGACCACCATATACCGGCAGTACGCGAATTTTTTTAGAGAAGCTGGCATAGGCCTGAAATGCCTCGGCTACCTGAATAGCCAGCTCCCGCGTCGGGGCAAGTACCAGCAACTGCGGATAGTTGCCTTCGATGTCCAGATTGGCCAGCATGGGCAGCGCGAAAGCTGCCGTTTTACCGGTACCGGTTTGCGCCTGACCCAACAGATCGTGTCCGTTCAGTAGTAACGGAATACTTTCCGCCTGAATTGGCGACGGTTTCTCGTAGCCAACTTTCTCCAAGGCTTGTAAGATAGGCTGCGGAAGATTAAGGTCTGTGAAGGTCAGTTCGACATTTGTGGTCATTAAATTACGGATCCTGAATAACTCGGATGGTGCATAGCAGAAGAGCCAGCTGATTATTAAAACACTATTATAGGCCAATAGTAGCGTGGATACCACGTCTGATTGGTATTAGTCGCTGCAACAATACGGAAAGTCTGAGAATCATTTGCAAGGTAAGCTTTATGAAAAGAAAGTCATTTAATCGTAACGCGGTGTTAGCTGCTGTAATGCTGGGAATTTCCAGCCTGTCACTGACCGGCTGCGGTCAGAAAACCAGTGAAGAACACATGCTCGCAGCACGCCAGTTTGTTGAGGCGAAGGATAACCCGTCGGCCATTATCGAATATAAAAGCGCCATTCAAAAAGACCCGGAGGATCCCAACGCACGGTTTGAACTTGGCCAGCTCTATCTGCAACAAAAAGACTTTGCAGCCGCGGAAAAAGAGCTCAACCGGGCCTTGGATCTTGGCTATGAGGTCAGCGAAGTGCTGCCATTGATCACCCGGGCTTATCAGGAAACCAATTCAGAAGTCGCCTTGTCAGAGATTAACCACAACGTGGATGGTCTGACGCCGGTTAAACGGGCCGAGGTAACCTACTACAAACTGGAAGCCCTGCTGCGATTGGAAAAAACCAAAGAAGCCCGGGTCCTGCTTGACGACATTGCACAAATAGACACATCGAGCGTGTATAAGGGGCTATCGCTGGCGCTCGGTAAAGTGCTGGATGACGATTATGAAGGTGCATTGCAAGCCATCGATACCCTGCACCAACAGGCGCCGCTTAACAAAGACGTGTTGATGCAGCAAGCACGGCTGAATATGTATTTACGTAACCTGGATGCTGCCGTTACTGCTTATGATGCGTATCTGGACGTAGCGCCGGATGATACCGAAACCAAATTTATCCTCACCGCTATTCTGATGGATGCCAAGCGATTTGCAGACGCAGCGCCATTAGTAGATGAGTTGCTGCAGAAGAGTGCTACCAATCCTTTGCTAAATCAGTTTAAGGGCGTTATTGAAGCGCGTGAGGGCAATTTTGGCGTAGCACTTAAGCATCTGGAAACTGCCATTCAGAACGGTCGTAATGATCCGCTGGCCCGTTTGTTAGCCGGATTTTGTGCTTATCAATTAGAAGACTATGCTGCGACCACCCGACATCTGTCGATGATTGCCTCCGACTTACCACCGTCTCATGCAGCACTGCGGATGCTGGCAAACAGCTTGCTGCAACAGGGCAAAAATGAAGAAGCTACCGATATCCTGGCCAGAGTCGATGGTGAAGCAGAAAACGACGCCATGCTGTTTTCCAAAGCCGGGTATCAGTTACTGCAAAGCGGTAACGTGGTCGACGCTAAGGCGATGATTGAAAAGTCGGTGCCTATTGCTACTTCGGCAGAAGACTTAACCCGTATCGGGGTATTACAGCTGTCGATTAACGATGCCGAAGGCCTGGTTAATCTGGAAGCTGCAGTAGAGCGTGCACCAGAACTCACTATGGGCCAGCAAACACTGGCCAATGCCTACATTGCTACCCGTCAGTTCGATAAAGCGCTGGAAGTAGCAGAAAACTGGCAAAAAACCGAACCGCAAAATGCTCAGCCCTGGCTGGTGAAAGGGCAGGTTTACCTTGCTCAGCAAAACTACGAGGCTGCCGAGGCCGCCATCATCAAAGCTGAGGCATTAGACAGCAACAGCATAAAAGCTAAAATTCAGCGGGTCTCGCTGGCCATGGTGCAAAAACAGCCACAGCAGGCGCTGGATGCTATTAATCAGGCGCTCACTATCGACCCAACCGATCAGGCATCGCTGGCGCTACTTTACATTGTGCAAAAGCAAATCGGCAAAGCCAACGAAGCGGTGAATACGATTCAGGAAGTGGTTGCCCGTCATCCGGACGAGGATGTACCAAAAACCATTCTGGCCAGAGTCTATCTGGCCGAAAAACGGGTTGCGGATGGTATTGAGCTTATTGAGCAGGTCAAGCTTAACGACGATACGCCCGATTTATACTGGGATACCAGAGGCCGGTTATTGCTGGCGGGGTCGCGGATAAACGAAGCGAAAGCGCATTACGAGGCGTGGCTGAATGAACAGCCAAATCACAAAACCGCTGTGCTGGGTATGGCTATGATCCTTGATTTGCAAAGCCGCTTCCAGAATGGTGTGGAGTTGACCGCGGGCTTTTTGGAAAAGCGCCCGGACCGGCAAATTGAAATAGTCAAAGCGCATTTTCATGCCATGTTGCGGCAAATTCCGCAAACCGAAGCCATCCTTAATCAACTGTCGGAGCAAGAAAAGCAGTTACCTTACGTTAAGGGGATCAGAGCACGGTTACAGCTTTACCGTGATAATCCAACCGCAGCCATTCCCAATGCACTGGCTGCGTACGAGGCCATTCCGAATACCCGCAACCTGCTGTTAGCCATGGCTGCCTACGAAATGGCCGGTCAGCCGGACAAAGCGTTTGAGTTAGTTACTGAATTCAGGGAAAACAACCCAGACAATACCCAGGCGATGCTGTTGTTTGCCGAGCGTCTGATACAGCGTGACCGAAGCAAGGCCATCGACGTTTACCGCCAGCTTGCTGAAAAGCAGCCAGAGAATGCCATTGCGCTCAATAATCTGGCTTATCTCGAACATCAGGAAGGCATGCTGGAAGCTGCCGAAGAGCATGCCAGACAGGCGCTCAAGCTAGTACCCAAGGCTCCCGAGATTGCCGACACCCTTGCACAGGTACTCATTGATAAAGGTGAAACCGAAGACGCGAAAGCTATCTACGACAGTGTGATGTCTGAACCGGTACGCAGTGATGAAATCTACCTTAATTACATTGAACTGTTGCTGGAGATGGACTTAACGCCGCTGGCAAAACGTCGACTGGCCGATCGCATTTTTGAGGCGGCCGATTCTAAAGCCCGGGTGGCCGAGCTGGAACAGCAATATAACCTGTAAGCTTTATTGTGGTGATACAAGTGCCGACTTGTATCACCACCTATCCACTGGTTGCAAAGCGTCAAAGACAACTATCGCCGGGATCCGGCAGCATACCCTGACCATACTCAACCTGCTCTGCTTTTTGTGCCATGATGACAAGTGACACGACAATAAAAAAAGAGAGCACTAATGACACTTATTAAATCACTACTCACGTTGACCGTGGGCATTTCACTGCTGGCATCGCCATGTGGCTATGCTGAAGATTACGGTCGCGCCATCGAGCCGGACAGTGCCATAGTAACCGAACATAAAACCACAATTAACGGCAACCGGGTAAATTACACTGCCACTACCGGAACCCAACCGGTATGGAACGACAAAGGTGATGCAGTCGCCGCTTTGCATTACACCTATTACAAGCGCAGCGATATTAAAGACGACAGCACCCGCCCGCTGGTTATTAGCTTTAATGGCGGGCCAGGCTCCGCCTCGGTGTGGATGCACATTGCCTATACCGGGCCGGTGATCCTGAACATTGATGACGAGGTCTTTTGCGCGTATACTGGTGTCTCGTTGAACGACTTGAGCGGGAGCGTTGATGAAGCCGCTACTGTCCGTTTAAGGGCTGTCATTGAGGTCTTCGAAAGAGTTGAACCTTGGTTTGACTCTTCAACAGAAGCTTGGTCATGGTTCACATCTAAACCCTTGGTTGGATTCGGTAGTAAAGTACCTGCTGATGTTATTCGTGAGTACGGTGCTCAGGGTGTCGAATCACTCATGCAATTTGTTAAGTCAAAAGACCTTGGCGGTTTTGAGTAAACCACTTTGGATAGCAAACAACCTTAATGTCGTTTCGATAAAAACCAAATAGGACACCCACATTTAATTGAAACCAAAGCCGTTCAGGCGGTTTATGCATTCAATGGGTCAGCCACTGGTAGATGCGGTAAACAGATTTTGTTTAGCAGCGGTAATCATTATGTGCATAGCAAAAAGTATTTACCCGATGCTACCTATAAGGCAAATCACTAAACCAAACGCGCACAAAAAGAATCGTGAAATCGAAATGTTTTGCAAACAAATTTGATTCCGACATTCCGCATCAAATTCAGGAATAAATCTCTTGGTATAATGTGCCAAGTACATCAATGATCACCTGCTGGCGCTCCTGTTTGTCTGTGATTACGGGGGGAGAGTCACCAATGCTGACTTCGTGGATCCCACTAAAACACAGAAATACCCATCGTGCCGTTGGCTTCTGGGACGGTTTCTTTTTCATGTCAGGGAAGTATTGTTGTCTTTCTTTTAATGACGTTCGGATCCGGTGTTCAAGGGCGGCGTATATCATCAGACTGCACGTCATCACCATGAGCAGCGCTTCAATCCTTTCCGGTTTCTTCAGAAACAGTGAGGATGTCAGAAATTCCGGACTTTTGAGAAAACGAAATCCCCGCTCAACATGTTGCTGGGATTTGTAGGTATCTAACACTGTCTGCATACTGAGTTCCCCGCTACAATCATTGGTTGCGAGGATAAACATCCCGGTTTGCGCCTGAGCTATTCCAACTTTATCCAAACAGGTGGCTATCAGCCCATCGAGTTGGTATTCATAGTATGCTGGCTGTTGTCCTTTTTTGGGGCGACCTTTACCTAAGAACACGGGGTGGGCTATACAGTCAAACTCACTGATGCGGGTTGTTTTTAACGTCTTGCTAAAGACTTTCATTGCCGTCTCGGCATCGGTCTGGCAGGCAAAGCGTTG
>NZ_PVNP01000191.1 GCF_002993365.1 Marisediminitalea alba
CTCTGTTATCAACTGTGAGACGCTATCAGTGCCTTTCAGCAGCTTCTCAACATAACGGGTTTGACTATCTGTTAAGTGTTCTAACTCGGCTATAAGCTTTGTAAATTGTGCTGGGATCATGATCAACCCTCAATAACTGTATTCATATACAGTATAGCAACAATTTAGCAGAACATAGCCTTCATAATATATACTTTTTAAGCAGGCAAATGGCGCATACTCCGGTTTGTGCCATACTCAAACGAAATGTAGTTTTATTCTAAGCCCTTTTATCCATGTTCAATCAGAAATTAAAAGCGGAAATTGCCAGCCTGCGGGCTGAGCTTGCTCAATATAAACGCGCCTCAGACAACCTTAAACAAGACTTGCTGCACTGGCAGTTAACCTCCGATAGCGTGATACAAGTATGTGGTAGTAAGAATGAAAGTGTGCTCGGCTCTCGTGCAGTCAGAGCTGTGGGAGTACCATTTATATCGTTAGTTGCCGACCACGAGCATAAATCCAAAGCCTTGCGCGACTTATCTGATGCCATCAATAATCACCGTCACTGGTCCGGTAGTATCAATTTAAAGGCCGAGGATTCTCACGCTTCAGTGCAGCTCATTGTTCAACCGCATTACTCTGCGCAGGGGGGGGGTGATCATATCGATGTGTTTGGCTCCCGTCTGGAAGTGGACACCCAATCCTCAATGAGTAACGAAGATATTCTTGAGGCGCTTGACCGTTCTATGGCGATTATTGAGTTTGAGCCCACCGGTGTGATCATCAAAGCCAATTCCTTGTTCTTGCAAACCACCGGTTATTCGCTAAATGAAATCCGCGGCAAGCATCATCGCATGTTTTGCCCGAAGGTGGTGACTGATGATCCTGATTATCAGCAAACCTGGGATGCACTGGCTCGGGGTAAGTTTATTTCCGGACGTTTTCAGCGGGTTGATAAACATGGTAACCCGGTCTGGCTTGAAGCGTCATATAACCCGGTGATAAATGATGACGGCAAAGTATACAAAGTCATTAAATTTGCCAGTAATGTTACCCAACAGGTAGACAATGAATGTCGGGTAAAAGAGGCGGCGGAGCTAGCCTCTTCCATGTCTGCTGAAACCGGCGCGCAGGCGGATAATGGGCAGCAGTTAATGACCGAAACCGTGGCCTCACTGGCTTCACTTACTGAGCAAATGACCAAAGCTTCGTCTGAAATCAGTGAACTGGAACAACAGTCCACCGAGCTGAATAAAATGGTGAGTGCTATCAGTGCGATTGCTGACCAAACCAATTTACTGGCACTTAATGCTGCTATCGAAGCGGCGAGAGCCGGCGAGCAGGGCAGGGGATTTGCCGTGGTTGCTGATGAGGTGCGGGAGCTGGCGTCACGCACCACCGAATCTACCAAAGAGATCATGGCTGTATTTTCCCGCAACGATCAGTCAACCAAGCATGCTGTGAGTACCATCAGGCAGGGGCTGGATACCCTGAATGAAGTAGCCCAGAGTGTGGAAGAAACTAAAGCTTCGATGAGTGAAATTGCCTCTGGCTCCAAACAGATCATCAGTGCCGTAGACAAACTATCCAGGCAGTAGAAATCAGCGGTTCATTTTCGCCCGGTATTGAGGGCTGTGCTGTTCGATGGCAATGTAGCGGGTTGCCAGCCAGCACTCATTAGTGCGCTTAACCAATACCACCTTATCGCCGTTCAGCAATCGCTCGCCGGCCTCCATTGCCTGAACCGTAATATTCTGTAACTGGTGGTTATGATCAAAGACCGTCGCATGAACGTCGTCGCCCGGAAACTCGCTGTAGCCCACGATAGTAGCAATGCGCCCGGCATATTCTTGATTTGCAAGCAGGCTGTTATAACTGCGTAAATGTGGCGCCAGATGGTGAATAACCACCGCAGTAGCAGTGGCTGCCATTATCAGCGATACAGGGAACAATATGGCCTGGGGGGCATAAGCCTGCCAGTAGGCAAAGTACAAGCGCTGGATCAGCATGCCGCTGGTGCCAAAAGTGATAAAAAACACCATCAACCAGAAGACAATGGTGACTTCGTATAACTTTAGAATGTGCGGAACAACGTGATAGGGAGTTAATTCCGGCTGACCGAATTGCTGCGGCATATCCAGTAAACCAAAAAACGATTTACCGCGCAGCAGAAACAGGCTTTCTATGGTACACAGCATTAACCCAACGAGAATAGGCACGCTGTAAATAAAATAAGCCTGGGTAAACAGAAATACCGACATTGTCTCCTTCCCTGATGTCGCCGTCGACCTAAAAAGTAGTGGGGCGGCCAGATAAACATTCCACACCTTTTTGTTTATAGCACATCAGTAGTAAACCGCCAGTTCGGCTATACCACTAAGGTCTTGTTGTCGGGAATCAGTCTGCTGGTTAGACTCTGAGTTTTAGAAATCCGGAATAGTGCAGATGGCGATCAGTAAAGGTTATAAAGCATTGCTTGATGAAGCGATGCAGCAAATAAAAACAATCCCGTTGGAAGATGCCAGGGAGCTGTATGAGTTAAGTGAAGCCTGTTTTGTTGATATCAGAGACATTCGCGAATTAGAACGTGACGGTATGATCCCTGAAGCAGTTCACGCGCCGCGTGGTATGCTCGAGTTTTGGGTTGATCCGGACAGCCCTTATTACCGTGAGGTGTTTGGTCAGTCTGGCCCGTTGATTCTTTATTGTCAGTCGGCCTGGCGTTCTGCGCTGGCCACGCTAACACTTCAACAAATGGGCATGGATAACGTTTGCCACTTAGAAGGCGGTTTTAAGAACTGGATGGGTGCAGGCCTGCCGGTTGCCGACAAACGCACAGTCAGTCATTAGTTGCCGAGCTTGGTACTCAGCAACCTGTTAGTAAAATTAGTGCTGGTGACCGCCTTGCAGCGCGTCGCCATCACTGTTGTAGTAACCGGAAGCCCCTTTTTCAATAAACCCCTGGTGGACCATTCTGGTTAAAAACGGGTCGGTATGGTCATCGCCTATATCTGCAAAATCGGTGCTTTGATAAGCGTAGCGCGCAGCAAAAAACTGCTCAATTTGTTGTTTATCAAACTCAGTGTTTGTGAGTGTCCAGTGAACTGACTGGTGAGCTGATTCTGCCTTGAATGAAGTGGCCAGTTTGAGTGCGGGCTGCCAAATCAAGGTGAGTCTGGTGCCATTATCCTCTCGTTCAAAAGTAATTAATGTATTACAACCACTGCCAGTCCGGCTGGTCTCTGTCATTGTGGCAATGAGTTCATCGCTGAATAACTGATTGCGGAAAGACCAGTTTGTTTCGCTTTTACCGTGCACTTTTTCTCCAGGCTGATATTCAATGGCTCTGGCATGCGCATCAAAATAGCGGGTAGGCTTGATCAGGGAAGTATTTACCTGCTCCCAGGCTTCCGTAATTTGTGTTTGGGGATAGCGGTGAGCGACTACCCTTTCGTTTCGCCACAGTTCGAGTCGTTTTTGTTGGTCACCCCGTGCGTTGTGAGTCTCTACGGTGTAGCGTGCTACCAGGGCGTTAGCATTGCTTTCACAGCTCTGTGCAAAGCTCAGCGGGGCAAAACAAAAGGCGAAAAGCGTAAAAATCGTTTTGTACATCTTAGGTATCTCTTTTTTAACCAAAGTAGGGCAACCTTACGGTTGCCCTGTGGCATTTACCGTCGTGGATTATTCCACTTCGTTGTTGGCTTGCTCAACCATGTCACCAGCGTAATCCATTACATGGAAAATCACGCTTTGTTCGTTGGTACCATTCACCAACCAGGCACCCGGACCCTTGGCGTAAATCCCAACATCCTCACCGGCATGGGTTTCAGAGCCTAACGGTACCAGCGCTTCCTGGTGATAACCGGTAGTAGTGGTATCCACACTGGTAAGGTCCATACGTCCGGTATTGATGTTCAGGCTGTATACTGCGTCAGCGTTTGTTTCATTCCCCAGATTCTGGAAACCAAAACCGTTAGTGTAGCCCAATGTGGTATAAGGCATATCATCAGCAGCCAGAGCAGGCTCATCTGAACCAACGTTCACTACTTTACCCAGAATGGGATTTCCACGCTTAGGATAGCCCGCAATGGTAAATACATGGCTGTGGTCGGCGGTTACAATAATTAACGTATCGTCATCACTGGTCATGGCATCGGCCGCAGCAACGGCGTTCGCGAACTCAATGGTATCCGTTAGCGCATTATAGGCACTGCCAGCATGGTGGCCATGATCAATGCGGCCTGACTCCACCATCAGGAAGAAGCCGTCCTGATTATTATCAAGGATTTGAATGGCTTTTTCGGTCATTTCAGACAGTGAAGGTTCACCGGCCACATCGTTGGCACGATCGGCTTCATATTGCATATGAGACTCATTAAACAGGCCAAATACACGTTCTGTGGTTTCGGTGCTCAGACCATCGAAGCCGCTCTGATCGAACACATAAACACCATTGGTGTACATGGATTGCCATTCAGCGGTTAGATCGCGGTTATCAGTACGATCGCCTTCTACTGCACTAACGGCATCCGCGCTGTTAAATGCGGCATCGCGTGGCAGGAAATGGCGACGACCACCACCGAAAACAACTTCAATGCCATCTACATCAAGGCCGGCAAATCGTGCTTCCAGGTTACTCTCAAAATTGACCAGCTGATCGGCAATGTCGGTACAGCCGGCGGTCACAGCCTCTGCAGGCATGTCAGATACATCTTCCCAGTTACGATCTGCTGATTTGGCGTAAGTCGCTGCGGGCGTTGCGTGGGTGATCCGCGCCGTTGAGATTACACCGGTTGATTTGCCCGCAATTTCCGCCAGTTCCAGTGCGGTAACTAACTCGTTTCCGGCCACAGTGGAGCAGTCGCCACGCTCTATGTCTTCATCAACACCGATAACACCCACATCGGTTTTTACACCAGACATCATGGCGGTCATGGTGCCGGCTGAATCGGGGGTTTGTGCATCCACGTTGTAGGTTTTCGCTAACCCTGCAAACGGAAAGTTGTCAAAACTCAGTTTGTTTTCTTCTCCGTCCAGACCTTTCATCTGACCATCTAAAATACGTGCAGCGGTTACGGTAGAGACACCCATACCATCACCCACAAATAAAATGACGTTTTTAGCCTGTCCACGCATTTCAGTAACGGTGCGTTGCAGATTTTCTTTGGACGTTACTACGACTTTGGCTGAGCTGGTGCTGTTAGTCGTTAACGCGCCGGTGGCTTCCAGCCATACAGTTTTGTTGGCTTCGACTTCGGCAACTGCTGCTACAAACCAGTCATTATTGAGTGAGGTAAGCAGCTCTGAATTGCTAACTTCGGTTGAAGCCGGCACACATACGTAACTGGTGGATTCAATTTCGTCACCGGTAAGTGCGCCATCGCTGTTGGCATCCAGACCAGAGTCAATTTGCACACCGCTGTTAGGGCAGTTTGCATCACCTACAGCAAGAGCTGTCTGGATCACCAGACTATTGAGTCCGTTAGTGCCATCCTGACCGTCTGCGCCATTTTGACCGTCAGCACCATCGGCACCATCTGTACCAGCAGTACCGTCAACACCATCGATACCATCTACACCGTCACGCCCGTCGTCACCGTCGAGAGAACAAGCGCTAAGCCCCATTATGGCTACCGCCACTAAACTTAATTTAAATAAATTCATTATGATTACTCCGCTTATTCTTCTACCAGATCCAGTGCCTGATTAATCAGGTGGAACACGACGTTTTGTTCAACTACGCCCTGGACAAGTTGACTGCCCGGGCCCGAGGCATGCAGTGAAATGTCTTCACCAGCATGGGTTTCTGAACCCAAAGGAATAAGGGCTTCCTGGTGATAACCAGAAGCTTCGGTATCAACGTTTGTAATATCCATGCGGCCCGTATTGGCAGCATAAGCATAGATTGCATCGGCATCTGTTTCGTTACCCAGGTCCTGGAAACCCAGGCCGTTGGTGTAACCCAGCGTGGTGTAAGGCATGTTATCAGCGGCCATTGCTGGCTCATCAGAGCCAACATTTACCACTTTACCCAGAATAGGGTTACCGCGTTTAGGGTAACCAGCAATGGTAAATACGTGGCTGTGGTCAGCGGTAACCAGAATAAGCGTGTCTTCAGGATTAGTATTTTCGTAGGCAGCCTTCACTGCCGCTTCAAATGCCAGGGTGTCTGTCAGGGCATTGTAGGCACTGCCAGCATGATGCCCATGGTCGATACGGCCAGACTCCACCATCAGGAAGAAGCCTTTTTCATTGTTGTCCAGAATATCGATGGCTTTTGTGGTCATATCAGCTACAGATGGCTCGCCGGCCACATCATTAGCGCGGTCTGCTTCGTACTGCATGTGTGATTCATTAAACAAACCAAATACACGTTCGGTACTG
Organism: Marisediminitalea alba; assembly: GCF_002993365.1. Classification (GTDB taxonomy): domain Bacteria; phylum Pseudomonadota; class Gammaproteobacteria; order Enterobacterales; family Alteromonadaceae; genus Alteromonas; species Alteromonas alba. The sequence continues at coordinate 6,367 of NZ_PVNP01000191.1, forward strand.
GCAGGGTCAATGGCGTCAAAGCCTGCCTGATCGTATATATAGACACCATTTTCGTACATATCCTGCCATTCTGCAGTCAGATCGCGTGAATCGGTGCGATCGCCTTCTACCGAGCTAACGGCATCCGGGCTGTTAAACGCAGCATCGCGAGGCAGGAAGTGACGACGACCACCGCCGAAAGCAACTTCAATACCGTCTACATCTATACCTGTGTAGCGATCTTCCAGATAGTATTCAAAATTAACCAGTTGATCGGCAATGTCTTTACAATCTGCAGTTACTGCAGCTTCAGGCATATCTGATACATCTTCCCAGTTACGATCGGCAGACTTTGCATACGTAGCTGCTGGTGTAGCGTGGGTAATACGTGCAGTAGAAATGATGCCGGTTGACAAGCCTTTAATTTCGGCCAACTCCAGTGCGGTAATCACTTCGTTACCTGCCACAGTCGAGCAGTCGCCACGCTCAATGTCTTCGTCAACACCAATCACGCCTACGTCGGTTTTTAATCCCGACATCATGGCGGTCATGGTACCGGCTGAATCAGGGGTTTGTGCATCCACGTTATACGTTTTCACCAACGCGGTGTACGGAAATTCTTCAAAGGCCAGGTAACCTTCTTCACCCATCTCACCGGCCATCTGACCTTTTAAGATACGTGAAGCAGTGAGAGTGGAAACCCCCATGCCGTCACCCACAAACAAAATAACGTTTTTTGCCTTAAACTTGCTGTTTACTTCAAGTTTTTGTGCAATTTTAGATTGAGCGTCAGTAAACCACGCGCTTTGTGCCTGAGAATCAGGCAGAACATCAGCGTGCAGTCCTGAAGAAACGGCAAGGGCTATCGCACTTGCTGCGGCTTTCAAGATCAATTTCATTTTTGTATTCCCAATTATGACATTTTATATTTTTTGTCATGCAAACCGAGGGTTGCTTAACGAGGTTTAATCAACGCGGCTGGACGGTTGTGCAGGTTGCAAGCTACACAAAGCGTTGAATGAAAATTAGCCTAATCAGGATGTGTGAAGGATAGTTGACCTATAAATGAAGGTTTGTTGTCAGAATGGTGATGTTAATGTTGCAGGAATATTACCGGCTAAGCGTAAACTGCCGTTTTTCAAGGCGCACATCTACCGCGCTCACCCGTAATACACTGCCCTGGGTATACCAGTCGCCTACCACAATCCGATGGGCGGGTTTGCCGTTAACGGTAAGTGAGTGAATGTTGGGCCGGTGGGTATGGCCGTGGATAAGTTGCTGAACATTGTGTCTTACCATAACGTAAACCACTTCATCGGGGGTGACATCCATAATTTCAGCGGTAAGATTTTGCTGGTTTTTCTGACTGGTTTTGCGCCCGCGCTTAGCGAGCTTACGGCGTAACCATAATGGCAGGGCACCTACTAACCGAGGCCACCACCATCCCCGGGCCTTTTTCCGGAATTTCTGATATTCGATATCCAACGTGCACAGTTCATCGCCATGCAGGAGTAAAGTTGGCGTGCCATAAAGGTCAATCACCTGCTGTTCCGGAAGCAGCGTCATGCCCGCTTTTGTGGTCCAGCCTTCACGGATCGCGAAGTCGCGATTACCATGAATAAAATACACCGGCGTAGTCGCCGATAACGCCTTAAAAGCACTGGCTACACGTTCAGACAATGGCGTAACGTCGTCATCGCCTAACCAGAATTCAAACAGATCGCCGAGCACGTACAATGCTTCAGCCTGCGGGGCATCCTGTTCCAGAAAGGTGAGTAAACACTCGGTGATGTCATCACGCTCAGCGCTTAAGTGTATGTCTGCAATAAAATAAGTAAACGGCATTAATTATTAGCTTTTAGGCATTAAAAAGGGAGCCTGCAGACTCCCCGGAGCGTGTTCAGTAATCAGGCTGCAATGTACAGATTATTCGCTAATTACTGCTTTTTCGATAATAACAGCTTCAACCGGCACATCCTGATGATAACCGTAATTGCCTGTTTTTACATTTTTAATTTTTTCAACCACATCCATACCTTCGGTTACTTTACCGAATGCACAATAACCCCAGCCATTCATGCTCTCGCTGGAGAAGTTGAGGAAGTCGTTGTCTTTAACGTTAATGAAAAACTGTGCAGTAGCTGAATGTGGATCGTTAGTCCGAGCCATTGCGATAGTGCCCGCTTCGTTGGCTACGCCGTTGTTAGCTTCGTTTTCGATAGGCGCTTTGGTTTCTTTTTGTTCCATATCCGGCGTCATACCGCCGCCCTGGATCATAAAGCCGTCGATTACGCGGTGGAAAATGGTGTTGTCATAAAAACCGTCTTGTACATAAGACAGAAAGTTCTCAACCGTTTTCGGTGCTTTATCGGCATACAGTTCCAGGGTAATGTCGCCGTGATTTGTTTTAAACGTCACCATAGTGTTTAACCTTACCTTAATTTAGTTCTTGGCTATATAGACCGCTAATGGTAGCCCAAATGCCAGAATGCGAAAACCCCTCTGAAGTACCTATTTGTTTATTCACCTGAAAATGCGTTTATAACTGGCTCCAGAGCGTGGTCAGACGGGAATTACAGTGCTAAACTTCGCCACCCAAACCGGTTTAAGAGGAAATTAGGATATGTTGCAACTGTTTAACACCAAAACCCGTCAGAAAGAGCGTTTTCAGCCGCTGGTAGAAGGGAAGGTGGGACTCTATGTTTGTGGCATAACCGTGTATGACCTCAGCCACATGGGCCATGCCCGTACTTATCTTAGTTTTGATGTGTTGGTGCGCTACCTGCGCCACCTCGATTACGACGTTAAGTACGTGCGTAACATCACCGATGTGGACGATAAAATTATCGCCCGGGCCAATGAAAACGGCGAAACAACCGTAGCGCTCACCGAGCGTACTATTGCGATGATGCACGAAGATTTCGCGGCGCTGAATCTGGTTGAGCCGGATATTGAGCCGCGGGTAACCGGGCATATGAATGAGATTATCGACGTCATCGAAAAGCTGGTGGTTAAAGGCTATGCTTATCAGGCCGAGAGCGGCGATGTGCTGTTTGATGTGAGCAAGTTTAATGCGTACGGCAAATTGAGCCGACAGAACCTTGAGCAGTTACAGTCTGGCGCGCGTGTTGAAGTGGCGGCCGGCAAAGACGACCCGCTGGACTTTGTGTTATGGAAAACGGCTAAGCCAGGCGAACCGGCCTGGGGGTCTCCCTGGGGAGAAGGTCGTCCTGGCTGGCATATAGAATGTAGTGCCATGAACCATAAGCATCTGGGCGAGCACTTCGATATTCACGGCGGTGGTTCTGACTTAATCTTCCCGCACCACGAAAATGAAGTGGCGCAATCCTGCTGTGCTTTCGATACGCCTTATGTGAACACCTGGATGCATACCGGAATGGTGCAGGTAAACGACGAGAAGATGTCTAAATCACTGGGCAACTTCTTTACTCTGCGTGATGTACTGGGTGAACACGATGCAGAAATTTTGCGCTTCTTTTTGATGTCGGCCCATTATCGCAGCCAGCTGAGTTATTCCCAGGATAATATCGACCAGGCTAAATCAGCCCTTGAGCGACTCTACACTGCGCTGCGCGGTGTGAAAGTAGACAGCGTCACTGACCTCAGTTACGGCGGATACCTTGAGCGTTTTGAGCAGGCCATGAATGATGATCTGAATGTGCCTGAAGCTTACTCGGTGCTGTTCGACCTTGCCCGTGATTTAAATAAACATAAATCAAAGGGTGATGCCGGTGCAGAAGAAGCTGGTAAGCTTGCCGCCGTGCTAAAGGGCATTGGTGGCATTCTGGGCTTCTTGCAGCGCGATCCGGAAGCCTTTATGCAGTCAGGCAATGACGATGAGGTAGCGGAAATCGAAGCGCTAATCAAAGCGCGTAATGATGCCCGCGCGGCGAAAGACTGGGGCGCAGCCGATGCCGCGCGCGACAAGCTCACAGCCATGGGGATTGTGCTGGAAGACGGCGCTGGCGGCACCACCTGGCGCCGCCAGTAACCGCGAAAGGCTTTTCCAAAATATGTCTTCCCGGAATTTGCGCAGCAAATATCCGGGACCTCCATTCATGTTATCCTGAAGTCGAAACTACCACTTATTTCCTTTCTCAGTTTAGACAGCCTTCTCAGGCGATCCCGGCTCAGGGCCGGGATGACAGAAAAGTTAGGCCGGGAGGTAAAAACACCGTCATCCCCGCATGCTTTTGGGCGGGGATCTCCATTTATGTTATCGGGGCGTCTAACCAACCTATCGATCCATTTTTCGATTGAGACAGCCTTCTCAGAAGATCCCGGCTCAGGGCCGGGATGTCGGAAGAATTTAAGCGGTGATCTCCATTCATGTTATCGCAGAGTGTACACAACCGGCCTAATCAAACCTCCACAATTAACAATAACGTGGCTGCCGTGGCCGCACCCATCACCAGATTAAACCCTCTTTGCCGTCGCGGGTTATTCAGCCACACTCGCAGTTTTGCCCCGGTGCCGGCCCACAATGAAATGGCAGGTAAGCCGAGCAACGCAAAAGCCAGCATAATCATCGCGCCGGACTCCGCGTAGTTATTACCTGGCAGGCTAAACGTACTCACACTGCCAAGCGCCATCATCCATGCCTTGGGGTTCACAAACTGAAATAACGCTGCCTGCCACCATGTGAACGGCTTCGTTGAACGACCATCTTCACTACTAATGCCGGTAACCGGACCTGAAGCTATTTTAAACGCCAGCCAGAGCAGGTAGGCCGCACCGGCAACATTCAGCACCGAATACATGACCGGATAAAGTTGAAACAGCACACCCAGTCCCAACAGTACGCTCAGTAATAACATAGATACACCAAACACAATGCCCAGCATGTGCGGTAACGTGCGGCTAAAACCAAACTGTGCCCCAGAAGCCAACAACATCATGTTATTTGGCCCTGGAGTGACGGAAGTAATAAAAGCAAAGGTGGCAATGCCCAGCAATAATGAGGTTTCCATAAAAGTGCGCCCTGAAAAGTAAGTGATTAAAGTTGCGTTACAGCGCAGGCTGTTGTTATAGCATGCGGGATTAATCTGTATTTATTTAGATGCAATAAATTGGGTAACAAGCCATACAGATAGCCAGTGAAACCGACTGTATGGTGCAAATTTCCACAAACTGTATGGTTTTGTATTTAAAAGTGCTGATATATTAAAAAGTGTATGGTTTTCGAGATCAAGCGGATACACCGATGAGCAGATATTTGCACCTGGCCACGCGGCTAAAAGAGCATATTCAGATGGGCTACTTTGCACCGGGCTATAAACTGCCGTCTGTTCGTCAACTGGCCAATGAGCACGGCGTTAGCATTTCCACCGTACAGGAAGCCTACCGGGTGCTGGAGCAGGAAGGTCTGGTTACCGCTAAGGCAAAGTCGGGCTATTTTGTTGCACAGGCTAAAGAACGTATTGCGCGGCCAAGAGAGTCTAAACCACCGCAGCGGCCCATGGACGTGTCGCTCTGGGAAGATGTGCTGGCCATGCTCATGGGCCATGGTGTAGAGGCCAGTTGTGAGTTTCAGCATGCCATGCCGGATATGAGTTCATCGACTCTGAAACCGCTACTGAAAAATATCTACGAGCTTAACCGCCACCGTCCGCAGGATGGCATGTCTTATGGCCATGTGCAGGGCGAACTCGGACTTCGTGAGCAACTGGCGCGGCTTACCGCCACCACCGGATGCCAGCTCGATGCAGAAGACTTTGTTGTCACCTCAGGCTGTCAGGAAGCATTGTCGGTTTGCTTAAGGGCGGTTGCCCAAAGCGGCGATGTGATAGCGGTAGAGTCTCCGGGGTTTTACGGTGCCATGCAGGCAATAAAAGCGGCTAACTTAAAAGCGCTGGAAATCCCCACCGACTCGCGGGATGGTATGAGTATCGAAGCGCTCAGGCTGGCTATGGATCAGTGGCCGGTTAAAGCCATTTTAGTAACACCAACGGTAAATAATCCCCAGGGCTACGTGATGCCCCTGGCTAAAAAGCAGGGGCTGTATCAACTGGCGCGGGAATACGATATAGCGATAATCGAAGATGATATTTATGGTGATATCGCTTTTGAATACCCGCGCCCTAAAACCATTAAATCATTCGACGAAGATGGCCGGGTACTGCTGTGCTCTTCTTTTTCGAAAACCCTGGCGCCGGGTTTCAGCGTCGGCTGGATTGCGCCGGGGCGATACCGGGATAAAGTGACCCATATTAAATATGTCAGTAGCTCCATGTGCCCCACGTTACCACAACTGGCGATTGGTAATTTTATCCGCCAGGGCGGTTACGACAGGCATTTACGGGCGATGCGACAATCTTACCGCAAAGCCAGGGATGTGATGCTCAAAGGCATCGAGGCGCACTTTCCGGCAAACACTCGGGTGAGTTTTCCGGAAGGGGGCTTTATTTTGTGGGTGGAGTTACCCGAGGGTTATGATGCGGCCCGGCTGGCAGAGTTGGCTAAAGAGCGCGGGATAATCCTGGCGCCCGGGCAGATGTTTTCCGCCACCGGCAAGTACCGTAATTGCTTGCGGTTTAATTATATTGATCGCGACTTAGCCACCCGTGAGCGAAGTGTTGCAATACTGGGGGAGATCCTGATGGAAATGGCGCCAGCCAGTGTGGCAATGGCCTAATGGCGCCCGTACCAGCGTTTAGTACGCTCACAGTAGGCGGTAAATTCGTCACCAAACAGCTCAATCATAAAGCGTTCTTCCGGGATGATCTGAAAGCGCTGCAAATACGCCATCGTAAGCACAGCAAATACCAATCCACAGGCATCACGCACAATAAATGCTGCGCCGATTACACCCACCACTAAACCCAGATACATGGGGTTGCGGGTATAGGCAAAAATACCACCATCCACCAGTGTACTGGCATTTTGTGGTCGGTGGGGATTTACAGTGGTCCTCTGCTGTCTGAACGCCACTACGCCTGCCACACCAATTAATCCGCCGGCCACAAACAACACAAAACCGAAGGGGCGCAGAGGATGAGGCAGTGGCATTACATTCAGGGAAGCGCAATACCAGGTGAGGGCCAGCGCAGCAATAAACACGATAACCGGCGGTACTTTAAGTTCAAGGTTGTTTAACATCGCTATCGTCCACCACGGGTTTCATTTTCGCTGCTTTCTTTTGTTGTTGTTTCTCAATCAGCTGTGATTTCCAGCGCTGCTGCGAAACATGTCCTTTGATGGCTTCGATGCATTCATTCACCACCAGTAAAAACTCTTTGTCCAGGTTTTGTTCTTCCGGCGTAAAGTCTTTCAGGCCGGAGCTGACAAACTCCTCAATGTCTCTGGCTTCAAGGTCGGTCAGCAGGTTAACAACAGAGGCGGTTACAATGTCTGTTACCGCGCTTTCCAGAGTATTTTCAATGGTGCGGCCAACCACCGGCACATAAGACAACGTAGATACCTGGGCGTTTTCACGCACGGCTTTGCCAACACTTTCTTTCACGTGCCGCCGGATTACATCGCCATGTTTACTGTCGTTAATTGACTGCCCAAGATGATTAACAATGTTGGACATCCAGGAGCTTATTACTGGTCGTCTCGGCGCTAATACGTTTTGCGTGATATCGTCGATAAGCGGTGAGCCGGCAGCAATGTCCTGCTGCGCATCGGTGAGGACTTTCACTACAATCCGATCGCTTAACTCTTCTACAAACACATCATAATAGAACGAAAAGAACCGGTAGATGCCGGTGTCGTTGAGGTCGATAATCTGGTTCTTGTGTAACCGGTACAGAATCGAAAATATCCGCAGAAAGCGGAATATGCGGGTTCCACCTAAGGGGATACAGCCGACTAAATCGTACCAGCGTAAAAACGGAAAAAAGTACCAGCGCAGGTATTCTTCGGTCTTAATGGCAACTATCCAGCGCACGAAAAACTCGGTTAAGAAAATGGTAATAAAAACCAGATCGACCAGAATGAAGTTTTTGTGGATTGGATCGTAGAAGTTAACAAACGCCGGCGACCAGGCACTCAGGCTATCGCGAATAAAGGCAGTGTTATACAGGCCATCAAACAGTAAAAACAGCAGGTTCAGCAGCAACAGCCCCAACATAATAATGTCGAGCAGTAGCCAGGGGCCCTCGTGGCTGTTGCGCAGGTTTTCCCGGTTTATCCTAAACATGGGCCCTCTGTATAGTTGGTGATTACCCTAAATTGCGTAACCGTGTTACATCCACATGCAGGGTGAGTTTTTGCCCTGGTTGTAAATATTTCTTGGGATTCAGGTTATTCCATTTGGTGATGTCGCTGGTACGTAAATTAAATTTTTGCGCAATCCGCGCCAGTGAATCACCGCGTTTTACGGTGTAAGTAAGCGTGCGCATAATGGCATCGCGCTTTTGCTCATCACTGGCTTCATCCACCCAAATCACCAGGGTTTTGCCCGGCATAAGCGGATCAGTAGGCGCCATGCCATTCCACTTCGCCAGCGAACGCGTACTTATTTTATATTTACGGCCAATATCCCAAAGTGTATCACCGGCGGCCACTTTATGCGTGAGCTGGTAACTGCCACGTTTCTGGTTTTGCGTAGACGCCAGGCGCTGATCCTGCGACAACGTGTAAGCATCCAGCTTTTTAAGCGCAACCGGCACCATCAGATGATCGCCTATACGGATCATATTATCCTGCATATCGTTGATACTTTTAATCACATCAACGGTGGTGTGGTATTCCTTAGCCAGTTTAAGCAGGCTGTCGCCAGACTTCACTTTATGGCGAACCCAGTTAAGGCGTTCTTTGCGATCGACCTGGGCGAGTTGGGTAGTAAAGCCCTCGGCTTTATCCAGTGGTAATACCAACCGATGCGGGCCATCAGGATCGGTGGCCCAGCGATTATAGCCAGGGTTAAGCGCATGCAGCGATTTTAGCTCCATGCCTGCCAGTTCGGCGGCAAATGCCAGGTCCAGCTGTGAACCCGTATCCACGGTGGCAATAACCGGTGCATTGTCGATTTCAGGCCAGCTGAAGGCGTAAGCGTCGTGATTTTTTAAGATGTCTGCCAGTGCCAGTAGTTTGGGCACATAAGCACGGGTTTCCCGTGGCAGATCAAGCGACCAGAAGTCGGTAGGTTTGCCGGCTTGTTTATTGCGCTTAATAGCTTTGCCTACGCGGCCTTCGCCGCTGTTATAGGCAGCCAGCGCATGCAACCAGTTACCATCAAACATTTTATTCAGGTAAGTAAGATAATCCAGAGCTGCATCGGTAGAGGCAATCACATCACGGCGGCCGTCGTACCACCAGGTTTGCTCTATGCCAAAGCGCTTTGCGGTACCAGGAATAAACTGCCACATGCCCGCTGCACGGCCATGAGAATAGGCAAACGGATCAAAGGCACTTTCCACAATCGGCAGCAGCACCAGTTCCAGCGGCATCTCTCGGGCTTCAATTTGTTGAATAATATAATACAGGAAAGGTCTGGCGCGTTTGGATACCCGTTCCATATAAGCGGGGTGCTTGAGATACCAGTCGCGTTGCACCGCTACGCGCTTGTTATCCGGGATCTCGAAGGCAAACTGGTTACTGGCGCGTAACCACAGGTTTTCAATGACAACCGGTTCAACGGCTTCCTCAACCGGAGAAATATCTACCTCTACCTCTTCGGTAGGGTGCATTACTTCAATAACACCTTCGTTGGCCAGTTCGCAGTCGGCCTGGTCATTTATATCGATATGGGCAATTTCGCAGGTTGAACGGTTGTCCTGCAGTTCAGTCTCGGCTTGCTCGGTTGTCTCAGTTAACTGACAACCACTGAGCGAAGCAACAACAAAAAGATGAAGCGCAGACAACTTTAATTTCATTGAGAAACGAACCTTCAGATAATTCAACAGCATACCAGTGTACGCAAATTCGCGCCTCAATGCATCCTGTTGAAGCTAATACTATAGGCGACACCTGCGCCCAACCACTTTTTATCAACAGTCAGAAATTATCTTTCCATTGTCTCAGATGAGTAAAGACGGCTATTTCGTCGATAAGTTCCGCGTCTGACTGACTGGCAACCGATTTTTTTATGGCTGGTGAATCGCATCGCAGGAAAGGGTTTATATCCAGTTGCGTGCTCAGCAGGGTGGGCAGGGTAGGAGTATTTTGTGCGCGGGTCTCTTTTACCCAGTTGTCATATGCTTGAAGAGCCTGATTATCTGGCTCGGCCGCCAGGGCAAAATTCACATTTGCCTGGGTATATTCGTGGGTGCAGTAAATAACGGTAGACGCTGGCAGGCGCTTAATTTTGTTCAGTGAGCGATGCATCTGACCAGGCGTTCCCTCAAACAAACGTCCGCAACCGGCAGAAAATAGCGTGTCACCACAAAACAGCGCGTTGTGCCCCACAAAGGCAATATGATCAAGCGTATGGCCAGGCAGTTCCAGTACATTAAACTCACAATCAAGCAACGGTAGTTTTACCAAATCCCCCTGAGCAACGGATTTAGTGATACCGCTTATGTGTCCGCCACGAGGGCCAATTACCGGTAGATCTTTTACCGCGCTGCTTAATTTAGTAATACCACCAGTATGGTCGTGGTGATGGTGTGTAATCAAGATGGCTGCCAGAGCCAGCTCATTGTCTTTGCAAAATGCCAGTACCGGGTCAGCATCACCCGGATCCACCACGACAGCATATTGCTCGTTGTGCAAACACCAAATATAGTTGTCATTAAAGGCGGGGATCGGCGTAACAGAGAGAGCCGCGGGAAAACTGTCGGTTGGCATAGTCCAGTCCGTAAGTTGTACATGGTTGTCCAGATACTATAAAGTTGTGTGGTCGCATGCAATACGTGCAAGCAGTTTATAACATCAGGCGTTTATGAAATCAGCGTTTCACCCTAAACCGTTACGATACCCGCAAAGCTGGTCCGAATTGCCTGGGGGCGATGAGCTTAAACAGGCTATCGAGGGTGTTTGTGATGATCTCAGCCAACGGGTGTTTGGTTATAACCTGGTCAAACTGGGCAATCTGAGTAGCGAAATAAAGCTGCCAGATTGTGCCATTCGGAATCAGGTTGTACAAACTCAGGTAGCCACTGAAGCCAGCAGCCTGATTTCCAATTCAGATAAACTGCCCTATATCGAAAACAGTATTGATGGTTTTTTACTGGCTAACGAGCTCGATTTTGCCAGGGACCCTCATGAAATACTGCGAGAGGTAGATCGCACCATTACTGCAAACGGGTATGTGATTATCAGTGGGTTCAACCCGTACAGCCTTACCGGGCTCGCACGTTTCCTACCCATCAAAAAAGGCAATATTTTGCATCAGGCCCGCTTTTTCTCAGCCGGGAGGATTAAAGACTGGTTGCAACTGCTCGGTTTTGAAATCGTAGAGCATCGGCATATTTTGTTTTCCATGCTATTCGCCAGTCACCATAAAGGTCAGCCAGCTGCCTGGCAGCAATGGTGTAGCCGCTACTGCCCGTGGTGCTCATCGGTGTATGTATTAATGGCCCGCAAACGAGCTATTCCAATGACCACGATAAAACCGAAGTGGAAAGTCAAACCCCGCTTCTCAGCCGTAGGGGCGAGCATGCGCGATGCTGCGTCCAGAATTACCCATTCCTCGAACCGTTGATTGGCCGGCGATTACCAGAAAAACAACCTCATCATTCCGGCACGTAAAACGTATTGTCATCCGAGGATGCACACACCAAGTCATTCCCGCATGCACACCCTATGTCATCCCCGCATGCTCTTGGGCGGGGATCTTCATAAAAGGTTATTAAGCTGAGTAAGGGCTATTAGGAGATCCCGGCTCGTGGGCCGGGATGACAGGAATAAACCCGCCGTCCACGCATGCACCTCTTCTGTCACCCACGCGTGCACCTCCACCGTCATCCCCGCATGTACACCCACTGTCATCCCCGCATGCTCTTGAGCGGGGATCTCCATAAAAGGTAATTTAAGTGGAGTCAGGGCTATTGGGAGATCCCGGCTCGGAGGCCGGGGCGACAGGAATAAACCCGCCGTCCACGCATGCACCTCTTCTGTCACCCACGCGTGCACCTCCACCGTCATCCCCGCATGTACACCCACTGTCATCCCCGCATGCTCTTGAGCGGGGATCTCCATAAAAGGTTATTTAAGCGGAGTCAGTGCTATTAGGAGATCCCGGCTCGTGGGCCGGGATGACAGGAATAAAACCGTCACCCACGCATGCACACCCTATGTCACCCACGCGTGCACACCCTATGTCACCCACGCGTGCACACCCTATGTCATCCCCGCATGCTCTTGAGCGGGGATCTCCACAAAAGGTCATTTAATCTGAGTCTTGGCTATTGGGAGACCCCGGCTCGGAGGCCGGGGCGACTATGTCGGCTTTCCGGGATGATTTTAGGGTGTTAGTCTGGTTGAATTAATCAGACTGTTTCGGAGATCCCGGAATTCGCGTTGCGAATCCGGGAAGATAAAAAGCCGTAAAGCTTTTTATCACTTAACCCGCATGCCGGGTTGGGCGCCTTCGTGTGGCTCCAGGATGAACAGGTCTTTACCACCCGGGCCAGCGGCTAATACCATGCCTTCTGACATGCCAAAGCGCATCTTGCGAGGAGCCAGGTTGGCTACCATAACGGTGTGCTTACCAATTAAATCTTCTGGTGCATAGGCAGATTTAATCCCGGCAAATACCTGACGGGTTTCGCCGCCCAGATCCAGTTCCAAACGTAACAGTTTGTCGGCCTTTTCTACATGCTCAGCATTGGCTATGCGCGCAATGCGGAAGTCCACTTTAGCAAAGTCTTCAAAGGTGATTTCTTCGCTGATCGGATCTTTCGCCAATGGGCTGTTTGGATCTAACTTCGGCTCGGCGGCCAGGCTTTCTTTTGAATCTTCAACCATAGCGTTAATTTTATCCATCTCTACGCGCTGCATCATTGGCTTAAACTTATTAATTTCGTGGTTAGTGAGCACGGTCTGCGCGCTGTCCCAGATTAATTTGTCGTTTAAGAATTCTTCGGCTTTTTCCGCCAGTACCGGCAGTACGGGTTTTAAGTAAGTCACCAGAATGCGGAACAGGTTAATTCCCAGTGAGCAAACGTCATGGGTAAATTGCTGCTTGTCTTCCTGCTTAATAGTCACCCACGGTGCGTTAGTATCGATAAACTGGTTAGCTTTATCTGCCAGCATCATGATTTCACGTACAGCCTGGTGGTACTTACGTTTCTCGAACAGATTGGCTATAGTTTCAGAAGCATCCTGGAACTGTTTAACCAGCTCTGGTTCCAGCACGGTTTCAGACAACTTGCCGTCGAAACGCTTGGTAATAAAGCTGGCACAACGGCTGGCAATATTTACCACCTTACCCACTAAGTCAGAATTGACCTTCTGAGCGAAATCTTCAAAGTTAAGGTCGATATCGGTTACGCCATCACCGAGCTTAGAAGCAAAATAGTAACGCAGGTATTCCGGATTCAGGTGGTCCAGATAAGTACGGCCTTTAATAAAAGTACCGCGGGACTTAGACATCTTTGCGCCGTTAACCGTAACGAAACCGTGAATGTTAACACCGGTAGGTTTACGGTATCCCGCACCTTCCAGCATCGCCGGCCAGAACAGGCAGTGGAAATAGGTAATGTCTTTACCAATAAAGTGGTACAGCTCGGCATCAGAGTCGGCTTTCCAGAAACTGTTGAAGTCTACGTTGTTACTGTCGCAGAAATTCTTAAAGCTAGCCATGTAGCCCACTGGTGCATCAACCCAAACATAGAAGAATTTATTCGGCGCACCAGGAATTTCAAAGCCAAAATACGGCGCATCGCGGCTGATATCCCACTGCTGTAAACCGTCTTCAAACCACTCTTGCAGTTTGTTGGCCATTTCTTCCTGAATAGCGCCTGAGCGGATCCACTCTTTTAACATGCCCTCAAATTGAGGCAGGTCGAAGAAGAAGTGTTCAGATTCTTTCAGTACCGGCGTGGCACCAGACACAACACTCCGCGGGTTCTTCACCTCGGTAGGGCTGTAAGTAGCACCGCACACATCACAGCTATCGCCGTTTTGGTCTTCTGCACCACAGCTTGGGCAGGTACCCTTCACAAAGCGATCCGGCAGAAACATGTTCTTTTCCGGGTCGAACAGCTGATTAATGGTGCGCTTGGAAATGTAACCGGCTTTATCCAGACGATTGTAAATTTCTTCACAGAACGCTTGGTTTTCCGGTGAATGGGTCACATAGTAATTGTTGTAATCAACAAAAAAGTCAGTGAGATCCTGATGGTGTTCAGCGCGGGTCTTCGCCACCATTTCTTCCGGGGTGATGCCAAGCTCCTGGGCTTTTAGCATAACCGGCGTACCGTGTGCATCATCGGCACAAACGCTGTAACATTCATGACCGCGTAAACGCTGGAAACGGGTCCAGATATCGGTTTGAATATGTTCAAGCAAGTGACCTAAGTGAATAGATCCGTTGGCATAGGGTAACGCGCTGGTTACCAGAATTCGGCGCTTGCCGTTAGTCAGATGACTCTGTTCAGACATAGAATAATTCGTTCGGCTAATTGCTATTGGAAATGGCGCAAATACTAGCGGAAAAGCGCTTTTTTTGCATTGTTTTTGTATGAGTTAATCTTATCTAACCGATAAAATTGCAGGTATTGTATGTTTTTTTCGCGAAAGTCTTCCAAACCCTCGGCCTTACTTCAGTGTGCAGTTGATTATTTGAGCAACTATTTTGTGGTGGATAAAGACGAGGTATTGCCATGGTGTGCCGAAAACCAAGGCACGATTACCGTTACCTTTCCTTTTGTCAATCAAAGCCAGTGGCCATTTATTGAGGCGGGCCTTACAGAAGCGCTGAATAACAAAAATCTCAGTGCCGGGTTGAGTTTTAAAACCAGCATCCACAGCGGGCAAACCACCAAACCTCCTGTAACCAACATTCGCAATATTATTGCGGTTGCGTCGGGCAAGGGCGGGGTAGGTAAGTCGACCACCAGTATTAACCTGGCCTTTGCACTTATGCAGGAAGGCGCCAGAGTGGGGATTTTAGATGCCGACATCTATGGTCCATCAGTGCCTATCATGCTGGGAAATACCGGTGAACGTCCGGCAACCGCTGATAATAAGCACATGCAGCCATTACAGGCCCACGGTATGGTAGCCAACTCAATTGGCTATCTGGTACCGGCAGAAGACGCGGCCATCTGGCGCGGGCCCATGGCCAGTAAAGCGCTATCGCAAATTATTAATGAAACGCTGTGGCCAGTGCTGGATTATCTTATTGTGGATATGCCGCCGGGGACGGGGGATATTCAGCTCACCATGGCGCAACAGGTACCATTAACTGCCGCGGTGGTAGTAACAACGCCGCAGGACCTGGCCATTGCCGATGCTCAAAAAGGCATTGCCATGTTTAATAAGGTCAACATTCCGGTGCTCGGCCTGGTAGAAAATATGAGCTTTTACCAGTGCACAGAGTGTGGGCATAAAGACTACGTTTTTGCTAAAGATGGCGGCAATTTATTAGCAGAACGCTACAATTTACCGCTGTTAGGGGCGCTGCCGCTGGACGTGCGTATCCGCGAACATGCCGGTTCCGGCGAGCCGTTATTAGTCAGCGAACCGGATAGTCCGCTTTCGGATGTTTATCGGGAAATGGCCCGGGCGGTATCATTTGAGCTGGCCACGACAGTGCCTGTGGCAGCCGATCAAGGCCGTAATATTAAAGGCGACCCCATAGCGTTTAACCCGTTAACCGACAGCTAAGTAGCAAAAATGTGTTGATAAGCGGCTAAAAGCGCTTAAAACACGTTGCCTGTGGGGCGCTGCAGTCGCATAATAGCGCCCCGGTTAAGGCTTAGGAAATCTCCGCAATGCGTTTATGTGATCGCGATATTTATCAGTACCTGCAAGACGGCAAAATCAAAATCGATCCGCAACCTGATTACGATCAGATAAGCGGCCTTACGGTGGACATTCGTCTGGGCAATAAATTTCGCGTATTCGAAGATCACGCCGCGCCATACATTGATTTAAGTGGGCCTAAATCGCAGGTGCAGGCCGCCCTTGAGTCGGTAATGAGCGACGAAATTGAACTGCCGGAAGACAAAGCTTTTTTCCTCCATCCTAAAGAACTGGCACTGGCCATTACTCATGAATCAGTCACCTTGCCAGACAATATCGTAGGCTGGCTTGACGGACGGTCCTCACTGGCTCGCCTTGGGCTGATGGTGCATGTAACCGCTCATCGTATTGACCCTGGCTGGTCGGGTAATATTGTGCTGGAATTTTACAACAGCGGTAAGTTACCACTGGCGTTACGCCCACTAATGAAAATTGGTGCACTGAGTTTTGAAGTGCTCAGTCAGCCAGCAGAAAAACCCTACAATGCCCGAATTGACGCCAAGTACAAAGGGCAGGCAGGCGCTGTGGCGAGTCGTATATCCGCAGACGGCAAAGACGACAGCGAGTAAGACTCTCTGTCGCTTATTTTTTTAAATTCCGACAATCAATTGTAAATTTATTGTTTAAAGTTTACATTCAAAACTTCACTTAATCGATTAAGTTGCTATCTTATTGGGTATTAAAACCTGATAAGGAAGCAACTATGCGCTTGGCTACCGCTTTATATTTGTCTGCTCTCTCACTACTGAGTTTTACCTCGCAGGCTACTGACGTTTCGGTGACGTCACCAGACGGTGATATCACATTTACCTTTACCGATAAAAACGATTATGCACAGTATACCGTGGACTACAACGGTAAGCAGATCATGCGCCCGGCGCGGCTGGGTTTTGCTTTTGCGAAGGCCAAATCAATTTATCGCCACCTTGAGGTCAGTGAGATTAGCCGCAGCAGTGAAGACAGCACCTGGGAGCAACCCTGGGGTGAGCAACGCCGCATTCGCAACCACTACAATGAGTTGGTGGTTAAATTTACCGATAAGAATGATGCAGATAATGCCTTTAACGTGCAGGTACGGGTATTTGATGACGGCATTGGCTTTCGTTATCACGTAATTGCCGACGGGCAGCGTGATATCACTCGTGAAATGACTGAGTTTTCGATTATCGATTCACATACGGCTACCGCTTACTGGATCCCGGGGCAGGGTTATGACCGTCAGGAATATTTGTATCGCGAGACCCGGTTGCAGGATGTGGGTAAAGCCAGCACACCTATGACCATAAAACTGGATGACGGCACGCACCTGGCTATTCATGAGGCGGCGCTGGTAGACTATGCTGGCATGAGCCTAGACTGGCAGGCGCTGGGGCGCTTTGAAGCTGATTTGGCCCCTCGTGCTGACGGCATTAAAGTTCGCAAGCAAGGCAGTTTTACTACGCCTTGGCGTACCGTGCAGATAGCGCCGAATGCTGCAGAGTTAATCAACTCTTATATTACCCTTAACCTTAACGAACCCAACAAACTGGGGGAGGTTGACTGGATTAACCCGGGTAAATACATCGGTATCTGGTGGGGAATGCATATTCAGAAATACACCTGGTGCTCTGGTGAAAAGCATGGTGCTACGACTGAAAATACCTTGCGCTACATGGACTTTGCCGCAGAGCACGGCTTCGACGGTGTATTAGTAGAAGGCTGGAATGTAGGCTGGGATGGCGACTGGATCCAGAACTCAGAGCTGTTCTCGTTTACCCAAATTTACCCGGATTTTGATATCAAAAAAGTCAGCGACCACGGCAAAAAAGTTGGAGTTAAGCTCATTGGGCACCATGAAACTTCAGGCGGAATAACCAACTACGAAGCTCAGATGGAAGACGGTTTTGCGCTCTATCAGAAGATGGGGGTCGAGCAAATTAAAACGGGGTATGTCGCCCATGGCCAGAGCCTGAAAGTGACCGATGATACGGGTATAAAGCGTCTTGAATATACCGACAGTCAACCACTGGTAAATCACTTTATTAATAACATTACCACTGCAGCGAAATACGGTATTTCGATTAACACCCATGAATCGGTAAAAGACACAGGCTTACGCCGTACTTATCCTAACTGGATTGCTCGTGAAAGTGCGCGCGGCCAGGAATATAACTCCGGCTGGGCAGCGCCGAATCCACCCGAGCATGTGCCAATGCTGGCATTTACCCGAATGCTTTCTGGTCCGATGGACTTTACGCCGGGCATTTTCGACCTGGATTACCCGCCAATCAAAGGTGGCACCGAAGAACATGGCCGGGTGAAATACATGCGCCCGCAAACCACCATTGCTAAGCAGTTAGCCGAATATGTAGTACTTTATAGCCCTATCCAGATGGCCGCTGATCTGCCAGAAAACTACGAAGCGCAAATGGCACCCTTTCAGTTTATTAAGGATGTTCCTACCGATTGGGAGCAAACTCGCGCCCTACAGGGAGAAGTGGGCGATTATGTGGTCATCGCTCGTCAGGAACGTAAAGCGCGCGAGTACACGGGTAACGACTGGTACTTAGGCGCCATTACTAATGAAGAGGCGCGGGATATCACCGTGCCGCTGAGCTTTCTGAAACCCGGTAAGACCTACGAAGCGCAAATCTACAAAGACGGCAAGAAAGCCGACTGGCAAACCAATCCCTATGACGTTGATATCAGTAAAAGAACGGTGACCAGTAAAGATGCATTAACCCTGCACCTTGCAGCTGCGGGTGGTGCGGCTATCCGGTTTAAGCAATTGTAACAGAGTAACATAATCCAGAGAGAGCAAAGGCGTCTGGTTGCCCAACCCCAGACGCCTTTTTTTGTCTTTACCCGATAACAATACCTTTAATGACTTCCATTGTGCAGCAGAGCCGCATCGAACAAATATTGTGCTGGCGTGGCATTACCTATACAGTTGACACTGACCAAAACAACAGGGAAAGATTCCGTGGGCAGACTAACGACGCTATGTGCATTGAGTTTTCTAGTGCTTTCTGGCTGGTCTAATGCAAAGGATTTAAACAAAAAAATTGATGCACTCATGCAGTCAGCTATAGAGGCCGAGACACCAGGCTGTAATTTGGGAATAATGCAGAAGGGAGAGTTTTTACATAAAGCGGGCTACGGACTGGCTAACCTTGAACTGAACGTGCCGCTAGATGGAAATCAGGTGCACCGAATGGCGTCGGTTTCCAAGCAATTTACTGCCATGGCCGTATTGATGTTGGTGGAACAGGGCAAAATTGATCTCGACCAGGACATTCATATCTATTTACCTGCATTGCGAGACTATGGCCATACCGTAACCGTCCGGCAAATGTTAGGTCATACCTCTGGTATGGGCGACTATGATCTTATCGCTGATTCTTACGAAGGGAGCAAAACAGAGAACAACACAGGGTTAAAGTCTGCCGCAGGCGGCGATTTTCGTTTAGGTAATGAAGATTACCTTACCATCAGTGAATTTTATGATGTGGTAAAGCGAGTACCACTAGCCATGCCACCAGAACAGAAATACCAGTACAGCAATCTTGCCTATTTCTTACTGTCTATGCTTGTTGAAGAGGTTTCAGGACAGACACTTCGAGAGTTTAGCCATCAATATGTCTTCAAACCACTCAACATGAAACACACCTTCTTTAGCGATAATCCCGTGGAAATTGTTAAGAATCGTGCTTATGGCTACAAGCAGCTAGAAAATGGCAGCTATGTAACTGATATGACGAATTTATTTTGGGTTGGTGATGGGGGCTTACACACTAATTTAGATGATTTATTGCGATGGAGTAATAATTTTCTGCAGCCGAAAATTGGTAAATCACCCCAGGCATTGATCGACGCAATGAATACGCCGAATAGTCAGCAGCAAGCCGGAGAAGGGGTCTTTTACGGTAATGGGCAGTTTATCCATACGTTTAAAGGTTATCAGGCATACTCACATTCAGGAGGGTGGTTAGGCACCGCTACCTATTTCGCGAGATATCCCGAATTGGAGCTATCTTTTGCCATGATGTGCAACGATGTTTCTAATGACCAAGTCTTCGAGGCGTTTAACGAGGTTCGCGAAGCTGTGTTTAATATCATTACCAACACTGAATAGCGGATATTGATTACCGCTTTATTGAAAGTGAAGTCTGTACTCTGATGGAAATTTCGACAACCAGAACAAAAGCCTGATAATTGTATGGCGTAACCGTTGCAATCAGACAAAATATGAGTACACTTAGCGGCTCTTTCGGTCGGTGTGTAGCGCAGCCTGGTAGCGCACTGTCATGGGGTGTCAGGGGTCGGAGGTTCAAATCCTCTCACACCGACCAATTCCTTACCCCAGTTTATTCTGCATACAATCTTCCAGGACCAGCTGTTTCATCGGTCTCTTTAACATCGCCATAAACCCGTTGAAGTATGCTATCGACATTATATTTATTCGAAACAGACTTGCCTTGTGAAACCTGGTTATGTAACCAAACTAGCTTTGCAACAGCGGTAATTGGATCGACAGATGGTCCAACATCATCAAACGTAGGCCATTTATCGCTTATAGCATGTTTGTCTTTGTCTTGTCCTAAATAAGTCCTAAAAGCAATCACTCTGCCTAAACTTACCTTTGGCTCGAGACCGGAATTATCTCGTTCTGTATGCCCATTTGCATACGAGTCTTGAATCATATGAATAATTGAACCTAATGCCGACATTTGTATAGACTGAATTTTCTTTGGTCTATTTTTAGTTTGTTGGTCGACAAAGGCTGGGCATAGCTTTGCGCCGCCGTATAATGTTGTACAACTCCAGTTGAAAGTAATACCTAATCGCCATGTCTGCCAATATTTATCGACTTTCTCATATCCAAAGAGAGGTCTAAACCAGTTGGTATAATAGTAGGGGTTGAACCCTGAATTACATGGTGAGTCATCCAACATGCTGTCTTCTAGCATAACCTCTCCAAGATCTCTTTGTTCAGGGCTGTTGGGGTAATTCTGCCAATAGTCGCAATACTCTTCATCCCACAACGTTGAACTCGTCGAAAGTTCAAAAGCATAATTCGCCCATTGCCATATTAAATGTCTAGTTTGTTTTGGTGGCTCGCCAAAATCAGTTGCCATGGAATGTAAAAATTGAAGCTTGCCAAAGTGCGAAACACAAAATAAACCACCGTTGAATATTCCCGTTTTAGAAGGGGCCTTTGTTTTATCCTCGAAAAATTTCTTACAACCTTGCTTAATTAAAGCCCCAAATGTAGCGGCAGAGGCCCCGCCTTTGTGGATGAATCGTATTGGATCATCTGGCCATCGCACAAAAGATACAAGATCCCGATATTTAAATAGGGGGGCGTCAGAGGGGGTCAATTCATTGCTAAATAATGAAAGTTCGGTATCAATGCTTTTATAGTCTGCACAATCTTTAGGCATTTTTTCTAATGTACCTTCTGAATTATTTGCTTCATAAAGGCACTGTAAGGCTAATGCAGTTAGTCTCTCGTGGTTTCTTTCATATTCGCCAATTAAGCTGCCTCCGTCAGACGTCGTAAAGTAATAGCCTTTATCTTCATGTGGTAGTGCGCGCATCCCAATTTCATATGCGTTACATACTGCGAAAATAAATAAAGTACCTAAAGCAGTGAAGGCTTTGATTAAAAATAACAGTTGTCTTTTCATTATTGTGATTCCCTTCCAATATATTTTCAGAATTATATTAGATGCTGAGCTATCCCCACGAATAGTAAAATAAAGTCAAAGAGTTAGGGAACATTCATGGCATTTGGTGATCAGATCTTTCGCCAAAAAAAACCAACACAGAAAACACCATGAATGCACGCTCTATATTGAACAATCTTGTCTCTTTTGTCAGCCATAAAATGCATAAAACCCGCAAACAGGCCGTTGTCGCCTGTGTGCGAAGCTTGATTGAGAGCGGTTCGGCCACTGTGACCAGTATGGGGCGCGGTATCCGTTCCAATGCCTATGAGAAACACCGTATTAAGCGGGCTGACCGGCTGTTATCTAATGGTCACCTCCAGCGTGAAGTACCGTTTATCTATGCAATGATTTGCCGGTTATTTTGTACCTGTAAACATCCTGTCATTGCCGTTGACTGGTCAG
>NZ_PVNP01000192.1 GCF_002993365.1 Marisediminitalea alba
CTGTGATAGGCGTTAACATTCTGAATATGAAAGACTTTATCTATCACCTTAACACCTCCCGCCACGTCTAAGCGCTTGTGTATTAAATCATTTTTCTCAGAAAGAGCTATGTAGGGCTTATATCCATCACTACATAACACACTGTCTTTCTCTAATTTTCCTGCTAGCTCCTGATGCAGAGTTGCCGATGTAACACTTGGCACAACGGCCTCATACGTATTCTTGGCTCTGTCTCTGACCGTTAAAACGGGCACCCAGTCATCTTTTGAACGCCCTCGTTTTTTCGCTTTCATCCCTCTTTTGCGGGGCTGACGAGTCATACGTTTTGAGCCTTTCTCTGAGTAGGGAAAAAGTGTTTCGTCAGCCTCGATAATACCTTCTAGTTTGCTCGCTTTCAGTGCTGATGGTAGCGCTAGGAATCGATGCCGCCACCTGAACGATGTTTCAAGGTGGAGACCACATTCTTCGGCACATTTACGCAATGGCTTACTGTCCAGCATACAGCGAATATATTCTAACCACAGCTCTTTGTATCTTAGTCGAGCTAGCGGTGTCGCCGTTGTCGCTACAAAGGTTTTGCCGCAGTTCTTGCAACGATAACGTTGCATCTGATTCACTTTGCCATGCCGATTGATCAGTGAGCTATGACAGTGCGGACATTCAGGGTTTTCAACCATCCGCTCCTCAAGCTCTGTTATCAACTGTGAGACGCTATCAGTGCCTTTCAGCAGCTTCTCAACATAACGGGTTTGGCTATCTGTTAAGTGTTCTAACTCGGCTATAAGCTTTCTAAATTGTGCTGGGAGCATAATCAACCCTCAATAACTGTATCCATATACAGTATAGCAACAATTTAGCAGAACATAGCCTTTATTAACGACTGTTAAAGACATTAGTATTCCTGTTTGCAGCACGGCAATCTAAGTATAGCAGTGCTGAAGTTAGTGACTTCCGGCGCAACATACCTCTTAATCGGCCTCATTATAAGAAGAATTAAGTTTAAGATTTTACCGGAACGTCAAATCGATGAGTCAGCATGGTCTGGAAAACCCGCAGCGATACAAACGTTAAAACCTGCACCATCTCATTCACATTATTTTAAATATAGTCTACACCCTATACGTTTAAGCCCAAAATAGACATTATTTATAGAAATCACCATTTTCTATGCCCTGTTAGGCTTTCAAATCTGCTCAACTTACCTATAATAGCGAGAAATTCGCATCCCAGATGTAGGCACCCAATGGACCAAAATAAAGAATTAAAGAAAGCCGGCCTCAAAGTTACCTTGCCTAGATTAAAAATCCTGCAAATTTTGCAGGAGCCAAAAAATCAACACATCAGCGCAGAAGACGTGTATAAGATTTTGATCGAACAAGGTGAAGAAATCGGTCTGGCTACCGTGTACCGGGTTCTCAATCAGTTTGACGATGCCGGCATTTTAAACCGCCATCATTTTGAAGGCGGAAAATCGGTATTTGAAATCAGCCACAAAGAACATCATGACCATTTGGTCTGCCTGAAATGTGGCAAGGTTATCGAATTCGAAGATGATCTGATTGAACAGCGTCAGGAGCAAATCGCTAAAGACAACAAGATGAAATTAACCCATCACAGTTTGTACCTTTACGGCGAATGTACCGACGAAAACTGTGAAAACCTCGATTAAACGTAAAAAAGGAGTCTGAAAGACTCCTTTTTTATTTAAGCGGCAGACTCAGCGCCTACAAAACAAATTTCTGTTCGCTGTAAACAGAGAACACTTTTTCCCAGATCTCGCCAACCTTACCGTCGCCTATCTGATTATCGCCAACCTTAACGATTGGCAGGATCTCTTTACCGGAGCTGGTGATCCAGACTTCATCAGCAGCCAGTAATTCGCCCACGGTAATGACCTCTTCAGACACTTCAATTCCGGCTATTTTCAGGCACTCCAGAACCAGCATCCGGGTGATCCCGGGGAGCAGTTGGTTATCCAGCGGCGGTGTAAAAGCCTTGCCATCTTTAATAATAAACACATTACTGCTGCTCGCCTCGGTGATCTCTCCCTGATGGTTATACAGCAGCGTTTCGGCATTACCTTCTTTAACGCTTTGCTGGAAATGCATTACATTACCCAGTAGCGCCGTTGACTTAATATGACAACGTTCCCAGCGTAAATCTTCTGCCAGTGACACGCTGGCACCCGGGTGTGCATGACGATCGGCTTTAACCGGCGCCGATAAGGCAAAGGCAAAACCAAATACCGTAGGCGTAACGCCTTCCGGATAAGCATGATAACGGCGGGTATCTGCACCACGGCTGACATGCAGATAAACACCGATATTGTCGCCTAAGGTCTCACGGTTATCGTCTATCAGACGCTGGACAAGTGTCTGCCACTCATCCCTGTCGATTTTATAATCAATCTCAATAGCTGCCAGGCCTTTGGCAAAACGGGCCATATGCTGACTGAACCCCACCATTTTACCTGCATAGCTGGGGATCACTTCGTAAATACCATCGCCGAAAAGAAAACCGCGATCCAGCGGCGAAATACGTGCTTGTTCCAACGGCACAAACTCGCCGTTTAAATATGCTATGGTCATGAGAGTCTCGTTGAGAAAACGCCCGGTCCACAGACCTAAAAAGATAGCCAGCGTTGAATAGCGGCCTGCATCAGCAGCCATTTTGCTCTGGCATCGTCGGCGTCGAGTTGATAAAAAGTTATCTTATCACCGGGAATGCCCTGTGCGAAATGATTCAGATCACATCGGGCAATGGTCCCGGCTTTGGGATAACCGCCAAGAGTTTGCCGGTCGGCCATCATCACAATGGGCTGACCGTCGGGCGGAATTTGCATCGCGCCAAGCGCAATGGCTTCTGAATATAAAGCCCTTGAGGGCAGCTCTATGGCAGGCCCGCTTAGCCGATAGCCCATGCGATCGACCTGCGGCGTGATGGTGTATTCACTATTGAGTAGTCGCTGCCACTGCAATGGGCTTAGCCAGTCATGCTGATAGCCAGGCACCAAGCCTACCCGCGCGTCAGGCTGATAATCAGGGATCAATTGCGCCGGTAGCGCGTCGGGCAATTTTTGCGCTGATGCTACGCTGGCAACCACCACTTCGTCACCCGCCTTTAAAGGTTTACCATCGTTATGCAAACCGCCCAGCTGTTCACGCTTTACCATACTGGCACTGCCAACCACCCGGGGAAACTCAAAGCCGCCCTGAATCGCCAGATAGTGTTTGCTGCCGATTCTTGCCGGCGCCACAATAAGCTGCTGACCGGCGTTAACCTGTATCGACTGCCAGCTTTGATGCAGCTGATTATCCAAGGTGATCTCAGCGGCCGGCCCGGTAACGCTCACCACTGCCGGAGCGGTAAATTCCACGCCCAGGCCGCCAATAAACTCGATGGCCGTAGCACCCTGTTGTCCGCACAGTAAATTAGCCAGCGAAAACGCATAGAGATCCAGCGGGCCCGACTGACAAAACCCCTGATGTAATTGCCCCCGCCGGCCGGCATCCACCGGATAGGCGGTAAAATCGACGCGGGTAAAACGTACTGCCATCAGGCCGACTCCCCTGCTTTCTGCGCCAGGGCGTGATACTCATCTTCACTGATGGCATAAAACTCAACCTTGTCACCCGCCTGCATCAACGTTGGCTCTGTAGCGCCGGGTTTATATAGATCTACCGGACAAAGGCCAAGTAAATGCCAGCCACCAGGCGATACATCCGGATAGACTGCGGTCTGCCGGTCAGCAATCGCTACAGCGCCCTTAGGTACCGCTTGACGCGGGTTTGCCAGACGCGGTGTAGTCAGCTCCGCCGCCAGCTCTCCCAGATAGGCAAAGCCTGGCGCAAACCCCACAGCAAAAACGGTGTAAGCAGACTGCTGATGACGTTCAATAATCTCGGCAGCAGATAATCCAGTAGTATTGCTAACCAGCTCGAGATCATTGGCCTCAGGCGCGCCATACCACACCGGTAGACGGTGTAATGTGGAGGCGGCCTGACTATTGGTATCGGTTATCGGTAGCTGTTTAACAAACTGATAAACGCCGTGGTAATCCACCTCGCTCATATTAAACACCAGCATTAAACTGTCGTAGGAAGGTACCAACTCAGTTAACCAGTGGGGACGATGCGTCACCAACGCTTGATGCAGCGCGTTAACCGCCTGGTTCTGCGCGGCCAGATCAGCTCCGCTGGTATAGAAAATAACGCCGTCCTCACCGGCGGCCTGCACTGCCCGTATCGTACCGAAAGGTTGCATATCAGGCGTTCGCTCCCGGCCTCACGTGACTCAGCTTACGTTTGGTTAACGCTACCCGCAGCGACTCTGCCATGGCGACTGCACCAGGCGAATCACCATGCACGCAAAGTGTATCCACCGGCATGCTTAACACGCTGTAGTCGCTGGCAATAATAATTCCGTCATCCATTAACCGGGTAGCCTGTTCATACGCCTGCTCCTCGTTGAGCACAGCACCGGACTCCTTACGCGACATCAGGTAGCCTTCAGGAGTGTATTTACGGTCGGCAAACGCCTCAAATAATAACACCAGGCCAAACTCAGCGGCCTCCCGGCTTAATTGCTGATGGTCCGGATGCGCCTGAATCATCAGCGGAACATCCGCAACCGAACAACTGGCAACTGCCTGCATCACAGTGCGCCGAAGTGCAGGCTTTTGCATCAGATCGTTATACAAAGCGCCATGGGGTTTAATGTACTCCACCTCGCCGCCCTGTGCCCGGGCCATCCCATCTAGCGCAGCAATCTGGTAGTGCAGACAGGCAATCAGTTCATCGTCGGCCATGGCCAGGCTTCGGCGGCCAAAACCAGCCAGGTCGGGATAAGCAGGATGGGCTCCAATAGCTACATTGTGTTCAATGGCCAGGCCAATGGCTTTTTGCAGGGTAAGCGGATCGCCGGCGTGAAAACCACAGGCAATATTGGCCATGTCGATATGAACCATGATTTGTTCATCAACAGGCATTGTCCAGGCGCCATAACTTTCGCCTAAATCGCAATTTAACATCATAAGCGGTTAGTTCTTCGTGACATATCGGTTATCATGTTACTTGTTTTATTTTAAAAGTCAGTCCCCATGCTAAAAATTGGTCAGATTAACCCGCTTAAAGTGGTTGGAGAGTTTCCCTTCGGTTATCAGTTGTCTCACGCGGATGATGATCGCAGTATTGTGCTTACCGAAGAGGTAGAACAACCACTGGCAGTCGACAGCGAAGTGCAGGCCATGGTGTATACCGGTGAAAACGGCCAGCTCGCGGCCAGCCTGGCAACCCCAAAAATTCTGGCTGGTGAGGTCAAAGTATTAAAAGCGGTGGGCGTTACCGATTTTGCCGCTTTTTTCGACTGGGGATTGCCGCGCGATTTGATGGTTCCCCGCCAGAACCAGGCAATGCCGGTTAATCAGGGCATGGTTTACCCGGTTTATCTGTATTTTGATGAGCCCACCGGCCGCCTGCTGGGTACCACCAAATTACACCCGTTTTTAAGCGAGAATGGCATCTACTTTAAGGCCGGCCAGGAAGTCGAGCTAATTGTCTGCGGCCAGACCGACCTGGGTTACAAAGTAGTCATCAACCAGACTCACCTGGGGTTAGTATTTGCCAGTGACGCCTTTAAGAAGCTGCGCATTGGCGACGAAACCACCGGGTACATTAAGCAGGTGCGTGAAGACGGCAAAATCGACGTTGCCCTGCAACAGGTTAACGCTACCGGGCGGGATGCACTACAACAGGCAATCCTCGACGATCTGGAAGCCCACGGTGGCTTTTCCACGCTCACCGATAAAAGCCCGCCGGAAGAAATTTACGCCCACTTTAACGTGAGTAAAGCGGCTTACAAACGCGCTTTAGGCGCCTTGTATAAGCAGCAGAAGATTAAACTGGATAAACAAAAAATCACCCTGGTGGAATAATAACAATGAAAGCGACAGTCAGTTGGCAACAAGCCCTTACCTTCTCAGGAAAAACCGAAAGCGGTTTCAGCCAGACCCTCGATGGCAATGGTGAAACCCTGTCCCCCATGGAAACAGTATTACTGGCGGTTGGCGCCTGCTCCAGTATCGATGTGGTGGATATTCTTAAAAAACGCCGCCTGACCATTCACGACTGCCAGTGCGAGCTGGAGGCAGACCGTGCCGAAGAACCGCCGCGGGTATTTACTAAAATTCATGCCCATTACATCGTGAGCGGTGACAACTTAAAAGAAAAAGACGTCGACCGCGCAGTGTCACTGTCGGCCGAGAAATATTGCTCGGTGATGCTCATGTTAAAAGGCAATGTGGTTATCACCACCAGCTACACTATTGTTGATTAACCATCATTTTGCGGCGGGCAGTTAACCCACAACTGCCCGCACATTCATCATACTGCTAAGGGTTGCTCCCGCAGTCGGGGGACTGGCCGCTCATCAATAAACACATGTACCAGCGCAGTAACCAGAGCTATCGAACAGGCACTCCACCACACCACATCGTAAGAACCGGTAAGGTCGTACAAATAGCCGCCCAGCCAGACACCGCTGAACGAGCCCAGTTGATGACTTAGAAAAACGATACCGTACAACAGCCCCATGTAAGGCAGGCCAAATAATTGTGCCACCAGCCCGGACGTTGGCGGTACAGTGGCTAACCACAGCAATCCGGTAACAATAGAAAACAGGTACACCGACATTTCACTCATTTCAAACAGCATAAATGCGGCTATCGCAATCGCACGCAACGCGTAGATAATGGTCAGCAGGTTTTTCTTCGAATATTTGCCCGACCACGAGCCGGATAGCAGACAACCAAAGATATTAAACAATCCAATCAGCGATAAACTCACTACCGCGGTGTTAGCCGAAAATCCTCGGTCACTTAAAAACGCTGGCATATGCACGGTAATAAATGCCAGTTGAAAACCACACACAAAAAAGCCCACCACAATCAGCCAGTAATGCCAGTAACCACAAGCCTCTTTCAGTGCCTCACGCATGGTTTGTGCGGTACTGTCTTTATTAACCGCCAGCTGCGCCCCGCCCGATTGGCGGAACGTAGCAGCCAGCACCGCCATTAACAACGAACATCCGGCCAGCAATAACAGCGCGTTTACCCAGCCAAAACCGAGAATAAATTCCTGGGCAACCGGCACGACCAGAAGCTGCCCGGCAGACCCTGCGGCGCTACCAAGCCCCAGCGCAAAAGCGCGCTTTTCCACCGACACCATGCGTGCCATAGCGGGTAACACCACTCCAAAACCGGTGGCGGCAATGCCCATTCCCATCAGCAATCCTGCGCCGGTGTTCAATCCGGCAACCGAATCTGTTGTGGCGGTTATGGCTAACCCTGCCGCATATAAAAAGGCGCCAACCACCACGGTTCTGGCCGTACCGTACTTATCGGCAATAGCGCCGGCGACAGGTTGTGACAGCCCCCACCACAGATTTTGCAACGCCAGTGCAAAAGCAAACACCTCCCGGCCATAACCGAACTCGGACGACACCGGCTCCATAAAAAAGCCCATGGAAGAACGAATACCAAAATTGAGAGCCAGAAGAATGCAAATAAAGGCAATGGAGAAGCTGACTAATTTAACCGGTGCTGACATGAAAGAATCCGAAAACGCTGCAATAAAATTGAGGTGAAACCAAGACCCGTAATTGTTACAGCCCCAACCACAATTGTCGCCTATTGATTGTATTTTTCTGCTCTTGGGGGCCTGAATGACAGAAAAATTGTTTCTACGCTCATTAAAATAGTCAAAATCCTCAACATATAACCAATTAACTTAACAGTTAGCCATTACCGCCACACCAAATTGATACAATTGCTTACACAAAGATACATCTGCTCGCTAATTTATTGTTTTGTAGGGATTTATACTTTACTTAACAATTTGGCACAGCGAATGCTGTCAGGCGTATATAACAATATACTTTCAAGGTAACACGATGGAACACGTAAAAACCCACCGCAACATCAGCTCATTACTTATTGCCAGCCTGCTGGCCACAAGCGTGACCTTAACCGGTTGTATCGACGCCGAGGCCACTGATACAAAAGCAGAACAAAAAGATGAAGTGGTTGTCAGCATTCCCGTAGAAGCCACACCTGTAACCATGGGTGATATCTCATCGAGCTATCAGACCACCGCCATTTTAGAAGCCAAAGAAGAAGCGTTTGTAGTCGCCCGGGCGTCTGGTATTGTTGAGCACATTTTCGTCGAAGAAGGCGATTATGTAGAAAAGGGTCAGGTACTTGCCCAGCTCGATAAAAAACGTTACGAGTTAAACCTGAGTAAAGCCCGTGCCGATCTCACCGGCATCGAAAAAGAATTAAGCAAAATTAAGAAAGTGTATTCCAGCAAACTGGTGAGCGACGATACCTTTGATAAGCTCACCGCCCAGTACGAAGCAGCCAAAGCCGTGCTGGCACTAGCCGAACTGGATCTGAGGGAAACCACCATCACCGCTCCCATCAGCGGTTACATTGCCGAGCGTAATGCCAAGGTGGGTAACCTTACTGAGTCTTTTCAGCGCGAAAGAATGTTCCATATTGTTCAGCAAAAAGCCTTACAGGGCATTGTTTATCTGCCAGAAAGCGAAATGGCCTCCATTTCGGCAAAACAAAATGCCAGCCTGAAAATTGCAGCACTGGGTAATGCCACGGTGAGC
Source organism: Marisediminitalea alba (assembly GCF_002993365.1). Taxonomy (GTDB): domain Bacteria; phylum Pseudomonadota; class Gammaproteobacteria; order Enterobacterales; family Alteromonadaceae; genus Alteromonas; species Alteromonas alba. The sequence goes on from NZ_PVNP01000192.1 coordinate 8,671, forward strand.
GGCTACGTTGAGCGGATCAGCCCGGTAGTTGATGCAACCACTGGTACCTTTAAAGTTACCCTCACCGTTCCTAATACTAACGGCCGCCTGAAAGCAGGTATGTTTTCTGAAGTCTCGATTGATTACGATACTCATGCGAATGCGACCTTATTGCCCCGTAAAGCGCTGCTAACCATCGACGACCAAACCAGTGTGTTTGTGGTGGAAGAAGGCGTAGCGAAAAAGCTAGATGTAACCACCGGCTTCGAAAACGGTGAATTTATCGAAATTACCAACGGCCTTACTGGTTCAGAAACCGTTGTTACCGTCGGGCATCACAATCTGAAAGATGCGTCACCAGTTGAAATTGTAAACAGCTGATAGCCGCCAGGAGATTGTTATGCAACTTGTTGATATTGCGGTAAAGCGCCCTGTCGCGATTGCCATGTTCACGCTCGCCGTGCTGTTATTTGGTATGGTCTCTTTAGGCCGGTTATCGGTAAACCTGCTACCCGAACTGGCCTACCCGACTCTGACAATTCGCACCGACTACACCGGTGCGGCGCCTGCTGAGGTAGAACAGCTGGTATCCAAACCCATCGAAGAAACCATTGGCACCGTTAAAGGCGTGCGCACCGTTAAATCTATATCACGGCCGGGCCAGTCAGACGTCGTGCTGGAATTCGCCTGGGGCACTGCCATGGATTTCGCCAGCCTGGAAGTGCGGGAAAAACTGGATATCCTGCAACTGCCACTGGATGTAGATAAGCCCCGTTTATTGCGCTTTAACCCCAGCCTCGATCCTATTTTGCGCTACGGCCTGAGTTTCACTACGCCGGATCCTTCCGTTGAAGCCATGAAGTCGTTACGTATTTATGCCGATGAGCAGATTAAGCGTCAACTGGAGTCCATTGAAGGCGTTGCTTCGGTAAAAATTGGTGGTGCCCTGGAAAACGAAATTCAGGTACTGGTGGATCAGCGCCGGGTCAGCCAGTTAAATATCAGCATCAACACCATTATCACCCGCCTTAAAGAGGAAAACCTCAACACCGCAGGCGGTCGTATTGATAACGGCAATCAGGCGTTTCTGGTACGTACCCTGAACCAGTTTACCGGCCTCAATGAGATTGGTGAGCTATATATTGCCAACCGCAACGGCAAGTCTATTCGCCTGCGCGATGTGGCTACCATTCAGAATACCTATAAGGAACGGGATGCCATTAGTCGCTTTAACGGCAAGGAAGGCGCTGAGATTGCCATATACAAAGAAGGTGACGCCAACTCAGTAGATGTAGCACGTCAGGTAGGGATAGCCCTAGAGCGGATCCAAAATCAGCTGCCTTCTGACTATGCGCTTGATAAAGTGTACGATCAGAGTGAGTTTATTAAACAGGCCATCGAAGATGTAAAATCGTCTGCCATTATTGGCGGCATTCTGGCCATGATCATTCTTTACCTGTTCCTTAAAGATTTCTGGCCAACGCTGATCATCTCAGTATCGATCCCGCTATCGGTTATCGCCACATTTAACCTGATGTACGGTAACGATATCAGCCTTAACATTATGAGCCTCGGTGGTATTGCCCTGGCGGTGGGTTTGTTAGTGGATAACAGTATCGTGGTACTGGAAAATATCGACAAACACAAACAGCGCGGCAAGGGCCTGATCAGCGCTGCGACGGCGGCGACCGAGGGCACTAAAGAAGTTTCCAGTGCCATTTTAGCCTCCACGCTCACTACCCTGGCAGTATTTGTACCGCTTATTTTTGTCGAAGGCATTGCCGGTCAGTTATTCAGCGACCAGGCTATGACCGTTTCGTTTGCCTTAATTGCCTCACTGATTGTGGCTCTGACGGTGATCCCGGCACTGGCCGCCAAAGCCCACCGTGAAGACAGTTTCACTGAGCAGGATGCGCTGGAACCGACACCTGCTGGCCGCCCTGAAGGCTGGCGCAAGATCGTGTTTTACATTACCTGGCCGCTACGCATGCTGGTTAAGCTGGTATTCGGGATCATTCCCATGCTGGTTACGACCCTGCTTATTACAGTGTGGCGCGCGATCAGCACCGCTCTGTTGTTTATTTTTAAGCCACTCACCGGCTTATTTGGTATAGCCTTTAACGGTATAGAGAAGCTCTATAATGTCAGTCTGAAAGCTGCCCTGCGCACCCGCTGGTTGGTGCTGGGTGTGGCTGTTGCCGTTACCGCGTCGGCGTTTATGCTAATCCCTCGCTTAGGCATGGAGCTTATACCGCGCATGTCACAGGGTGAATTTTTCATTGAAGTCACCCTGCCGGCAGGCTCTCGTGTTGAGCAAACCGACGACTTACTGACCCGTTTGGCGTTCTATACCGAGTCCTTGCCTGATGTTGATCGTACCTATTCACTGGCCGGTACTGGCAGTCTTATAAGTGCTGCGCCATCACAGGGAGGCGATCACTGGGGCAAACTCAACGTAGTGCTGGATAAACAGGCCAGCGATGCCGATGAAGCCCGGGTGAAAGAGTCATTACGTGAATACCTGGCAAAACAGGCCGGTGTGCAGAGCAAGTTTGGTTATCCTGAATTGTTTACCTTTGCGGCACCGATACAGATTGAGCTGCAAGGTTATGATTTAGCGCTGCTCCAGCGCAGTGCCGACTCGTTGAAGCAGGCACTGGAAGGCAGCAGCCGTTTTGCCGATGTAACCAGCAGTCTGCGGGTAGGTAACCCTGAGCTCAAAATTAATTTCAATCACGCGGCGCTGGCCCGCCTCGAGTTGGATGCGTCTACCGCCGCCAAGCTGGTAGCTGCACAAATTGGGGGGGAAGTAGCAACCCAGTACAGTATGCGCGACCGTAAAGTGGACATTCTGGTACGCACTGCCGATACACAACGCGACCAGATTGACGATATCAGCCAAATCATCATTAATCCGGGCGCAGAACAGCCGGTGCCCTTACATGCTGTGGCTGAAGTCTTTGTCAGTAACGGTCCGAGTGAGATCACCCGGGTAGGCCAGCAACGTGTAGCATTGCTGGAAGCCAATCTGCGCTATGGTGATCTGGCCCAGGGCGTGGCTGAGGCAGAACAAATTATCCGTGAAATTGCCCTGCCGCCGCAGTTGCGGGCAACCATTGCCGGTCAGAGCGAAGACATGCAGCAAAGTTTCGACTCGCTGATGCTGGCCCTGGCTCTGGCTATCTTTATGGTGTACCTGGTAATGGCTTCACAGTTTGAATCACTGGGTCACCCGCTGCTGATTTTATTTGCCATTCCTATGGCCGTAGCCGGTGCCATTTATGGTCTGCTGCTTACCAACACCAACGTTAGTGTGGTGGTGTTCATCGGCTTAATTATGCTCTGCGGTATCGTGGTTAATAACGCCATTGTACTGATCGATCGCATCAATCAGTTACGTGAACAGGGTCAGGATAAACACAGCGCCATCATCGATGCCGCCAACAGCCGCTTACGTCCCATTATCATGACCACGCAGACCACTATTCTTGGTCTGCTGCCCATGGCCATTGGCTTTGGTGAAGGTGCCGAGGTGCGCACGCCCATGGCCATCACCGTGATATTTGGTTTACTGTTCTCTACCTTGCTGACCCTTATTCTGTTACCGGTGATTTACTCACTGTTCGACCGCAAACAGTTTGCCGTAACGGCGAGCGACACTGCCGGAGACAAAGTTTATGGATAAGTTTGCTCAGGCTGGCGCCACCCTGACCAGCTTTGCCCTGCGCAAACCGGTCACTATCTGTATGTGTTTCCTGTCGATGCTGATTTTCGGCATCGCTGCAGGACGGTTATTACCGCTGGAGAAATTTCCCGGCATTGATATTCCGCAAATGGTCGTTCAGGTGCCCTATCGCGACGCCACTCCGGCTGAAATAGAGCGCATGATCACTCGTCCGGTGGAAGAAGCGATTGCCACCATGTCCGGCATCAAAAGGCTGCGGGCAACTTCGTTTGAAAACCGCGCTGAAGTGTTTGTGGAATTTGACTGGGACGCCAACATTAAAGCCAAAAGCATCGAAGCCCGGGAAAAAATCGATGCTATTCGCGACGAACTGCCCGATGATGTTGAGCGCGTGATGGTGTTTAAGTTTAATACCAACGACATGCCGATTTTCCAGTTGCGGGTCTCCAGCGAGCGCGATCTGTCGAACGCCTACGATCTCCTCGACCGTAATTTAAAAGGTGAAATCGAACGGGTTCAGGGTGTCTCCCGGGTTGAACTGTATGGTGTTGAGAAAAAACAAATCAGTATTCGCCTTATCCCGGAACGCATTACTTCACTACATATCGATACCAACGAACTGGGCAGACGGTTGCGGGAAGCCAACTTCTCGATGACGGCCGGACACTTTTTTGCCAACGACCAGAAGTTTATTGTTAATCCCCAGGGCCAGTTCTCTGATATGCGCGATATCCAGCAGCTCTATGTTGCACCGGGGATCATGCTTAAAGATATTGCCACGGTGGATTATGAAACACCTGAGCGTAACAATGGCCGCCACCTCGACCGCGCCTACGCAGTGGGTCTGAATATCTTCCGTGAATCAGGCAGTAACCTGGTAGAAGTCAGTGAACAGGTAATGGCGGTGGTTGAAAAAACCAAACAGGATCCGGCTTTTAACGGCATTAACCTGTACGTAATGGATGACGTGGCCGAAAGTGTCACCTCATCGTTATCAAATCTGGTGGAAGCGGGTTTATTTGGCGCACTGCTCTCTGTTGTGGTGTTGTATTTATTCCTGCGGCAACTCACAACCACCCTGTTGGTTGTGCTGTCTGTGCCGTTTTCTATCTGCATTACCCTGGGCGTCATGTATTTGCTGGGGTACTCGCTGAATATCCTGTCGCTGATGGGCCTGATGCTGGCGGTAGGTATGCTGGTAGACAATGCGGTAGTAATCACTGAAAGCATTTTTCAGCAGCGGGCCACTCATGCCGATGCGAAACAGGCTACCAAATTAGGCGTTGGTAAGGTGAGTCTGGCTGTCATCGCCGGTACCACTACAATGGCTATCGTCTTTTTACCCAATATTGTGGGCGTTAAAATTGATGTCACCGTGTTTCTGGAGCACGTGGCAATTGCCATTTGTATCTCGCTGTTTGCCTCACTGCTGATTGCACAAACGCTGATCCCCCTGCTGGCCTCAAAGGTTAAGCCGCCTGCCGCTCACCATGCAAAGCCTGCAGGGTATATTAAGCGTTATCGCAAAATCTTAAACTGGGCCATGCATAATCAGGGCAAAACCTCGGTCATTGCGTTAGCTATTCTGGCCAGTACGGCCATTCCTCTGGGCGTTATTTCCAACGATGACGAAGGGAATGATAACCGCTCCCGAGTCTGGCTGAACTATCACATCAGCCAGAATTACACTCTGGAAGAAGTAGAGAAAACCGTTGATAAAATGGAAGCTTATCTCTACGACAATCAGGAAAAGTTCTACATAAAACAGGTGTATACCTATTACGAAGCTGGGCAGGCAACATCTGGTATCACCCTGCAGGATGATTTACCGGTACCGGTAAGCGAAATTAAACGCCTGATACTTGAGAATATGCCGAAGTTTGTCCGGGCCAAACCGTCTTTCCGCTGGAACGAAGGCAATGGCGGTGGGGTCAGACTCACCCTGCTTGGCGAATCTTCTGATCAGCTCAGAGTGATCGCCAACCGTGTAGTAGATGTGCTGGACAACGTTGATGGCTTAACTGATGTACGCGCTGATGTGGGTAGCGAACGCCAGGAACTGCAGATCCGTATCGACCGTGACAAAGCTTATCAGCTGGGCCTCACCACTCAACAGGTGTCTGGTTTGGTAGCAACTGCCCTGCGCGGTAACAACCTGCGCACCTTCCGCTACGGCGAAGCCGGCGAGGTCAATGTCAAACTGATGTATGGTAAATCGGTGCAGGAATCACTCAATGCGCTGCAAAACCTCAATTTGACCAATAATTCAGGCCGCAATATTACCCTGGACATGGTGGCCGATATCACGGTAATGCCACAGCTGGCGCAAATAAACCGTTATTATCGTCAAACCGCACTGTCAGTGGGTGCCAACCTGGAAGAAGGCACGACTATGGAACAGGCCCGCGAACGGATAGAGGCTGCCATGCAGTACATGAGCCTGCCCTCTGGCTACAGCTGGACACTAGACGGCGGCTTCCGTCGTCAGGACGAAGCCTTTGCGGTAATGCAAATGAATATGTTGCTGGCTGTGTGCATGATCTACATTGTTATGGCAGCGCTGTTTGAATCCTTGCTGCTACCAACCGCCGTTATTACGTCACTGCTGTTTAGTATTACTGGCGTATTCTGGGCCTTTATGATCACGGGCACTTCTATGTCGGTAATGGGCATGATAGGCATGCTGATCCTGATGGGAATAGTGGTAAACAACGGTATTGTGCTGGTAGATAGAATTAACCAGTTGATTGGCGAAGGCGAAGCCTTAATTACCGCTATAGTAGATGGATGCAGCTCGCGGATCCGGCCAATTCTGATGACGGTTTCCACCACGGTACTGGGTCTGGTACCTCTGGCAATGGGCAGCACCCGTATTGGTGGCGACGGCCCGGCCTACTCGCCCATGGCAATAGCCATTATTGGCGGCTTAGTGTTCTCCACACTAACCAGTCTGTTTCTGGTTCCATTGGCTTATGTACTGTTACTGAAGTTACGTTATCGGGTGAGCAAAATGATTTTCCGCTCGAAAGTACAGGTGAGTCGTTGGATTAGGGCTTAAGGATAAAGCGCCTGAGAAGGAAGGAGTTAAACGGGAACTCGGTTTTTTGACCACTGCGGTTCCCGTTTACTGATTCCCGGCACGATTAGCTGCGTGCAGTCAGGAATTGATAGACGTTTGATGCGTCACGAGACTGAGAAAACTCAACCAGAGATACACCATTACAAGTTACACCGTCTTTTGCACTAACTACTTTCAGTACTTCACGCTGGCTCGCACCAATCAGACCGATGTTACGTGATACAGAAGAACGCAGCAGGCGAACGTCATCTTTTACTACCGCTTTACAAAAACCAGCGAACTCAGTATCACCTGTAAAACGAACACCTTCAGCAGTTACGTCAGCAGAAGCAGTTGATACACCCATTACTGCTAATACTGCAGCAGCGATTGTTGATTTGATTACTTTAGTCATTTAAATTTCCTCTCATATTATCTTGGTATCCACCGGAAGCTGTAGAGCGAAATTGCTGTTTATCAGTTCTGGTGTCAGCCCAACGATTTGCGCTGAGCGTTTCTCGTTGGTGCACTATATTTATGCCCCATCTGAAAGAAAATTACTGTTTTATTATTGTATAGGTATGGTGAAAATAGCGTAAATTATAATGTTAATAGCCAATTAACAACTTACACCTTTGTTTTTGAAGGGTATTTTTTAAATAAATATTACCATTCAGAATATCTATTAAACTTTAGATATAAAAAAGTTCTAAAAAACACCTTCAATTCTGAAAGTTTTTAGCTTGATTCAGCCAGTTATTCACAAATTTATACAACTTAAGTTGATAAAACGGCTCTTAGAGCTCACTTAACCTGTAATTTAATTACAGAAATAATGTAAAAACGATGAAAATTTGGCTATTTTGAAAGTCAGACAGAACGACAATCGTCATCAGAAAGAAGATTCATCAGCGCCCGTAATGATTTCAATTAAAGATAAATTGGTTGCGGGGCAAGGTTAAAAGCAGAAAAAAGGGTAGCCAGACTATATGCCCGACTACCCGTAGGTTATGAAGGAGAGGTCGAGAGCCGGATTAAACGTATTCACGTTCCCGCTTGGTTTCGATGGCATCAATGTAACCATGCCAGGAGGCATAGCCAAGTAATGGCATTAATACAATGAAGCCGATAAACCCGGTAACAAAGCCAATGGCAACGATGGAGAAAATGATACCAGCCCAGATAAACATCGGTACCTTATTCACCCATACAGCATTAATGCTGGTCATCACAGCAGTGGCTAAATCAACTTTCCGCTCCAGCAGAATGGGCTGAGTAAATGCGGTAACAAAAAACATACCGATACAGAACACTGCGCCTACGCCGGTTCCAAGAATAAGGAAAGGCATTAAGCTTTCCAGACTCTCAATCTGATGCTGCGGATACAGTGCATGGATCAGGGAGGCAACACGTAACCAGAAGATCATCAGGATCATCAGCAAAATGCCAAATCCCCACTCGTTCACCGCATTACGGCGCATGGCACGTAGCGAATGCGATAAAGTGGGCTTATGGCCTTTTTCATGTTCCCAGCTTATATCGTACAAGCCCGCTGCCAGAAACGGACCAATCAGCATAAAGCACACTATCGAGGGCAAAATAATCAGGTGCCAGCCGGTCATCGCCACTAAAAAGGAGATTAACCAGGGAATGACGGCGAATAATAAACCATAGAAAACGGACAATAACGGGGTTTTTAATAAATCCTGAAAGCCCAGAGACAACCATTTAATGGGATCGCCGACATCGAGCTCTTTACAGGGAATGACCCTGGCGATACCGCTGTCGGTGATAGCGTTCTGGGGTGTTTCTTTAAAGTGTTGTGACATAAATTCACTTCCCTCAGTTGTTACTGTTAAGCGCAAAACAGGGGAACATTCACTTATCCACGATATTTACCGATCTTCTGAGCGAACCGGTGCTACTTACTGCAGAATCTTCCCCACCGTTATATATACGATAGATCCAATTACTAAAGTTCACAATTTATTAACAATAAAAATATTAAATATTAATATATACGAGGGATACTGACCGGTTGCCAGTAAAGGCGACGGTGAAAGTAGCGATTCACCGCCACATTAAAATCGTAAAAACTACATACTGCGCTTTTTTGCCCGGTGGCCACATCAAAAGTGAAACGATGACAATTATTGCCCCAGGGATGGTATTCAATATAAGTAAAGATGCGCGATACGGCACGCTCGGCGGAGCCATCGGCTACCAGCGGTTGCAGATCTTTATCGCAGAGCATATAAATGTGCTCGCCACTGCGGTCGTTTAAAAAACGCTGAGGCGACACGGCTTTCACCAATCCACTGCCATGCAGTTCAATAATGTGCCCATCAACCCACATACCCGTGTGTTCGAAAACGCCATAAATACCACAGCAAACCATGGCACCATCAACAGGTTTTACCGACACCCTGCTCTCGCCCGGGTAATGTTCTACCCCGGCGCTGTGATCTACAACTACATCTGAATGGCGCATGCGGACACCCTGCAAAAAGCAAACTTATTCTCTAAAAGCACTATTTTGAGTTATAGCCCTTCCTTTTTACTGTCTCAAGTCGGTTTTTGTAACAGTTTATGCAATATATTTGCGCTAAAGCGCAAAATTTGCTTAACAGCGTATAGCCCGATGCGATACCCTGAAAGCCCCGTAATTTAAGTAGTTTAAGATGAAACCGGTACACAGTTCGCACAAGTTAGATAACGTATGTTATGACATTCGCGGTCCGATCGCCGCGCAGGCTCGCAAGATGGAAGATGAAGGCCATCGTATTCTCAAACTGAATATTGGCAACCCTGCCCCGTTTGGATTTGATGCCCCCGACGATATCCTTAAGGACGTCATTCATAACCTGCCAACCTCACAAGGCTATTCTGACTCTACCGGTATTTACGCGGCCCGTGTTGCAGTAATGCAGTACTACCAGCAAATGAACATTCGCAACATCCAGGTTGATGATGTGTTTATTGGTAATGGCGTGAGTGAAATGATCATGATTGCCATGCAGGCGCTGCTTAATATGGGCGACGAAGTATTGTTACCCAGCCCGGATTACCCGCTATGGACGGCTGCGGTAAGCTTATCTTCCGGTACCCCGGTGCATTACCGCTGTGACGAACAGGCTGGCTGGTTTCCCGATATTGATGACATCAAAAGTAAGATCACCAAGAAAACCAAAGCCATCGTACTGATCAACCCGAATAACCCCACCGGGGCCGTGTACAGCAAAGAATTACTGCAACAAATTGTTGATTTAGCCCGCGAGCATGAGCTGGTGGTGTATTCCGACGAAATCTACGACAAGATTCTGTATAACGATGCCAAGCACACGTGCATAGCCTCACTGGCCGATGACGTGTTTTTTGTGACGTTTAGCGGTTTATCCAAAAACTACCGCGTGGCGGGCTTCCGTGCCGGCTGGCTGGTGGTATCCGGTAATAAACGCCTGGCTAAACACTATATTGAAGGGCTGAATATTCTGTCATCCATGCGGATGTGCGCCAACGTGCCCTGCCAGAGCGCTATACAAACAGCGCTTGGCGGCTATCAGAGCATCAACGATTTAGTCAAACCCGGCGGCCGACTGCAATTACAGCGGGATTTGGCGGCCCGTCGTCTGAATGACATCGACGGCATCACCTGTGTGCCGCCGAATGGCGCCATGTACTGTTTTGCTAAGGTCGATGCTGAGAAGTTTAATATCGCCAACGACGAACAAATGATCCTCGACCTGCTCAGCAGCGAAAAAATCCTGCTGGTTCACGGCCGTGCCTTCAACTTAAACGAAGGCATTTATTTCCGTCTGGTATTTTTACCGCACAGCGATATTTTAGGCCCGGCCATGGATCGCATTGAAAACTTCTTTAATGGCTACCGCCAGAAAGGTAAAAAGTAATGGCTGAAAACAGCCATTTCTTTGCCCACCTGGCCAGGATGAAACTGATTCACCGCTGGCCGCTGATGCATAATGTGCGTATTGAAAATGTTCAGGAGCACAGCCTGCAGGTGGCTATGGTTGCCCATGCCCTGGCGCTTATTCGTAATCGCTTTTTTGATGGTCAGCTCAATCCCGACCGGATTGCCACCCTGGCGATGTTCCATGATGTGTCTGAAGTGCTTACCGGCGATCTGCCTACGCCGGTTAAGTACTACAACCCGGCCATCAAGGAAGAGTATAAAAAGATTGAGAAAATCGCCGAGCAGAAGCTTATCGATATGGCCCCTGAGCCCTTTCGCGAAGATTACGCCGAATTAATCAGCGGTGACAAACACGGCGAAGACGAAGCCTTTATTGTAAAAGCCGCCGACGTTATTTGTGCCTACCTGAAAACGCTTGAGGAGCTCAGCGCCGGTAACCGTGAGTTCACGCTTGCCAAAAAGCGCCTTGATAAAATGCTCAAAGACTACCATTCAGACGAAGTGGATTATTTTTTAAAACAGTACGTGCCCAGCTTCTCTCTGAGTCTGGATGAAATCACTCAGGAAGATCACGGCGAGTAATAAAGGAGTCGGTCTGTATGCAATCCGATCGGCAATCCATCTGGTCCGAACGTCGGTTACCCCGCACTCAGGCAAGAGACGGCGATCATCGTTCGCCTTTTCAGCGTGATAAAGCGCGGGTACTCCACTCAGCGGCCTTTCGCCGTTTACAGGCCAAAACACAGGTACTGGGGGTGGGATTAAGTGATTTCTACCGTACCCGCCTCACCCATTCACTGGAAGCGGCGCAGATTGGCACCGGCATTACCGCACAGCTGCAAGGCAAATTTCCCCGCTTAACCGAATATGTCAGTCTCGATCCCTATTTAATTGAAACTCTTTGTCTGGCCCATGACATTGGTCACCCGCCGTTTGGCCATGGCGGTGAAATAGCACTGCATTACATGATGCACCAGCACGGCGGATTTGAAGGCAATGGCCAGACGTTTCGCATTGTTACCCGGCTGGAGCCCTATACCGCAGAACACGGCATGAACCTGAGCCGTCGTAGTGTTCTGGGCCTGGTGAAATACCCCAATTTTATCGATACGCTGACCAATCAGGATATTGTGCCGGCAGATGATTTACGCATGCGTCAGGTGAAAGCCGAAAACTGGCACCCGCCTAAAGGGCTGTTTCGCTGTGATGAAAATCTGTTTGACTGGTTACTCGCTCCGTTAAAACCAGAAGAACGCGACGCTTTTATGGCATTTAATCAAAGTGCCGGTAAGCACGGTAAAACCAGTCATAAGTCCTTTGATTGCAGTGTGATGGAGCTGGCCGACGATATTGCTTATGGTATTCACGATCTGGAAGATGCCATTGTGATGGGGATGGTTAAGCGCGCCGAATTCAGTGAAGAGCTGGAAAAGCCGTTGATTGAACTCAAAGTGTCGTGGCTGTCTGATGCTATCAGTAAACTCGGTGACCGCTTATTCAGCATTGAACAGTTTGAGCGCAAAAACGCTATTGGCGCACTGGTTAACTGCTTTATTACCGCAATCCGCATCGAGGAAAACCCGCAGTTTACTCACCCCTTGTTGTGTTATCAGGCGGTTCTTCCTCACCACCACAGTGAAGCCCTGGCCCTGTTTAAACAATTTGTATATCGCAAGGTCATTCGCAAACCTGAAGTGCAATTACTGGAATATAAAGGCCAGCAGGTAGTGATGGAGCTTTTTGAGGCATTCAGCTCAGATCCCACCCGCCTGCTACCGGAAAACACCCGCAGTCGTTGGTTACAGGCCGAGGAGCAAGGCAACGGTCACCGCGTGATTGCCGATTATATTTCAGGCATGACCGACGAATTCGCCGCCCGTCTCTATTCCAATATGTTTGTGCCTAAGCGCGGTGGTGTACTCGATACTTTGTCATTGTAAACGCCTGAACGGATGTTTAATACGCTTGCCTACCTGTAAGCAATCAGCAGCAGAGGCAGGCTACATATTAATGCAGGGCCAGTTTTACCGCGTTTAACTCGCTGGCTTCTGCAGAGGTCGGCATTGCTTTGGCGTCTTCCACCATTACAGCCATGGAATCCAGCACATCCAGAAAGTCTTTTAATTGCTCAGGATTCATTTGCGCAGACAAGGCTTCAATTTTAGCGATCAGGCTTTTTGTCGGTAATCTCATAAGTGTCAATATTCTGTGGTTTTAGGCATTGAACCAACAATGTTACAAATATCTTGCCAACTTGTAGGGGGTAGCGTGAGCCGCCGGCGCTGCGACTAATACTATCCGGCGGGGATGAAATTTTTTTGTGCTTAATGCGGTCTTAGTACGTAACCAGAGGTATTAGTTTTCGCAAATCAGGTATTATGACTAAACGATTTAAACCATCTCAAACTTTTAAAAGTCACGAAATTACCGACGAATCAGTGTTCTCATCGCGGCGCAGATTGCTCAAATCCATGGGGTTTGTTGGTGCTGGCGCGCTGTTAAGCGGTTCAGCAACAGCTCGTGGCTGGTTTGATGACGATGATGACAAGCCAGCATTCAAGGCCAAACCGCTGGATTTTACCCGCAACGACAGCCTGTCTACCGACGAAACCATGACGCCTTATGCAAAAGTCACCTCATACAACAACTTTTATGAGTTCGGCACCAGTAAAGACGATCCGGCAGAAAATGCCCAGGACTTTCAGGTTGACCCGTGGTCACTGAAAATTGACGGTATGGTTCGCAACCCCATTACCCTGAGCTATGACGATATCCTCAATAAATTTCCATTAGAGGAACGGGTGTACCGGTTAAGATGCGTTGAGGCCTGGTCGATGGTGATCCCCTGGCTGGGTTTTGAATTAAATAAACTACTCAAGCTGGCTGATCCGCTCGGTTCGGCTAAATATGTTGCGTTTAAAACCCTGTTCGATCCGAAACAGATGCCGGGTCAACGCAACCCGTTTATGGGTGGTGGTATCGACTACCCTTATGTGGAAGGCCTGCGTCTGGATGAAGCCATGCACCCGCTATCCCTGATGTCGGTTGGCGTGTATGGTAAAACCCTGCCACCGCAAAACGGCGCGCCAATTCGGCTGGTAGTGCCTTGGAAATATGGCTTTAAAAGTATTAAATCAGTGGTGCGCATTACTCTCACCGATCAGGAGCCGCCGACTACCTGGAATCGACTGGCAGCCCACGAGTATGGCTTTTATGCCAACGTGAACCCAAACGTGGCTCACCCACGCTGGAGTCAGGCCAGTGAACGACGGATCACTAAAGGCGGCCTGTTTTCACAGAACCGTATCGATACCGAGATGTTTAACGGCTATCAGGAAGTCGCCCCGTTGTATTCCAATATGGATCTCACCCGCTACTATTAGTATTTGATGAAGTTACTGAATAAACCGTTAAGATTATCTGCCCGGCAAATCACGCTGGGCAAAACGTTATTGCACCTGTTGATCCTCGGTTGGGTGATTTTCACTTTTTATCTGGGTGTCACCGATAACCTGGGGGCAGACCCGGTGAAAGCGCTGATTCATTTTACCGGTATCGGCGCCTTAAACCTGCTGCTGATCACCCTGCTTATCAGTCCGGCTGCCCGCTACCTGCCCGCCCCGGTTTTAATGCGTTTCAGGCGAATGCTGGGCGTCTATGTGTTCGTTTATGCTGTTATCCATCTGCTGACATATATCAGCTTTGAGTTACAGTTTGACTGGTCCTTAGTGGTGGGTGAAATTATTAAACGGCCGTACATTACCATAGGCATGGTTGCCTTATTACTGCTGGCTGCTTTGACCATTACCTCGCCTAATAAAGTCAGGCAGCGTCTTGGCAAACGCTGGCAACCCCTGCATAACACAATCTACCTTGTTGTTTTTCTGGCCCTGTTACACTTTAGCTGGTCACGCAAAACCGGCTTGCAGGAACCTTTGATTTACTGGGTAATCGCCTTGCTGATTTTGCTTCCCAGACTGCAATACCTGAAACAGCGACTGCAACGCGCACGCTGACACCTCAGCAGTATGTAAATTTTATATAGGATTAAGTGAATATTTCTTCCGTTGCTGGAAATCTCTGTGGCGATAATTCTTAATTCACTGTTTTAAAATAACTTTTTATTCGGCATGACATTTGAAAGCTTATGGTGAAGTGAATACATTCACGTTGTGCGCGGCACAACACCAAAGTGGAGTTAACCTATGTTTGTTGAATCTGTTAAAACACCGGGCATTGCCCACCTTTCCTACCTGATTGGCAGTGATGGTGAAGCCTGTGTGATTGATCCTCAGTTAGATACGCAACTTTATCTCGCCCTTGCCGGAAAGCATGAATGCCGGATCACTACCATTATCGAAACCCACCGCAATGAAGACTTTATCTCTGGCGCGGTAGCTCTGGCCAACCAGACCGGTGCTGATATTTACCATGGTAAAGACGCTGACGAGCCTATCGAATATGCCCACAAGACCGTTAATGGCGATAAATTTGAGATTGGTAAATGGACACTCGAGGTCATTACAACGCCCGGCCATACCAAAGACAGTATTTGTGTGTTGGCTATCGACAACGAACAGGATGGTCAGCCCATTGGTGTATTTACCGGTGATACCTTATTTGTCAGTGAAGTTGGCCGCACGGACTTTTACCCTGAGGAAAAGGAAAAGATGGCGGGCCAGCTTTATGACAGCCTGCAAACGCTGGCCAACCTGGGTGACGATATTATTGTATACCCCGCTCACGGCGCCGGCTCGGTGTGTGGTTCAGGCATGGCAGCGCGTGAGTTTACCACCATAGGGATAGAGAAACGGCAAAACCCGGGCTACCAGTGCACCTCTAAAAAAGCATTTATAGAGCGTAAGTTAAAAGAGAACCATTATATTGCTCCCTACTTCAGCAAGATGGAGCAGTCTAATGTTACCGGGGTGGATACGCCTATACCGGCAGTGGCTTGTCAGAAATTGGCGCCGGATGTTCTGCCTGCCTGGCAGAAAAGCGCCGAACGTCCCGGTATACTCATTGATGTGAGAAGTCATGCTCAGTTTCGCGACTGTCACTATCCCGGTAGTCTTAATCTGCCAGGCGGTTTACTCAGCGCGTATGGCGGCTGGTTTCTTGACTATTCCACCCCGATTGCACTGGTGGCTGATTCCCATCAACAGGCTACCGAAAGCGCCGAACAGTTGTGGCGGATGGGCTACCAACAAATTAGTGGTTACCTGACCATGGTACCAAAGCCAGATACTGTCGAGGCGTACCAACGTCAGCATGTGAAAGCCGTTACCGCAGATAAGGTTGATGAGCGCATTAAAGCGCCACGAGCCAACTGGCAACTGCTGGATGTTCGTAAACAGGAAGAGGTTGAAAATACCGAATTTAAACAGGCTAAGCATATCTACTTAGGCTATCTGCCGGAAATGCACCACCAATTGGATAAATCCCGCCACTATACACTGGCCTGTGGCAGCGGTAAGCGCGCTACCGTAGCAGCCAGTTATCTGTTGGCCCAGGGTTTTGAGAACGTGGATGTTTTCATTGGATCAATGCAGGCCTGGCAGAGCTACCAACAAGACGCATAACAAAAATACAGTTTGCATCGCATAGCGCATCCTTACGGCAAGGAGGCCGGATGTGTTAGCCTGAGTAGTCGGGGTGACTTGCTTTATGCGGCAATCACTGCAATATTATTGAGGTAACACGGATTTTCGTTACTTTATTTATAAGATTTATTCACCAGATTTCACGGATTGAAAACATGGCAAATCATCACTTTTCTTCATTCTGCTCCTGTCAACCTGACCGGGGGTGGCTATGACTTTAAAAGCACTCAGCTTCGTAGTTGCAATCGCCATTATTCTCTATCAGGTTTATGTTATCACTTCGCCGAGTGTCAGTTTACTGAACAGCTCTGACAGCGAAATCGTTGAGGGCAACATTGGCCTTAACAATGGCGAGTTGTCGTTTGGTCAACTCCAGGACGGTGAGGATAAAGCACTTTCTTATTCACTGTTGTCAGGCAGCGGTGAATATACCTATTATTTCAGACTCAGCAACAACACCATACTGACCGGCACATGTGGCGACTTTAAAAACTTTGAAGTCAGCAAACGGGTGATATTTATGGTCAGTAATAAAAAAGTGATTTACGCCAACAGCAACGGCGAACCACATGTCTGCCGGAGCACCCGCGTATAGATGTACCGGCAGATGATTAAACGTGCTGCAAGCCGTCAAAGCACTAGCGACATGATTTGCCAGCGACTTTCTGTCTGCCCGCCCAGCCGCTTATAAAACCGCTGAGCAGACTGGTTGTCGGCTAATACTTCCCATTTCATTTTGCTACCGCCTCGAGCTATACAGTGCGCCCGGGCTGCGTTAAATAATGCTTCACCAACGCCCCGCCCCCTGCACTCGGCAGCAACAAACAACTCTTTGATCACCATCCACGGCTTAAGGTCGTAAGTAAAAGGCTGATAAAAGTAAACCAACATGCCCGCTACACAATGAGGCACTTCACCAGAATCTTCGGCAGCCACCAGTACACCGGCTTGAGAATTATGCTCTATCAACTGCTCGAGGCTGTTACGGTTCACTTTTAACTGCTCGCTATAGCCTTCAAAAGCCGCCAGCCCTTGCATTAATGGCAGTACGCTATCAATGTCATGAACTGTGGCTTCTCTTACCAGCAGTTCATTCATCACTGATTAACTCAAAACCTTCATCCAGCCAGCCGGTAACCCCGCCAATCATTTTCTTCACCGGCCGGCCCAGGCGCGCCAGCCTGATAGCCGCTTTTTCGGTAGCGTTGCAATGTGGCCCCGCGCAATACACCACAAATACGGTTTCTGCGGGATAGTCAGATAATGTCTCTTCGTTTATCTGCCCATGGGGCAAAAATGTAGCCCCCTCAATGTAGCCTTGCCGCGCCACTTCCACTGCGCGTACATCAAGCAAGACAAAATCGGTCAGATCGTTGTGCAGCGCATAGTGGACATCCCAACAGTCAGTTTCAAATTTCAGTAATCGCTGAAAATGGGCTAAGGCTTCCTCACTGGCTGCAGGTCTGGGGCGAATAACAGTAGATGGCATAATAAAACTCCCTAATGAATTGAAAGTTAATTATCACTGCTGGATCGCCTCGCTAAAACTGTCTAAAATTACCACTATCGATAATATTTAGACAAATTAGTCGCTGTCAGTGTGGGGCCCCTATGATAAAAGTCACCATTTTGCTTTGTGAAACGCTGTCGTTGTTTGAACTCGGCTGCGCCACTGAGCTATTTGCCCTCCCCCGACCGGAGTTTAAAGACTGGTATCAGACCAAAACCGTGACACTGGGCAGGCAAACACTGCAAGGATTAGGCAATACGGTCTTTCAGTGCCCTGCGGTTGAGCAACTCCCGGCCACTGATCTGCTGGTGATCCCCAGTTTTCCGGTGGACGTTGAGCGTATCGACCCGCTGTTAGCCAGTGAAGTGCGTCGTCATTATGATCAGGGGGGCCGGATTATCAGCTTTTGCTCCGGCTCATTTTTACTAGCGGCACTCGGCCTGCTCAATCAACGCACGGCGATTACACACTGGCGCTATGCCGAACAATTTAAGCAACGCTTTCCACATATCACCTACCGGGATGACAGTTTGTACTGGTACGACGGCCGGATTGGCTGCTCGGCAGGCAGTGCCGCTGCCATTGACCTGGGAATAGCGGTTATTCGAGATGATTTTGGTTATGAATATGCCAATGCGGTGGCAAGACGCCTGGTGTTACCTGCACACCGTGACGGCGGCCAGTCGCAATTTGTACAGAAACCGCTGGCGCCGGTAAACGCGGCACTGGCAAAGATACTCGACTGGGCGGTAAAACATAGTGGGTCTGGATTAACCGTGGAGCAGATGGCAGCTAAGGCCAACATGACCCGACGCACTCTGGATCGCCATTTTATTCGCCACTTTAATATGACCCCCCATCAATGGCTGTGCGAACGCAAGCTTGAGGTAGCCCGGCAACTGCTGGAAACCACTCACCTCTCCGTAGAACAAATTGCCGGGAGAGCAGGCTTTGATAATGCTGTAACCCTAAGACACAATTTTAATAAATATCTGTCGGTATCACCGACGAAATACCGCCAAACTTTTCAAAGTAGTCAGCAGCTGGTTTAGGTAGTTACCTTATTAATTTTAAGACAGCGCTATTGCTTGGAAACTTGCTTGAGTGGTCTGGCTTTTTCCCATTTAAAAATGCCAACCCAAAAACCCAGTTCCAGTAGCATACCCACAATTACCAATACAAAAATGCCGGTAGCAAAGCCTGCCTGATAACAAAGCAAGGCGCCCATAAGCAAAGCTATCAGCAGTATTACGCGTTTAACGTTAAACATGAAATGCGACTCTTCTTAGTTTTCCCTGACTAAAAGTAAAGCGTTCAATCGCCCTTAGCGCAATCAGTAAAATGTAACTAAGCATAACGCGGCTATCCGTTTCGGCCATGCCTAATCTTTAAACCCTTCTTTTATCTACACCACAGCGCCACGTTTGAGTAACCATTGGCGAAGGATCGGGTAAGATCGATTAAAAAAGTAGCAAAAAATTCTTGCATGTTGTTTTATACAGCATTACTGTATATCTATACACTGTATATATTAACAGGGAAACAAACATGACTATGGCAACCACAACTTTTGAGACTGAAAGCAACATCCTGCAATTTCCTCAGCGCGTGGCCAAACGCGCACCAGCGCACAAAGGCTGGTCATATTTGTTATCAAATTCCGTGGCTTTTCAGAAAGATGTCGACTACGCCATTCGTATACAGAAACCAGACCAGGAAAAAGTACCAGCTTGGATCCGCCGCCTGATTACCAGTGGGCAGTGCCGCTCTATTTATGTAGAGGATCTCATTCTGACGCCAGAAGAGCGTGTTTCTATTAAACAACTGTGCGAGCAATATGCAGTGTCTTTAGTGGCGGTATCCGTAAATGACAAGGTGGCTGGTAATATCCTGCAAGGCCCTTGGTAAAACCGGCGTCTCGCCTTACACTACTGGCATTATCATTTAACAGGATTAGCCGGTGTTGTGTTTTTGTTGTAGTAATAAGCCTTATAGCGAGTGTTGTGAGCCTAAGCATACCGGGGCAACAATAGCAGAATCAGCACAAGCCCTGATGCGCTCTCGCTTTAGTGCATATTGCCTGAGTAACTGGGCGTATATTTTAAAAACCTACGCAAAAAAACAACGAGCCTCATTAAGTGAGCAAGCGTTAGAAGAAAGTGCTTCTGGTACCAAGTGGTTGGCTTTATCAGTTTTTCCCCCCTCAGCCAAAGCACAACAAAGTTCTGTTACTACCGAGCAGGTAGAATTTAAAGCCTATTACGCTGTTAACCACAAACCATACCTGATGCATGAAACCAGCGACTTTGTTATGGAAGATAATGAATGGCGTTATACCACAGGCATCATGCACAGCGATTCCGGCTTACTCAAAACGGGCCGCAACGATCCCTGCTTTTGTGGTAGCGGCAAAAAATTTAAGCAGTGTTGTTTAAAGCGAATATAGCGGCGCCTGCCGCGTAATCTGCCTACCCGGCATATATTTTCTGCCCTTATTCATATTCCATTTTTGCCTGTATAGACAACTCCCTACATATTGTCCTGTAATCCCTGTACTACACCCTATCGCTATTGCTAACCGCCTGTATCACTTGGCTTTAGCCGGGAATGTGATTACAGTGGTAACCGTGCTCAGATAGGTACATACCTTATGTAGTACGGCTATTTCAGCCTCAAATCATTGCAATATAACAACAAGGGAGTCACCCCAATTACGCGGTAATTCCCAAAACGAGAGAAGCATTATGAAAATGACCCGTTTTTCTTTGGTTTCACTGGGCCTGGTTGCCGCTCTTAGCGGTTGTCAGCCAGCCAGCGAACCACCGCAGGAAACCACCGAAACAACGCCAATGTATACTGCCAAAGATGCGGCAATGTTTGTTGAATCAGCTCAGCGTGAAATGGAAAAGATGCAGGTACCGGCAGCCAAGGCCGCCTGGTTATATGCAACCAATATCAATGAAGATACGGCCACGGTAAACGCCTATATTTCTGAACTCTATGCAAACCGTGCGTCTGAGCTTGCCAAGCAGGCAGCAGAGTTTAATGATGTGGAAGTAGATGCAGATTTGCGCCGTAAACTGGATCTCATGCGCACTTCCCTGACTATGCCACCTCCGGCAAGCCCAATGAAATCTGAGCGTCTGGCGCAAATTAGCTCTGAACTGGATGGCATGTACGGCAAAGGGAAATACTGCCGTTCTGAGGGAGATTGTATCGGCCTGGTCGACATGAGTGCAGAAATGGCGACTTCCCGCGATGCCGATCTGCTGCTGGAATACTGGCAAGGCTGGCGCGAAGTGTCTGTTCCCATGAAAGACTTGTATGCCGAACAGGTGGTTATCGCCAATGAAGGTGCGGCAGAACTGGGATTTGCTAATGTCAGCGAGTTATGGCGCAGCAAATATGATATGCCTGCCGATGACTTTCCGGTTGAACTGGACCGCTTATGGGGTCAGGTGAAGCCCTTGTATGATGCCCTGCACTGCCATGTCCGTGCTGAGCTCGGCGGTTACTACGGTGAAGATATCGTGCCGCAGGATAAGCCTATTCCGGCTCATTTGCTGGGCAATATGTGGGCGCAGAGCTGGGGCAATATCTACGATTTGGTAAAACCAGACGAGCCGATGGAAGTGCCTGACGTTACCGGTGCATTGCGCGATCAGGACTACGATGAAATCAAAATGGTTAAACAGGCTGAATCGTTCTTTTCCTCACTGGGCTTTGAACAATTGCCAGAAACGTTCTGGGAACGCTCTCAGTTCAGTAAACCTGCCGATCGGGATGTGCAATGCCATGCTTCGGCCTGGAATGTTGACGACAAAGACGATTTACGCATTAAAATGTGTATCCAGATTACCGGCGAAGAGTTTAACGTAATTCACCACGAACTGGGCCATAACTATTACCAGCGTGCCTACAATCAGGAACCACTGCTGTATCGAGGTTCAGCAAATGATGGTTTCCATGAAGCCATTGGCGATACCATTGCCCTGTCCATTACGCCAAAGTACTTAAAAGAAATTGGTCTGATTGATGAAATCCCCGATCCTTCCAATGACGTCGGCATGCTGTTACAGACAGCGCTGGATAAAATAGCCTTTATTCCATTTGGTTTAATGGTTGATCAATGGCGCTGGAAAGTCATGGCCGGCGAAGTCGGCCCGGATGAATACAACGAACTATGGTGGAATTTACGCGAAAAATACCAGGGTGTAATGGCGCCGGTAGATCGTAATGCTAACGCCTTCGATCCTGGCGCTAAATATCATGTTCCGGCCAATGTGCCGTACACCCGTTATTTCCTTGCCCACATACTGCAATTCCAGTTCCATAAGGCGTTGTGTGATGTGGCAGGCGATGAAGGTCCGTTAAACCGCTGCTCTATTTATGGCAGTGAGGAAGCGGGTGAAGCCCTTAATGCCATGCTGGAAATGGGACAGAGCAAACCCTGGCAAGAAGCACTACAAACGCTAACCGGCACGGACAAAATGGACGCAAGCACCATCGTTAATTACTTCCAGCCACTTAAAACCTGGCTCGATGAGCAAAATAAAGACCGTCAGTGTGGCTGGTAAGCCCTTAGTCGTATAAAGGCTGACAAATATTCACTGACCGTAATAAGCCGCTGGCAGGTTTACTCCGGCGGCTTTTTTGTAAGTAGGGTTATGCCGTACAGGATGACTTTCGGCGCCACTTCCCGCTTACCAACCGTACCGGAAAATTACTGATCAGCGTACCGGCAAGGATTAGCAATAACGCAATGGTTAGCCCTGGCGTCCATTGCTCGTTAAATAACGGCACAGCCAGAACACTGGCAAAAACCGGCACTAAAGCCATCAGGCCGCCCATTCGGGTAGCGCCGATTAAGTGAACCGCCCGGCCATACAGGACCATCTGAATGGTGGTCGCCATTACGCCCTGATAAAAAGCCTGTAACCCCAGCATTTGCCAGGAAGCTTCGCTGAGATTATGTGGTAGCCACAATACATAAACGGGCGTAAACAACAGCGTCGTTACCGTGATGATCCCCAGCGTGGCGTGCCATGGGGCAAACTGCCAGCGCCGCAATAAAACGGTAAACACGCCCCAGCACACACAGGCAACAATAAAGCTCATATCACCAAACCAAAAGCGATTATCAACCAGCAGCGTCTCGATTAACAATGCTGCTATACCCAGACTGCTTACCGCGATCCCCAGCCAGGACGATAATTTATGTCGCTCGCCAGCAACAAAATAAGCAAACACCGCAATCATAATGGGCATCAGGCCTGGTAGTAACAACGCCGCATGGGTAGCCGGTGCATGAGCGAAACCGGTAAACACCGATAATGCGTACGCGAGCCCGCCAATACTGCCCAACACCGCCATACGCCATTGACAGATCACTTTACGATGTCGCCAGATAAACGGAGAAAACAATACAAATGCGGTACCAAAGCGCACCATAATCAAATCCGGGGTTGCCAGAGCGGCTAAAGCCCCGGCCTTGGACACCAAAATAAATCCGGTCC
Source organism: Marisediminitalea alba (assembly GCF_002993365.1). Taxonomy (GTDB): domain Bacteria; phylum Pseudomonadota; class Gammaproteobacteria; order Enterobacterales; family Alteromonadaceae; genus Alteromonas; species Alteromonas alba. Next base: position 31,953 of record NZ_PVNP01000192.1, read on the forward strand.
AAATCATCACTGCACACAGTGCATACGCCAGTCCGGCCATAGGCATTGCTGTTAGCGATTGTGATGACGATGGCGTGCCAGTGTCACTCATGTGTTGTGATCCCCGTTGATTTCATGAGTGATGAGTATAAGCTACCCAAACATTCATTTATAATGAATAATAAAGAACAACTTTTTCATTATTTATGAAAGAATCATCACCTTAATCTGGAAGTACTGATGGATATTGCCGACCTTACCGTTTTTAAAGCCGTCATTGAGCATGACAGTGTTAGCCGTGCGGCCGAGTCACTGCATCGCGTGCCTTCAAACGTGACAGCACGGATCAAAAAACTCGAACAGGAACTCAATGTGGGGCTGTTCCTGCGCACCAATAATCGCCTCACCGTTACCTCTGCAGGACTTCGGCTACTCGACTACGCCAATCAGATATTGCAGTTACACAAAAGTGCCATAGCGGAGTTAACCCAGACAGAGCCTTCGGGTTTACTGCGCCTGGGCTCTATGGAAAGCAGTGCCGCATCGCGCTTACCCGACATACTATCGGCTTTTCACCAACATTATCATGCTGTGCAGGTAGAATTGATTACCCGGGCATCCATGCCACTGATTGAAAAAGTGATAGATGGCGAGCTGGATGTGGTGATGGCTGCCGATCCACCCGATGATCCCCGTTTGCATTGCGTGGCCTGTTTTGATGAAGAATTAGTGCTTATTATGCCGGCTGACTGGCCGGACACAGATGAGCTACCGACTTCGCTGACCATGGTTGGCTATCAGAAAGGCTGCTCATATCGCCACCGCCTGGAAACCTGGTTAAAAAAGCACGGGCATACTTGCGGAAAGGTCATAGAGATCCCCAGCCACTTTACCATGATTGGCTGTGTCATCGCCGGAATGGGAATTGGCATGGTGCCCCGTTCATTGCTGACGCTGCATCAAACCAGCGGGCTCAAAATAGCTACAGTAGATAGCGACATTGCAAATGCCCCTACCTATCTGGTATCCCGTAAAGATAATCCATCCAGCGCCATTCAAGCGTTTATCAGCTGCAGCATGGAAGTTGCCGCAACTGTATGACGGTTATTTTTTTGCTATGCTTGACTCTGGAGCTAACTCCAGGGTTTAAACTACCAGTATGAAGACAAAACATTATAACATTGGCCAATTGGCATCGCTCACCGGGCTGACTGTCGACACCGTACGTTTTTATGAAAACAAAGGGTTGGTACAAGCATCACAGCGTTCGGATGCTGGTTACCGGTTATTTTCTGCTGACGATTTAGCCCGCCTGCAATTTATTAAGCGGGCCAAGGCCGTTGGCTTTACTCTTGATGAAATCAGCGAGCTTCTGGAACTGCGTCTGCACCCTGACGATCACACCTGTGAAGAGGTAAAGCAGGTCACTGCTCGCAAAGTCCGGGAGTTAGATGCAAAGATTGCTGAACTGGAGAAAATTCGTATGTCATTAAAAACACTGCATACTGCCTGTTGCGGCGGTCCTGAGAGTGCTGAGCACTGCTCTATCCTGCAGGCACTGGATTCCATGGAGGCATCATGAGTGATATCGCCCTGTTAGCACAAAACTTTTTATTGCTGTTTATGGAATCAGCGCCGTGGTTATTGCTCGGACTTCTGGTTGCCGGCCTGATGCATGAACTGGTCCCTATCAGCATGTTACAAAAACACATGGGCAGTGCCAGTACCGGCGCAGTTGGTAAAGCGGCAGTCATTGGCGCTCCCCTGCCTCTGTGTTCATGTGGGGTTATTCCTGCAGCGGTGGGCTTACGCCGCAGCGGCGCCTCCAAACCCGCCACCGTCTCGTTTCTGGTCTCCACGCCGGAAACCGGGGTAGACTCGGTGTCTGTCTCCTACGCGTTGCTTGGCCCGTTATTCGCCATAGTGCGGCCATTTTGCGCCATTGTCAGCGCTATCTATGCCGGGATGATGGTGAAGTGGTTCGATAAAGAAATATCAGCCACTAGCAATACAGTCCCTGCTACACCGGCCAAAGCACCGCAAAGCGGTTGTAGTAGTAACGCTGAAGTAGAAAAAACAACGTCATCCTGTTGTAGTAGCAAGCCAGCTGAACCGGTCAGCACAACCTCCTGCTGTAGCTCTCAGCAAGCACAGGCAACACCGGCAAGTACCTCTTCTTGTTGCGGTAGCGATAGCAGCTCTGCATTACATGCCAATAAACCAGGTTTTACCGACAAAGTTGCCGCTATCTGGCAATTTTCCAGTGGTAAACTGCTGATTGATATTACCGTCTGGTTGTTGATAGGCCTGGCGCTGGCCGCGGCAATTCAAACCTGGGTACCGACCGACTTTCTGACCAGTTGGGGCGACGGTCTGGTAGCCATGCTGGTTATGGCGGTAATTGGTATTCCTATGTATATCTGTGCCACGGCATCTACGCCTGTTGCAGTGGGCTTTTTAAGTGCCGGGTTATCTCCAGGTGCCGTGCTGGTATTTTTACTGGCTGGCCCGGCCACAAATATTTCAACCATGGGGATGATTGCTAAGGAAATGGGTAAACGCACCCTCGTGCTGTATATCGGTAGTGTGATGAGCGCCAGTATTATGCTGGGATATGGCTTTAACCTGCTGGTAGAGCAGTTTTCACTGCAGTCGTGGATTGCCCTTGGTCAGTCAACCCACGAACACGGAGAGATCTCACCAGTCTACGCACTGTGTGCTGTGCTACTCGGTGGGTTAATGCTTAGAAATGGCTGGCAGGCACTGCAACAGAAAATGACTAAGTCTTCCCAGGCCAGTTGCTGTCATTAACATTCAATAACTGGCAAGCCCCTTGCAACATCCATGGTTTTCTACACAAACAAGGTGAAAACCATGGATATTCTACGCATTTTATTGTCAATTTTACTGCCACCACTGGGCGTATTTTTGCAAGTGGGTATTGGCGCACAGTTCTGGATCAATATTCTATTAACCCTGCTGGGCTATATCCCGGGCATTGTGCACGCGGTTTATATTATTGCTAAGCGCTAGTCGCTTTAAGCCGGTTAAAGTAATCCCGGTTGGTTGGCAACTGCGCCAACAGCTTATCGCCATTATGCAGAAACTCCCGGCGCACCCGTTCGATCAGTGGTTTGCGCAGGCTGGTAATGCCACCCGGCTGCCAGTCACGGGAGCGAAACCCCATGCCATACAACACGTATTGTTTACTGGCTGAGGAGAAAAGCTCCTGGCGAAGATTGGTTTCTAACAAGCCTGGCGGTTGACTTTGCCATAACTGCAACGCTTCCTGCAGGCTGTCCGTCCAGGATGCAGGATCGGCATGTGCCTGCCAGTAGGGGCTGTCGCGGCGTTCACTGAGCACATAATGCAGTTTGATAAAATCAATAATCTCGTCCCAGCGTGCGTCCGTCATGTCATTGTAGCGCTTACGAAGTACTGCCATGGCGGCACGGCTGCGCGGCAATTGTTCGGCTATCCACTCCGCCGACTTTTCAATCAGTACCAGCGCCGTGGCCTCCAGCGGCTCAACAAAACCCGCAGAGACCCCGATGGCAACACAGTTATGTTCCCAGAACCGTGCCCGGTGGCCGGGATCAAAGCGGATGGTTCGCGGCATAATCGCTTTCTGGCTTAAAGACTCATCACTGCTGATATAGGCTCTTAATGCGTCCTCAGCCTGAGTCTCGGTAGTTAGCTCGCTGGCAAATACATGGCCAATACCGCGGCGCGACTGTAACGCGATATCCCACACCCACCCGTGAGGTCTTGCCGTAGCAACCGTACACGAGGCTATTGGCGTTTGGTCACTGGCATGGTTCACCTGCGCTGCCACTGCCGTGTCGTTAAATAAAATGTGCCGTTTAGAAACAAAGGGAACGTTGTAATGCTGCCCGATTAAGCGCGCGCTAAATCCACTGCAATCAATAAATAAGTCACCGGCCAACGGCTCGCCTTGGGCGAGTTCGATAGCGGCTATTGCGCCATCGGGATGACTCTGGATGCCGGCAACATGGGCGCTTTTATACTGCACGCCGAGTTGCTCAGTACAATGGCGATGAAGCAGCGCAACAAACTTATCGGCGCTTAAATGGTAGCCGTAATTAAAATTGTAAGCGTATTCGGGTAATTGGGGCATCTTCGGCGCCTGATAGCGCTCACAGGCCATGCCCTGAGCACAGACCCAGGATTCAAAGTCGCCCGGGCAGCCTTCATCGTGCCAGGCCTCAACCAGATTAACCGCACCAAACCCCGCAGGTGCCGTAAAGGGATGGTAATACTTATCCTCACCGCCCTGCTGCCAGCCAACAAACTTTGAAGCCTGCTTAAAGCTGGCATCACACTCACTGAGAAACTGCTTTTCGGCAATGCCCAGCAAACGCAAAGTATCGCGCATGGTAGGCCAGGTTCCCTCACCTACCCCAAGGTTTTTAACGTCCGGCGATTCCACCAGAATAACTTCAGTGTGACTATTCTCGCCAACCAAAGGGTTCTTGGCCGCGATAATGCCGGCGGTAAGCCAGCCAGCAGTACCACCGCCTACCACTACAACCCGGGTGATGATCTTTTGCATGCCAGGCCCTTACTTAACCTGCTCGCCGGCCGGACAATACCGGGCAATAAAGTCGGCATGAGCGGGTAACTGGCCCAGCGCATTATTAACCGATTGCTTGAAAGCACTAAGTTGCTGTTTTAAACCGTCGATGGGAAGCATTCGACTGGCCCCGTGATGCTGCGCTGGCATCAGGCCCTGGCCCATCATTACCTGCACCCAGGAATCGACTCTGAACAGCGCCACATCGTCGGGCCACACGTAGCCGTTTTGCGCAAAGATAGCCATTCGGTGGGCTAAGGGTTCCGGAATATCCATAGTGCGGTAATGATCCCAGAAATCACTGTCGGTACGTTTCGTCAGGTTGTAGTGCAGAATAATAAAATCGCGGATGGTCTCCATCTCTTTTTGCGTTTCTCGATTATATTGCTCAGCCAGCAGTTCGTGGTCATTGCTAAACGGAAATAGCTTCATCAGGCGGATAAGCGCAGTAGTTACCAGATGAATACTGGTAGATTCCAGCGGCTCTAAAAAGCCACTGGCCAATCCAACCGCGATACAGTTCTTATGCCAGGCTTTTTCCCGTCGGCCGGTCTTGAATTTAAGGTAACGGGGCTCGGTTAACATTTCGCCGTCGAGGTTTTGCTTAAGGGTTGCCAGTGCATCCTCGTCACTTAAATAGCGACTGCTGTAAACAATACCGTTGCCCACCCGTGACTGTAACGGAATACGCCACTGCCAACCGGCTTTATGGGCTGTGGCGATAGTATATGGTTTGGGCGCTTCGGTAGACTGGGTTTGAATAGCAATCGCCCGATCGGCAGCCAGCCAGTGGCTCCAGTCTTCATATCCGACACCAAGGTGTTCGCCTATTAACAGCCCTCTAAAACCGGTGCAATCAATAAACACATCCCCTTCGATCGTAATCCCCGTATCCAGCGTCAGGCGGGTTAGGTTACCACTTTGAGGATCGGTATCTACCGACTGAATTTTACCCTCACAACGGGTAACACCGGCAGCTTCGGATTTATTTCTAAGGTAAGCAGCATATGCGGTGGCGTCGAGGTGGTAGGCAAAGTTAAGCGGCCGATTACCAATCTTAGTGGCAAACTTATTGGCTTTGGCAGCTTTTAATTCCAGGCAATAGTCTTCCAGACTATCCTGCTGACCATTAGCCACGGCTTCCATCCAGAATTCATGAAATTCGGCCATCCATGAACGCTGACCGATTTCGCCAAAAGAGTGAATATAACTGTCACCGTCGTTTGCCCAGTTATCAAACTGAATCCCCAGCTTAAAGGTGGCGTTTGTCGCAGCCATAAACTCTTGTTCGTTGATGCCCATCAGCTGATGAAAATTACACATGGTAGGAATGGTTGCTTCCCCTACTCCCACGGTGCCAATCTGATCAGACTCAACTAACGTGATATCCAGCACATTACCTAAACGGGTCACTAAACTAAACGCGGTTAACCATCCGGCAGTGCCGCCGCCGGCTACAACAACACGGGTTTTCTTTTGCGCCATTAATTTAAGCCTATTTATCGATTAAGATTATTCAGTAACATTGCGCGTAAACGGCGCGCCGATAATTCATCCATCTGTGCCAGCGGACCATGACATTCCACCGGCAAATGCTCGATGACTTTTTCGCCCTCTCCAAACACATAATAGTCAAATAATGCACGCCAGGCGGCTTTTTCCTCAGCCGGTTTGTCGCGCAGGGTGAGCATGCCATGCATGAGCAGGTCCATGGGATTGCCCAGATAAGGTTTGGCTGTCATCCACCAGAAATTAACCATAACGTTAAAGCGGTCAAACGCCCTGACTTCGTGCCACCACATACTGGGGTAATACAGTCCGTCACCGGGTTCCAGATCAGCGATCCAGGCATTTTCCAGCGCGGTTTTTAAACGTGGGAATTTTTCAAAGTCGGGCTCATCAAGATTAGCGGTGGTAACCACCTGCCCGCCCGGCGTTGGTGACAGCGGACCGGGGTATAAATTGTCTACCTGCTCTGGCGAAAACAGCGTAAAGCGGCGTTTACCTAATACACAACAGGCAATATTTTTGGGTTGATCAAAATGCGCAGCCGCCACCGATTCCGTACCGATCCAGATTTTAGGCACCGGCTGGTTATTGGTAAATTCCGGATGCGAAAAATTGAGCGTATTGGCTTTACTTAATTCAGGCAGGCCCTGATCAAATCGCAAGGAGTTGATATACAGGTATTCGTGTTCATCGTCACTGAAACCGGCTGTGATTTGTGCCAGCACGTCAGAGAGACGCGTTTTTTCGCTGCTATAGTTAAAGCCCGTGCAGGTGTCGTTGTAACCAAAACGCGATTTAATGTGTGCTGGCGCTCGATAGGCCAGCAACGGCCGACCGGTATCGTTTTCAGTAAGCTGCGCCATGACCTGTTCAACAGACTGTTTGCCAGCTTGTACCAGCGGCCAGTTGTTCACCAGCCCTTTAAGTATCACCGGTTTATTTAACGCAAAAAGATCGTCAAAAGGAATGTTGTCGGGTGAAATGCCCTCTAACACAAGTACCTGATTGGCCGTCATGGTAATGCGTCCTTAATAAATTACAGTACTGCCGACTTAGCGTTCTTTAGCTCGATAAGACGCTGAAAATTGCCCATTGAAGACAGAATAAAAAATAATGAGCTAAGGATACCGTACTGATTGAGCTTAGCGAGTTGATCCCCCTCAAGGGCGCTGAGCTTTTGCTGATTAATCGTGTAGTAATTGTTCAGATTAACCTGTTCAACATTACTTAACTTAATCTGAATTGACACTGGCTCCAATAAATCCAGCTCATCAATTAAAGTAAATAAGGTGTGGTTGTACTGAGCGCCGGTTTCAATGGTTTGCAGTGCCTTTTTGACATACTGCAGATACTGGGACTCGCCCCCCATTGGCATAAACACGGCTTCGCCTTCGTTACTGTTTACCCGGGCATCGTTCATATCGAGGCAGATTTTAGGATCCGTGGGTTCGCCATTGTCGTTTTTGCTGTAGCCAATGCTAAACGGACCACGAGCCAGTAATGCCGGCACATAACGGGTTGTCCATCCGCTCGCGGATAAAAACAGGTTTTCATTTTTTTCCAGCCCCAGAATAGCATGCAACTGCAAGGACTCAGTCTCTTCGCCGCGATAAATGAGGATGGGGAATTCTTTTTGTAACTCAGTGATTTCAGATGCATAGATCTGGCAACGGTTGACGTTATCACTGGTGCTGTTGGTGTCACTAACACTGATCTTGATATCAGCGTGATCAACGTTGTTTAAAACGGCAATGTTAGACATAGGAAAATTCGCTAAATAGCTAAGAAGAAACGGTTAGTCTGCATCCTACCCTTAGCTGTGATGACAGGCAAATGCTGACTTGAATACAACAGGGAAATGCCCGACCGGCACGGATGCGCCGGTCAGGTTTTTACATCACTTAGAACGTGTAACGCGCGTTCAGAACGTAGCGTCTGTCCAGTTCCTGGATAAAGAAGGTGTTGTTATAGCTGCGTCCATACTGGCGCTGGCCTTCTTCAGTCAGGTTGATGATATCCATGCTTACTGTCAGATCTTCGCTGAACTCGTAGCTAACGTTAACATCCACTTGCTCGTACTCGTCGATAAATAGCGGGTTACGAACAGAAGATACGCCGCGGTTAACTTCGCTCAGGAACGAGTCACGCCAGTTGTAAGCAACACGTGCTGACAAGCCGTCTTTCTCGTAGATCAGAACGATGTTAGCACTGTCAGACAGACCTTCCAGAGCGAACTGGTCAACTGCCGGATCGGCGCCTACGTCGTAACCGATATCACCGTCTACGATGGTGAAGTTAGCCTGATAACCAAAGCCTGACTCACCGAAGAAGTGCTGCCATGCTAACTCGTAACCAGAGATACGAGCGCTTTGGTTGTTCACTGGCTGAGTTACCTCAAACAGCATGTTTGGATCGCCCGCTACCGGACCAACACTGTAGTTTGCAAATACGTCATCTGCGAACGCCTGACCTTCCTCGAAGTCATCTGCACCACCCGGGAATGCATCCGGGTTAGACAGCAGTGCTGTCATGGTGAAGTAGTTACGCTCGGTAACTTCGATACCACGCGCTTCAAGTTCTGCAATCGCATCACCAGAAACGGTACCAGCCTGACCTGAAGTTGGGTCAAGTAAGCCAAACAGGTTTTGTGATACCTGCTGAGTACCTACGAAGTTATCTACGTCTTTGCGGTAGTAACCCACAGACACCATGCTCGACTCACCGTAGTAGTATTCCAGTGACAGGTCGAAGTTGTTTGACTCCAGCGGATCCAGCGCTGCGTTACCGCGGCTACCAGAACCCTGACCACCCAGGTAAGTTGGGCGGCTAGGCGCGCCAATGCTGGTTGCAGTGTACATCTGGTTGTAAGCAGGACGAGCCAGGGTCATGCTGTAAGAGAAACGGGCTTTCAGATCATCGGTCAGGTTAACTGACAAATCGATGTTCGGCAGCAGTGCCTCATAAGAGTGCTTCTCTGACAGTGCATCGGTACCGCTACCCAGCTGGATACGGAAATCGTTATCTGATAACCAGATGATTTGCTCAGGTACTGATTGCAGAGAGATAGACTCAACGTCTGTCTTCTCGTAACGCAGACCGACTACCAGGTTAGCTTCGAAGCCACCGATTTCGCCGTCCATTGTTGCCATACCGTAAAGTGACATGATGTCTTCTTTAACAGTATTGTTGTCAGACGCTACAGCTGGCAGGTCGCCTGGAGTGAAACCGTATGCAGGAGCAACAGCTTCTAACAGGTGTACTGCGTTACCAACGAACGATACGCTACCCAGAGGGATAGTAGTCGCGCCAGCTGGAACAGCCATACCATCAGCACCGGCAACACCGCTCATGTCATGATCTTCAAACGCACAGGCAGTACAACCGATTTCCAGCAGACCTTCAGGGATATTACCTACATCAGATACACCCCAGCCACCCAGCTGTGCTTCAGTTTCGTAACGAACCTGGTTCATTTCAGTGCTCATGTAACCCACACCGAAATCAAGTTTGATATCAGAACCCTGATCCCAGGTACCGTCTAAACGGAACTGAGCAACGTCAGAAGTTTGGTCAGAAGAAATCGCACGGGTAACCTGAGGACCTACGTCCGGCAGATCGAAGATACCGTTGCCGTTACCCTTCTGAGAATCGTCAACCACGATGCTCGCCTGAGGCATGCGCTGACCGAAGTCAACTGTTTGCCAGCCAGCCGTCGCGCCCGCTACGTTGAAACGAATTACGTTTTTACCGTACGGACCAGCACCGCCACTCTTAGCTTCGGCAACTGACGCATCAAAACGCATGTTCAGTGAATCGCTTGCCCACCAGTCAACGTTGAAGCCGAATGATGACAACTCATCCTTCGCACCCATTACCAGGTTCTGGAAGAAGAAGTCTTTACCGCCATCGATGTCTTCAGTAAAGCGGATTGGGGTAGCAACAACAGGGTTACCGTCAAATTCCATATCGGTAAACTGACGTGCGAACCAGATACCGTCAACAACTGAAGTTGACTGAATTTCGTTGCTCGCGTAAGTCGCATCGGCAGTGATAGTCATATCATCGCTTGGTGCGTACTGAACAGTCAGCATACCGTTGATACGTTCACGGTTGTCGTTGTTAACACCTAAACCCAGGTTGGAAGGCATTGCAACCAGTTGGCCCTGTTCCGGAGCATTGGTAACGTTAGCCCCCTGAACCAGACCAAAAGTACCTGGCGAGTTAACATCCCAGTTATATAACTGATAGTTTTCAACACTCATGTGACGGCTACCAGAATCACGCTCCTGATAAGAACCGAATACTGACACACCAAAGTTAGCGTCTTCGTTAACCCAGTTAGCCACACCACTCATTTCAGGTGTTACGCCGTCACCACTTTCGTCTTTAACGGCTTTAACACCAACAGAAGCGCGGTTATCACCCTGTGCCAGTGGCTTTAAAGTATTGATATTGATTGTTGCACCGATACCACCTGAAGGTACCGCTGCGCGACCTGTTTTATAAACTTCAATGCCGCTAACACCTTCAGATGCCAGGTTAGAGAAGTCGAATGAACGAGTTGTACCAGAAGCGCCCTGGTCAAGCGGGTTACCTGTAATTGAGGCAACGTTAGCGGCTGGCATCTGACGACCATTCAGAGTAATCAGGTTGAAGTTACCACCAAAACCACGAACGGTTACTTCAGAACCTTCACCGTTTACACGGTTGATGGATACACCAGTGATACGCTGTAGCGATTCAGCCAGGTTAGTATCCGGGAATTTACCCATGTCTTCAGCAGAGATGGCGTCAACAACACCAGTAGACTGACGCTTTACGTTCATTGATTGTGACAGACTGCCACGAACGCCGCGTACTTCGATCTTTTCAACTGTTTCCGCTTGTTGTGCCTGAACGCCAGTGGCGACCATCACATATAGTGCCCCGGATACAGCAGTTGCTAGCTTGCTTTTATAAAACATAATTTGGTTTCCAATGAGATTAACACTTTTTTATTTATATGCGCCGTTGCCCTTAACCATCTGTCATCTGATACCCAACCGATTAACCGATAATTAAGTGCAGGCTAACCTGCTGTTGCCTTGACGCAGTGCTAAATTCAATACAGTTCTCTCAATCCGTATTGAACCGTTACAACGGGAAATCAGGTTAACCGTTTGTAACGCCCAATATGTATAGTTACATTCTCGTAACATTGCAAGCTTTTTTGTAAAGCGACTTAACTAATTGATAAGATTTTAACACTTTTACCCTGTTTGGTGCGATCTTTGCTTTACATTAGGGTAGTAAAAAACTCATGAAACAATCTCATTCTAATCGATTTTATAAACAAACCTTATGAATAATCAGCATTAATTTGCTGTATATTAAACGGGTGTTTTACTGTTAAATGCGGATACAGAAGCTGTTAAAGTAAGCCTGAAATATATTTTTTTATTTTATTTCAGCAATTTAACTTTATTTTATATGGTTTAGCCATGGCGATTATTTGTGTAATGCTGGATTTTGTGCCTGACTTATTATCAATTAGTGCTAAGCAACAGCAAAATACCGGAAAAGCCTTTTAAGAATTTAAAAAGCAGGTATATTAACAAAACATTTTGCAACGGTGATTTAACATATCGATAACGGAAGCATTTGTTGCCTAATACAATAATAATCAAACTGAGCGAATCAGTAGAGAAATGTGTTAATAAAAATGAAACAAACAGACCCCCTACAAAACGGCACACCTCTCGCTCTGATGACCGACAGGCAATTTTTTCACTGTCTGAAAGAACATGGTCCGATGACGCGAGCCGCCATAGCCAAGAAAACCGGTATTTCCCGGCCGACGATCTCCGAATCGGCGCAGCGACTTGAGAAAAGCGGCCTGGTGGTGGAAACCAGCCGAAAAACCAAAAATAAACAGGGCCGAGCCGGTGTTATTTACGAAATAAACGCCGCTAAAGGGCTGACCCTGGCTATTGCTATCGATGTAAAACAGATCCAGCTTCGCCTTACCGACCTGTCTTTGAAAGTGATTCGTGATCAGTGCTTTTATATCGACCCTGCCTGGCAGCAGGCAGAACTGGCAGAGGCGATTTTGCGCTTTATCCGCCTGGCCGTGCAGGACCAGTCTTCGCCGTTGCTCGCTATTGGCATCTCAGTAGCAGTACCGGTTAACTCACAAACTGGTGAAATCCTGGCATTGCCCTACTCCAAGTTCAGTATCATTCATGGCATTAACTTCAAAGCACTGCTTGAAGAGCATTTTGCTTGTCCGGTTACCCTCGACAACGATGTAAACTGGGCTACGCTGGCCGAAAAAAGCCTCGGCATCGCTAAAAACGTCTCTGATTTTGTCTTCATTTACTTTGGTGAAGGGATTGGTGCCGGTATTTATCTGGATAACCATCTGATCAGAGGCTCAACCGGCATCTCCGGCGAAATTGGGCACATCATGGTGAATAATAAAGAGAACCTGCAGGACTTTGTGTCTAACCACCATCTTCAGCAGGCCCTGGAAGAAGGCGTGGATTTAAGCGGCCATCCGGCCATTTCACAAATTGGCACTACTCTGGCAACCATTGCGGCGGTCATCAACCCTAAAATGTTTGTACTGGGTGGGCCAATGACAAAATACCCGCAGTTTATTCCGGCTATCATCAAGCAAATCCAGCCACAGCTGTTTAATAAGGTCAGCTTTATTCCCAGTAACGCGCCTAACTACGCGCCATTAAATGGCGTTCAGGCAGGCACTTATGAACTGGCTTTAAGTTCCTTTGGCCTGCCCTCACCGCCCGAGGCGGAATAGCCGCCTAGAATACGGCGCTCAGCAGGAGCGCCAGTATAAAGGCTATCGTGCCTAATAGCGTTTCCATCACGGTCCAGGTTTTTAAGGTGGTTTTCTCATCCATTTGCAATAACCGTGACACCAACCAAAAGCCTGAATCGTTAAAATGTGACAGTACCGTGGCGCCACCGGCGATAGCAATAACGATACAGCATAAATCCACCGCACTGAGGCCCGGGACCTGAGTTACTACCGGCGCAATCAACGCCGCGGTGGTCGTTAAGGCAACCGTGGCTGAGCCCTGCGCAACCCGCAAACAAACGGAAATCACAAACGCCGCCACTATAACCGGTAAGCCATTGTCTACCAGTAGTTGCGCAAATGCATCGCCTATCCCCGCAGCACGCAGCACACCACCAAACATTCCGCCGGCACCGGTGACCAGAATAACGGCACTTAAAGGCTCAAGCGCATCATTGCATAAACCTTCGTATTGCTTACGGTTGAATTGCTTGCGAAATAACCCAAACGCTATGAGCAGGGTTAATAACAGTGCTACCGGCGTCTTGCCAAGTAAACGCAGACCACTTAAAAAAGGCGACTCTTGCGGGATCATGCCAGCAACCTGCAGAGTATTCACCACGGTATCAAGGCAAATGAGACCAAACGGCAACAAGAGCACCGCGATAACCCGGGCAAAAGCAGGTTGCCTCTGGCTGTTGGGGTTAGATTCGCTATCAGTAAACCATGCGGGCAGGTCTATATTAAACCGCTTGCCAGCGTACATGGCATAAAGGTAACTGCCTGCATACCAGGTAGGGATAGCAATCACCGTTCCCACTATCAGCAACAGTCCAATATTTGCCCCCAGCAAATCAGCCGCGGCTACGGGCCCCGGGTGTGGCGGCACAAAGGCATGCATTACAGCAAACGCACCGGCCGCAGGAAGCACGGTTAACAGGGTTGATTGCTGCAAGCGCCTCGCCACACTCAGCAGGATGGGCATCATCACAATAAGCCCGGCATCAAAGAAGATCGGAAAACCAAACAGCAACGAAGTAATACCCAGAGCCAGTGGTGCTCGCTCGAGACCAAACAGGCTAATCATGCGCTGGGCCAGCACATCTGCCCCGCCGCTGCTCTCTAGTAACTTACCAATCATCCCGCCAAGACCTACCAGCAGGGCCACTGCGGCCAGCGTACTGCCGAAGCCCTGCATCATAACAGGCAGCACGTCAGCAGCGCCGATACCGGTTACCAGGGCAGTAATCAGACTTACTGTAATTAACGCAATGAGCGCATGCACCCGGGCTACAATAATCAGTCCCATCAGCACCAGAACCATGGTCAGTCCGGTTAACAGTAAAACAATATTGTCAGTTTGATTGCTCGCAATATCCATGAAATCTCGTTGTATTCTCTATTTAACTATTCACACAGCCGTAAAGCCGAGCTAAAATGTTACGCATAACATTTAGCAAAACATTTTTTTAACAAGAACGCAAGCAGACTCTATGACAGCCCTCGATAATAATCCCGCTCCCTGTTGCATTATAGTAATGGGTGTTAGCGGCAGTGGTAAAAGTACGGTTGGTGAACGTCTCGCGGAGGCTGTCGGCGCCAGGTTTATTGACGGCGATGACCTGCACCCGCTGGCGAATATAGCTAAAATGTCGCGGGGGGAAGCACTCAATGATGAAGACCGTGCGCCCTGGCTAAAACAGATTGCCGCAACTGCCGAACAGCATGTTACGGCGGGTAACACGGTAGTGATTGTTTGTTCAGCACTCAAAAAGCACTATCGGGATATATTTCGTGAGCATATCAGCTGCGTCAGGTTTATTTTTCTGGATGGCCGGTTTGAGCTTATTAAACGCCGGATGGAAGCCCGTCAGGCACACTTTATGAAAGCCGAAATGCTGGCAAGTCAGTTTAATACGCTGGAACGCCCCGCTGCCGACGAACAGGATGTATACACCCTTGATATAGAGTTGCCTATTGAACAGTTGGTTGCTGACATTCAGCGTCATCACCTGTTGCTCACGCCGCCGGATTAACTCAGCGATTCTCCCGCAGTGTAAGAAAAGCCCAGATCAAAAAGCTTGTCAGAGGGTGCTTTGCCGTTGATCACATCAATAAGCAGACGTGCGCTTTTAATCCCGATGGCCTGACGCGGAGTCACTACACTGGTGAGTTTAGGTTGCATGGTAAGGCCAATATCCAGCCCGTTATAACCCATTACAGCAAGATCGTCCGGTACCCGAATGCCTTCATTTTTACAGAACTGCATGGCCCCTACGGCCAAATCATCGTTGGTACAAAATATACCATCCACCCTGTCAAAGGTATCGAGCGCCTGCTGCAGCAATTTCATGCCCTGCGAAAAACTCGACTGAAACGGTGTAG
This sequence comes from Marisediminitalea alba, assembly GCF_002993365.1. Classification (GTDB taxonomy): domain Bacteria; phylum Pseudomonadota; class Gammaproteobacteria; order Enterobacterales; family Alteromonadaceae; genus Alteromonas; species Alteromonas alba. The sequence continues at coordinate 47,219 of NZ_PVNP01000192.1, forward strand.
CCACGGTTTGCGGAGTAAGCCCTGCTTCCCACATAGCCTGCTCGTAGCCTTGCTGACGCAGCATGGTTCGTCGGTCCAGCCGGGCTGCCAGATAAACAATGTGCTGTTTATTGCTGGCAATCATCCGGGTTACCGCATTAAAAGCAGCCGCTTTATGATCGAGCCCTACCACCATATCTATTGGGGCTTCCGGTAACTCCATGCACTCCACAACCGGAATGCCCGCCTGCTTTAACATTGTTCGGGTGCGGTCGGTATGTTCGGTTTCGCAAAGGATCATGCCATCCACCTGATAAGACAGCAACATTTCAATCTTGCGTTCTTCTACCTTGGGATCATAGCCTGAATGAGCCAGTAATATGTCGAAAGATTCTGCGTTGGTAATGGTTTCAATGCCATCCACCAAAGCAGAAAACACCTGGTTTGATAAAGATGGGATGACCACACCAATGGTGCGACTCAGCGCTCTGGACATTAACGCCGGCGCGCGGTTATGAATATAGCCGGAATGTTTTACCGCCTGAGCAATTTTTTCGCGCGTGGCGGGAGCTACTTTTTCTGGAGAACGAAAATACCGGGAGACCGTCATTTTGGTAATGCCCAGTTGATCGGCAATATCTTGTAGGGAGGCGCGATTGGTCATAAATGTTAACAGACATAATTGGTCATCGAACACCTATGTTACACGTAACATTTTGTTGTGGGAATACCAATCTTTGGCTTAAGCATTTAAATGCAGTGCGTTAAAACAGTGCATCACCCATATTCAGGTTAGTGCAAAGCCGGTAGGTTTATTACTATACCGGCTTTAAGATAGCGGCCAGAAGCCAGTATTCAGTCTGCTGTGCTGATTTGCCGCAGTCGTGCAGCGCTGTTATCACACCAGTAGCAATTTTCTGCAGGCTTAAGTTCAATGGCCTGGGTAAAAGCCTGCTTTGCCTGTGCATACTGCCCGTTAACAAAATACGCTTCCCCAAGACTGTCCCACAAATTACCGTCATCCCTGAACAGATCGACATTCAGCAGCAACAGGGCTATTGCATCGTTATATCGTTCATTATCCATTAACCGCAAACCGGCACGATTCAGAGTACGCTTGTTATCAATCCTGCTGGCAAACGTTTCCTGCAACACCGCCTTTTTGCGCTCAGGGTTACCGGCTGTGCGCAGCGATAGTCCTGCAATTTGACTGGTGATGCCGGTCTCAAACGCCGGTAACGGTTCCTTTTCAAAAAGGTATTGCTCGATGTAATAAGGCAAGGCCATGGTACTTTCCACCAATGCGTTAGAGGCAAACAGGATAAGTATCTGTTCGTCAGGCAACCAGCGAAAATCAAAGTAGTAAGTACCATTTGAACCATTGTGACCAATAAAAGTAGTTTCCCGTGGGGTTGGCATGACTGCCCAGCCATAACCATAGTGGCTGGTGCCCTCCTCGTTTTCTGCCACATGGGGTTCAAAGAGCTGATCGCGGTATTTTGCAGCCAACACCGAGTCACGCTGCAGCGCCTGTGCCCACAGATACATATCATTCATGGTGGACAGCATGCCGCCATTCCCTTTCAGTGGCCAGGCGATAGCCTCGTCCTCAAAGTACTTATCCCGGGTACTGCCCGTCTCTACTTCGCCAAACAAATAGCCTGCTGCCGCAGGGAGTTGTGCCAGTACCGGATTCAGATAACCAGTATGGTGCATACCGGCTGGCTCAAACAAAGCGTTCTGAAGGTACGCTTCGTAAGACATCCCGCTAACCAGCTCAATGATCCGCGCCAGAATACTGTAACCGGCATTTGAATAGGCATAGCCTTCACCCGGCGCAAAATAAAGTGGTAAAGCAAATAACCGCTTAAAGAACTCGTCGGTAGGAACGTGAGTGAAATCCCTCGCTCCAATACCATTGGCAATACCGGCTGAATGGGTAAGAAGCTGATGCAGGGTGATAGCTTGTTTATCTTCGGGCAGGCTGTTAAAAAACCGGCTAATTGGCATTGCAGTGCTCAGCTTGCCCTGTTGAACAAGATGCATCACTGCCGCGGCGGTAAATTGCTTGGTTACCGAGCCGGTATCAAACAGGGTATCGGCGGTTATAGGTGTACTCCCCTGCCGCTCTGTTTTTCCGTAACCTTTATTTAAACGGAGCTTACCGTCTTCAGCAATTAACACGGCGCCGCTGAAACCGTTGGCCTCAGCCGTCGTTAAATACTTATCAAGCTCATTAAAGTCGGCAGCATCGGTGGCCAACACCATGGGGCTGGTAACTATCGCCAGGGCAAGCAGGACTATTTTGTGTAAACGCATCACCAACTCCGTTTCAGGTGCTTTTAATATAGTCGCAGACGCAGCCCAAAAAGTTTTATTGTTGCTGCTGTTGTTTAATCGTCTGCCACTGAGAAACAAAACAGTCGTATAGTGTCTGGTCGAAGAGGTAAAAATCAATCTTAAGTGCGGATGCAAATTGTAAACAAGCGTTAATAGCCACGCTCGCCGCTTCCTTATGAGGGTAGCCATAAACACCACAGGATATAGCCGGGAAAGCCACCGATTGGCAGCCGTTGTGAACAGCCAGCCGGCAACTTTGCTGATAGGCACTAGCCAGAGTTTGGGCGGGATGTGGATCCTGATGGTAGATAGGCCCTACCGTATGAATAACAAATTTAGCCGGTAGGTTACCCGCTGGCGTTATTCGCGCTTCTCCCGGTGGACAGCGCACGCCATCTTTTACCGCTACCGCCTGGCAGGCTTTTAACAGCTCAGGTCCTGCAGCCCGGTGAATGGCACCATCAACGCCTCCGCCACCCAGCATGGCCGGGTTAGCCGCGTTAACGATAGCGTCGGTGGTTGCACTGGTGATATCACCCAACACAAAGCGAATAGCCATAAGCGTTTACCGTTCAGGGAATAAGCTCTTTACTATGCCACTGCCCCTGGTGTTTTTCAAAACACTGCCGCTGCTGCGGGTTACCACGCAGATTAAGGTAGTCCACACTTTCTACCAGTAGGGTTAGCACGCAGAAATGATCGGGCAAGACATCCGTATTGGCACTGTGATCAATCAGAGACTTTTTCGGCGCTGTGCGCTCGCTGCCGGGTTCGCCCCATAAAAACTGTTGCCGGGCCGCCACTGACAAACGATCCCAATGTTGCAGGCATAACGCGCTGTCATCGTTCGGCGTATCCACCCTGCAGCTTACCGTCATTCGGTATTGTTCACGGGTTTTGGCGAAATACCAACAAACGGCCGCGTGAGGGTTGCCCTTAAGCTCAGCAACTTTCTTGTTGCGGGTGTCGGTAACCACCCACATCAGGGACTGGTTCTCATCTACCCCGCGACACACCACAGTGCGATTGTGCGGCAGGCCGCTGCTATCAACCGTCGCCAGCTGAAAATAGCGGCTTTCCGGCATATCCCGGGTTTTATCGAGACTTTTTAACAGTAACGCGCTCCAGTCAGACATGGCGTTTAACTATTCGGCTTAATGCCAGAGAACAGGCGATAAAAATTCGCTGTTGTGGCTTTTGCCAGCTCATCCACACTGATACCGCGAAGTTCAGCAATAAATTCGGCAACTTCTACCACATAGCCGGGCTGATTGGGTTTACCGCGGTGGGGCACCGGCGCCAGCCAGGGAGAATCGGTTTCAATTAGTAACCGCTCAAGCGGAATAGCCTTAGTAACTGCCTGTAATTCTTCCGCAGACTTAAAAGTAACAATGCCGGAAATGGAGATATAAAAGCCCATTTTCATGGCCGCCTCGGCCATGGGTAAATCTTCGGTAAAGCAATGCAGCACACCAATAGTGTGATCGGCTTTGTACTGCTTTAACAGCGCGATGGTATCCTCGCGGGCATCGCGGGTATGAATGATCAACGGCTTGTTGGTTTCATTAGCCACTTTGATATGGTCGATAAACGACTGGATCTGCACCTCACGGGTATCTTCGCTGTAATAGTAATCCAGTCCGGTTTCGCCAATCGCAATCACCTTATCGCTACTGGCCGCTGTCAGTAAGGTGTCGTAATCGCAGGCATCTTCCTGATGCAAGGGATGCACGCCACAGGACACCGAGACATCATCAAAATGACTGACCGTACTGAGCATCTGCGGGTAATCTTTTACCGATACTGATACACAGAGGAAATGCTCTACCCCGCGCTGGCGGGCAAAAGCCAGCGTTTGCGCCAACTCTTCGGTATTTTGTTTCAGGCGGTCGAGATGACAATGAGAATCTACAAACAAAAAAGCCTCCTTAGGCTTGTTTTAGTAATGAAAAAATCTGACTCAGCAGCAGCACTTTATTAACGCCAGGATGACGCACCCGGACAGCATAAGCGATACAGTGCTGATAACGCTGCAAGTCTTCTTTACGCTGTGTTTTGCAGTATTGATCATGATAATACCGCTGGCACCAGTAAATCACCTGTTCTGCGTGGTCCTGCCACTTCGACGCCACTTCCGTCACATCCTGGTTATTACCCAGCAAGCCTTCCAGACCGGTCAGAAAATCACGGTAACTTAGCGCACTCTCGTCGGTTAACGCCCGGGCAACCCGAAGTGGCGCATTTCCGTAAGCGTTAAGTAGCGCCTGATCAACCTCATCATGGCCCTGGCCTGCCAGCCAGTTAAGACTTTGCTCTGCGGATGGAGTGGCAATAACGTGCTTTTCACAGCGGCTTAAAATAGTCGGTAATAATCCGGCCACCCGGTGGGTTAATAACAACAGGTAAGTGTTGTCGGTGGGCTCTTCCAGCGTTTTAAGTAAAGCATTTGAGGCCGCTTCGGTCATCCGCTCGGCCGCGGGAATGATCAACACTTTATGACGGCCAATCTGCGCCGTGGTATTTAACTTACCAATAGCTTCACGGATGGCATCAACGCCCAGCTGTTTATCGCTTTCCAGCACATAACGGTCGGGATGGGTGCCTGCCTCAATCAGTTTGCAACTCTGGCATTCACCGCAGGGGCCGTCACTCCTCGGGTGCAAACACAGTACTGCCTGCATCAGGGCATCGGCCAACTCACGCTTGCCCACGCCCTGCGGGCCACTCAGCAATATGCCATGGTGCAGTGTACTGGCCCCAAAGCGCTGTACCAACTGCTGATATCGCTCGGCTAACCAGGGTAACGCTAGCATGAAAGATACTGCTCCAGCGTGCGTTGAACATCCCGATGCACATCGGCCATAGGTTGCATGGCATCAATGGTGATGATGCTGCTATCGGCCGCAGCCAGTTGCAGATAACGGGCCCGGGTACGCTCAAAAAAGCCCAGGCCGGCTAACTCAATGCGATCCAGCTCACCACGCCCGCGGGCACGTTCTAAGCCCACAGCAGGCTCAACATCCAGATACAGAGTGAGGTCGGGTTTAAACCCTTTTAACGTAATGTCACTGAGCGCAGACAGCGTGGCTTGTGCAATTTCGCGGCCGCCACCCTGATAGGCCTGCGAGGACAAATCGTGACGATCGCCAATCACCCAACTGCCTGCATCCATAGCCGGTTTGATCACGTTAGCCAACAGTTGCGCCCGCGCGGCATACATCAACATCAACTCGGTTTCCTCAACCACATTTTCCTGCCAGTTTTGCTTAACGCAGTTGCGAATGGCCTCGGCCATGGGCGTGCCGCCGGGTTCCCGGGTTGTCACGGTAGTAAAGCCTTTTGACTTAACCGCTTGCTCTACCAGTGCAATCACTGAACTCTTGCCGGCCCCTTCAAGGCCTTCAACGACGATAAACTTACCTGACATCTATGGTTGTCCGTCCTTTCGGTTTAGCTGGAACTCTCGTACCGCTTGGTTATGTTCTTCTAATGTATTGGAAAACTGGTGGCTGCCATCACCACGAGCCACAAAATAGAGCTCCGACGTCAGTGCCGGCTGCAAAGCTGCATCAATGGCAACCCGGCCAATCATAGCAATAGGGCCTGGCGGTAACCCTTTATGTACATAAGTATTGTAAGGCGTATCTTCGCGTAAATGCTTGCGGGTCAGATTTCCGTCGAACCGTTCGCCGAGGCCGTAAATGACCGTTGGATCGGTTTGCAACCGCATGTTCTGCTCAAGCCGATTAACAAATACTCCGGCAATACGGGCCCGCTCCGATGCAAGCGCCGTTTCTTTTTCGATAATCGACGCCATGGTTAACACCTCCACCGGTGCCTCATAGGGTAAGCCTGGCTCGCGTTTAGCCCAGTTCTCCAGCAGGTACTCCTGCATGGCATCAGACGCACGTTCAAGAATCTCACTGGCTGGGGTCTGATTGGTAAAGTGATAGGTATCCGCCAACAGCAGGCCTTCAAGACTATGTAATGGCTCAGCGCTGTAGGGCTGCCATTGTGCAATAAGGCGCTGAACAAGCGCCTCCTCATTATCAGTGAGGTCAGCCTTAAGACGCGGATGTGCTTTAAGCGTTGTCAGCCATTGCTGGTAGGTTTGCCCTTCAATCAGGCTGATATCAAACTGTACTTCCTCGCCATGGGAAAGTAGTTCAAAAGCCCCCGCCAGTGTTAATGGCGGCTCAAAGGCATAGGTACCGGCCAGAATAGGCTGGCCACCATAAACCAGCTTGAGCCACAGCCGGGCTGCCAGCGTAGGCATGGGCAGCCATCCTTGCTGTTCAAAGCGCATCAGCGTTTCAATGGCGCCCTGGCCTGGCGGCAGGGTAAATAACTGGCGTTGCTCGATATTCAGCGGCTTAGCAAACTGCTGATGCAACCAGCCCATGGTTGCCATAGCTGCGCCTACTACAATGATTAATCCTAAGGCCAGTTTACGCAGCACCGTATTCTCCCACATAAGCCTGTGCCAGTGACTTGTGGAGCGACAGTACCGGCGCAATGGCAAGTTCACGTTTAGACTCACCTAAGGTGAGGGTTTTCACCGGAACGATTTGCATCAGCGCATTGGATAAAAACATGGCATCAACGTGGGCTATCTCTGTTAACTGCTGTTCGATAATGTGAATATCCGGGCAATTATCGAGAATAAATTGCCGCATAACGCCATTAACGCCAGCCAACGCAAGCGATGAGGTAAACCACTGCCCGCCAACCAGCCAGAATAGGTTTGCAGCACTGGCTTCAATAATATTTTGTTCGGTGTCGGTTACTATCGCATCGTCGAAATCTGTATGAGCCAACGCCTGTTTAATGAAAATCTGCTCTAAACGATTGGCATGCTTTAATCCGGCCAGTAAAGGCTGTCTGGCTAAAGAGACCGGCACAGTCCCTACGTGAATGCCCTGTTGTTGCCAGCTTTGATAAACAGCAGGCACGTCATGCCAGCTTACAGCAACGTTTATGTTTGGCTCTGCCAGACGCGCATACCCACGACCGCCCTGCCCGGCACCAATTAACACCTTTAGCACACCCTCATTTCGCTCTGGTAAGGCGGCCGCAATCACCTGACGAATGACTTCGGCTTCAACCGTTAAGCCAAGGGCCTGGCTGTCATTTACCAGTCGATTAATGTGGCGATTCAGCAGGGCAACCTTACCATCCGACACGTGCATAGTGGTAAACGTACCGTCACCATAATTGGCCAGCCGATCATTGAGGGCAAATTGTTTGAGTGGAGCCAGTCCATTGGGATCAGTCATACAGCGCGTTCGGCAGTCACCTGGTTAGTCAGTTTCAGACGGGTATTGTATCAGCAATTCTGTTAATACCAAGTCGCGACCAATGATGATCACGACTGCAAAGAAAAAGGGAGCACCAGGCTCCCTTTTGTGTCTATCAACGTCGGCTTATGGGCGCTTGAAAATCAAGCTGCCATTGGTGCCACCAAAGCCGAAGGAGTTACACAGTGCATATTCTTCCTCAAAGGCTTTGGCTTTGTGCGGAACAAAGTCCAGATCGCACCCTTCACCCGGTTCGTCCAGGTTAATAGTGGGCGGAGCCAGTTTGTCGCGCAGGGCCAGAATTGTGAAAATCGCCTCAACCGAACCGGCAGCACCCAGTAAGTGACCAGTCATGGACTTCGTTGAGCTAACCAGCACTTTATGCGCATGATCACCAAAGACGCTCTTCACCGCTGACACTTCGGCAATATCACCGGCCGGCGTTGACGTGCCGTGGGCGTTGATATAACCAATCAGAGACGGATCGATTTTGGCATCGTTGATGGCATTTACCATCGACGCCGCAGCGCCTTCGCCATTCTCTGGTGGCGAGGTCATATGGTACGCATCGCCGCTCATGCCAAAGCCTACCAGCTCCGCATATATGGTCGCGCCGCGTGCTTTGGCCGCTTCGTATTCCTCGAGCATTACCACACCGGCGCCTTCGCCCATAACGAAACCGTCACGGTCCTTGTCCCACGGGCGACTGGCCTGTTGCGGCGAATCGTTGCGTGAAGACAGTGCACGAGCAGAGGCAAAACCAGCCATACCCAATGGCGTAATAGACGCTTCAGCACCACCGGCAAGCATGGCATCCGCATCGCCATAAGCGATAGTCCGGGCCGCTACACCAATGTTGTGTACACCTGTGGTACAGGCAGTCACAATATTCAGGTTAGGTCCTTTCAGCCCTGCCATGATCGACAGAAATCCGGAAATCATATTGGTAATGGTGGAAGGCACAAAGAACGGCGATACCCGACGAGGGCCGCTGTTAACCAGCTTGGAGTGGTTTTCTTCAATAAGCTCCAGACCGCCAATACCTGAACCAATGGCAATGCCCACGCGAGACGCGTTTTCAGGCGTAACCTCAAAACCCGAGTCTTGTAATGCCTGCTTGCCCGCGGCAATACCCAACTGGATAAAGCGGTCCATTTTCTTGGTTTCTTTTTTATCGATATAGTCTTGCGGATCAAAATCATTGATTTGACCGGCAAACCGGGTGGAATAGTTACTGCAATCAAAATGGGTAATGTCGCCAATCCCGCTTTCGCCAGCCAGAATTCGGCGCCAGGTTTTATCGGTAGACAAACCTAAAGGGGACAGCGTACCCAAGCCAGTAACCACTACGCGACGTTTTGTCACAGAATGTCCTCGCATTGGAACTAATCAGATACCCAACGGTAAACACTACAAAGTGCACGTTGAGCTATAACAATACATACAAAAACGGCTCTGTTACAGAGCCGTTTTTCACTATCTAAAAAAGAAGCTTACGCGTCTTTGTTAGCGTTGATGTAGTCAATTGCAGACTGAACAGTAGTGATTTTCTCTGCTTCTTCGTCTGGAATTTCAGTGTCGAATTCTTCTTCCAACGCCATGACTAACTCAACAGTGTCAAGTGAATCAGCGCCCAGATCATCAACAAAAGATGCTTCGGATTTTACTTCTTCTTCTTTAACACCAAGCTGCTCAACGATGATTTTTTTTACGCGCTCTTCAATGTTACTCATAATTCTAGGTTTCCCTTAACGTCACTAGATACAAAAATTGTCACTAGTTTATTTTGCAATATTATCGCTTGCAAGCGACCAGCTAGAACAATCTATCTGGTCAAACCAGCAACCAACCAAGTTTAATCAACAAGATTTTAACATTCAAGGCTTTCTCTGTCTGTGTGTCAATGCAAAACTGCAAAAAATCACACAAATCGAGTTAGCCCATGTACATCCCACCATTTACATGGATTGTCTCACCAGAGATATACGCCGCACCGTCGCTCACCAGGAACGCAACCGTTGCAGCAACTTCTTCTGGCTGACCCAAACGATTCGCCGGAATATCTTTGAAAATGGCTTCACGCTGTTCGTCACTTAAGGCTTTGGTCATATCGGTATCGATAAAGCCTGGTGCAACAACGTTTACCGTAATGCCTCGAGAAGCGACTTCGCGAGCCAGTGATTTAGAAAAACCAATGACACCGGCTTTCGCCGCCGCGTAGTTCGCTTGTCCGGCATTACCCGAACTACCCACTACAGAACCCACATTCACAATGCGGCCGCAGCGTTTCTTCATCATTCCACGCAAAACAGCTTTTGACAATGAAAAGATAGCGGTCAGGTTAGTATCGATAATCGCCTGCCACTCTTCATCTTTCATTCTCATTAGCAGATTATCACGTGTGATACCTGCATTATTGATCAAGATCTCAACCGCGCCAAATTCCTCGTTGATGGCTTTAATCAGCGCATCCACGGCACCTTCTTCGGTGACATTCAGCTTCATACCTTTGCCGCCGGAGGCCGCCAGGTATTCGGTAATAGCATCGGCTCCGCCTTCGCTGGTAGCTGTACCAATGACGGTAGCGCCCTGCGCAGCCAATTGTGTTGCTATCGCTTTACCAATACCACGACTGGCACCGGTGACCAGGGCAATTTTACCTTGTAAATCGCTCATTTGAAAAAGATTCCTATTCTTCTGCCTGCCAACTTGCCACCGTCTCCGGGGTGTTAACAGCAATATAGCTTACAGATTTGACAATTCGTTTACCGAGTCCGGTAAGCACTTTACCCGGACCAACTTCGATAATGGTATCAATCCCTTCTGCGGCCAGAAACTCCACGGTTTTGGTCCACTGCACCGGGCAGTACAACTGACGAACCAGTGCGCTGCGAATGCCCGCCGGATCTGACTCAACCGCCACATCAACGTTATTAACCACTTTCACTGTAGGCTCGGCAATCGCGATGGTTTCCAGCTTATCGTCAAGATGATCGGCTGCCGGACGCATTAACTCACAGTGAGAAGGAACACTCACCGCCAGTGGTAATGCACGCTTGGCACCGGCCTCTTTACAGGCGTTAGCGGCCTGTTCTGCAGCGTTCTTTTCGCCAGCAATCACTACCTGACCCGGCGAATTATAGTTAACCGGTGATACCACGTCGCCGGTGGCCACTGCGGTATCATGACAAATTTCAGCAATGCTATCGTCATCCAGGCCAATAATGGCGTACATGGCGCCTGCACCTGCCGGAACTGCCTGTTGCATAAACTCACCACGAGCTTCAACCAGCTTTACGGCTTCAGCGAAATCCAAAACACCAGCACACACCAGCGCGGAGTATTCACCGAGGCTGTGACCGGCCATATATTCCGGTGCAATGCCCTGCTCTGCCAGCAAACGATAAATAGCCACGCTGGCCGTAAGCAATGCCGGCTGCGTTACCTGGGTTTCGTTTAACTTACTGTCGGGGTCGTTTTGTACCACGTCCCACAAATCATAACCCAGCGCTTCAGAGGCTTGCGCAAAGGTATCGAGAATAGACGGATGAACGTCGGCCAGCTCTTTGAGCATGCCAACCGCTTGAGAGCCCTGTCCAGGGAACACACAGGCGATACGAGTCATAAAGCATCCTTATAATTGTTCTAATTCAGGTGAGCCGGGCTAACCTGCTCACCATGGCATTTGTTAATACCTAACTAAAGCAGAAGCCCAGGCAAAACCACCGCCGAATGCTTCCAGCAATAAATGTTGACCACGCTTGATTCGGCCATCGCGAATGGCTTCGTCGAGCGCTGTTGGCACGGTTGCCGCTGACGTATTACCGTATCTTTCCAGTGTCAGCACAACCTGATCCAGCGACATATCCAGCTTTTTGGCTGTCGCTTTAATAATTCTGAAGTTGGCCTGGTGTGGTACCAACCAATCTAAATCACTCTTTTGCATATTATTGGCAGACAGTGTTTGCTCAACAATTTCCGACAGCTTGGTCACTGCGACCTTGAAGACTTCATTGCCTTTCATTGTGCCCCAGTTTTCATGAATGGAATCCGGGTTTGATTTATCCGGGTTACCAATTTTCAGCAGATCACTGTATGAGCCGGCCGCATTAATATGCGTAGACAAAATGCCCGGCTCGTCGCTGGCTTCAATAATGGTAGCGCCAGCAGCATCACCAAATAAGATAACCATGGTGCGATCGGCTGGATCAATATGCCGGCTAAGGCAATCGGTACCCACTACTAATACCCGCTTTGCCATACCGCTTTTCACGTATTGGTCGGCAACGCTCAGCGCATAGCAATAACCGGCACAAGCCGCTGCTACGTCAAAAGCCGGGATATTATCGATGTTGAGGATATTTTGAATTTCGCAGGCAGTGCTGGGTAAGGCATGACGACCTGAAGTGGTCGCACAAACAATCATGTCGATAGAAGTCACATCAATACCGGCCGCTTCAATGGCTTTCTTGCTGGCTTCTGCGCCCATGGTTGCAGCGGTCTCATCCGGACCAATAATTCTGCGTTCTTTAATGCCGGTTCGGTCCGTGATCCATTCGTCACTGGTGTCCACCATCAACTCTAAATCGGCATTGGTACGTACGTCGCTAGGATAATAGCTACCCGTACCTATTATACGAGAGTATTTGCTCAAAGTTGCTCCAATAAAACGGTTTCTATTTTACTTTTTATTTTTTCAGGCACTTTCATCTCAGCTTCTTGCTTGGCCTGCAATATGGCGTAATAAAACGCTTCTGCCGAGGCATTGCCGTGACTCTTGATAACAATGCCGCGCAATCCTAACAGACTGGCACCATTATACTGGTCGGGGTTCACACGATTGTAAACTGTTTTTAGTAAGGGTAAGGCAATTCGCGCCATCATGCGGCTGAAAAAGTTTGCCTGTGATTGCCGTTTTACTTCATTAATAACGAGTTTTGCCAGGCCCTCGCAGGATTTCAGTGCGATGTTACCAGTAAACCCGTCGGTCACTACCACATCGGCGTAGTCGGTGAAAATATCGTCACCCTCTACATAACCAATATAGTTAATACCTTTGGCATTTTTGAACAACTGATCGGCGTATTTAACCTGGGCATTGCCCTTGATATCTTCCTCGCCCACATTCAGTAATGCCACCCGTGGTGACTCAATGCCACTGATTTGCTCGGCCAGTACCGATGCCATAACACCGTATTGGAACAGTATTTCAGAGGTGCAATTTACATTTGCGCCCAAATCGAGCAAAAAAACGCGATGATGACTAGCGGTGGGCATATCTGAAACCAGCGCGGGGCGGTCGATGCCTGGTAACGTTTTAAGTAGGTAAAACGCCATGGTCAACAGCGCACCGGTATTACCCGCACTTACGCACGCATCTGCCTCACCGGATTCAACCAGTTGCAGCGCTTTCCACATGGAAGATTGTTTTTTATTGCGTAATGCCGAGGTCGGTGGCTCACCCATTTCAACGATTTGCTCGCAATGATGCACTATGGCGCGTTGACGTTGCTGTTCGGTGAGGGATTCCAGAGCGGGAAGTATAACGTTCTCATCACCACACAAAATAAACTGTGCATCGGTAATGGACTGAATAGCTTTTTGGACGGCGGAAAGAATAACAGGGGGACCATGATCGCCCCCCATGATATCTAACGCAATGGTTAGTTTAGACAAAATGTCGGCACCAGTAACTTAGTTACCGATGACTTTTTTGCCTTTGTAGTAACCATCAGCGGTCACGTGGTGACGGCGGTGTGTTTCACCCGACGTTGCATCGACAGACAAAGTCTCGCCTGTCAACGCATCGTGTGAACGACGCATGCCGCGCTTACTACGCGTTTTACGATTTTGTTGTACTGCCATAACTTACTCCTGGTCTCGCTTAAGTTCTTTCAAAACCGCGAAAGGGTTTGGTTGCTTCTGTTCCGGTTCAATCTCACCAAACTGCATATCGTCACTGGTGATTGTACAATCTTCCTCTGCATGAAAGGGCACAATCGGTAACGACAAAATCAGCTCGTCTTCAAATAATTGAAGAAGATTGACTTCTCCATGGTCGCCGACCTCTACCGGATCATAGGCTTCGGGTAATGCTTCTGCGGCTTGTTGTCCCTGCACCGGACTAAAACAAAAATCGACATGAAGCGGACAATCAAATGCCTCATTACACCGTTGACAGAGTAAAACTACTGCGGTGTCCAGAGTACCATGAAAAACAGTAAGACCCTGCGCGTCTTTTTCGAACTGTACTTTCACTTCAACCCATTCGTCACTGCTGACGACGGAACCCATTAGCCTTGCCATGTCTATGGTCGCGATAACTCCCTCATAATCTGAGCGTTTTAGCGCGCTTTTGACCGGTTCGACTTGGTGCGGTAATTTCACTTTCTGCATAGGGCGCGCATAATATAGCGTCAGCCCTTTACTGTCAAAGGATTAATCGTTTTTTTACCATTGTGACAAAATCCGCTAAACTCTTTGGCGTTTCCCTTATTATAAAGGGGTAAGTTAAGCGACGACAGAATTATAATAACTATGACTTCACCACGAATTATCCTGGCTTCTTCATCCAACTACCGCAAAGCTCAACTTGCCAATATCGGCTTCCAGGTTCCCGGTATCAGCCCAAACATAGATGAAACCGCTAACCCTGGTGAGGCTCCTCAGGATTTGGCTTGCCGTTTGTCACTGGAAAAAGCCCGGGCGGTGGCTGCTAATTACCCCGATGCGGTGATCATTGGTGGCGACCAGGTTGCCACCGTTACCGATAAAACCGGCCATGTCCACATACTTGGTAAACCCGGCACGCTGGATAAAGCCATCGAACAGCTCGAGCTGTGTTCAGGCAATAAAGTGCGCTTTATCACGGCGCTTAGCCTGGTTCATCAGGCACAGCAGCGCGAACAAACCCGGTTTGAGGATGTGTACGTCACCTTTTCTGAATTATCGGATTCGGTTATTGAGCGCTACCTGTTAAAAGAGCAACCCTACGACTGTGCCGGTAGCTTTAAAGCCGAAGGGGCCGGTGTATTGTTGTTCGACCGCATCGAGTCCCGGGACCCTAACACCCTGATTGGCCTGCCGGTTATGCTACTGCGCGACATGCTGGCCGACTGGCACATTAACCTGCTCGATTTAACCCTGCGTCATTAACAGGTCGTGCAACTCAGCAATGGAATGTACAATGGCTTTGGGGTGATGTTTGGCTAAGTTCACTGGTGCGTGCACCCCGTAGCTTACTCCCACTCTGTCCATGCCAATAGCCTGTGCCATTTGCATGTCGTAGGTGGTATCACCAATCATCAGCGCCTGCCCGGCAGACAAACCGCGCTCTTCAAGCAACTGCAACAGCATGTCCGGGGAAGGTTTGGAGTCTGCCTCATCGGCGCAGCGGGACGTTGTGAAGAAATGACCAGTACCGGTTTGTTCCCAGGCCCGGTTGAGTCCGCGCCGGGCTTTACCGGTAGCTACCGCCAGCACATTGCCAGCATCCTTAAGGTCAGTCAGCATATCGGTTACCCCATCAAACAGCGGGCAAGGCGTGGTATCTGCACCAAGGTACACTTCCTTATACGCCAGGGTTAAACGCTCGGCCAGCTCGTCATCATCAATATTGAATAACTGCTTAATGGCAGGCTTTAAACTGATGCCGATAATATGGCTGACAGCTTCTGCTGAAGGGATAGCAACCTCACAACGTGCGGCTGCCTTTCGCATACAGCTAACAATTTTCGCCGCTGAGTCCATCAGCGTGCCATCCCAGTCAAAGATGATCAGTTTGTACTGCTTGGTCATAACTTCCTGCACTCTTATACTTTTTTAAGCGTGTTAACGGCCTGGGTTAATTGCTCATCATAGGGCGCATTAAAGGTCACCATCTCTTCAGTTTTCGGATGCATCAGCCGTAAGCTGGAAGCATGTAAAAACAAACGATTGAGCCCTATGCGTTTCATTTGCTTGTCGAATTCCGCATCACCGTACTTATCATCACAGGCAATGGGATGGCCGGCATGTAAACAATGTACGCGGATCTGGTGGGTCCGGCCGGTAATTGGTGAAGCCTCAACTAACGTAGCATTTTCGAACGACTGTAAAATTCGATAGCGGGTTTCTGAAGGTTTGCCCTGCTCAGACACGCTTACCAGCCGCTCACCAGACTGCAAAATGTTCTTTTGCAATGGCGCCTTCACTTTAAAGCGGTTTTGTGGCCACTGTCCGGCTACCAGCGCATGATAACGTTTGTCCATCTGGCTGTTACGTAACTGCTCATGCATATGGCGTAACGCCGAGCGCTTTTTGGCCACCAGAATACAACCCGACGTATCGCGGTCGAGCCGGTGAACCAGCTCCATAAACTTCGCTTCCGGGCGCAATGCTCTGAGCCCTTCAATCAAACCAAAGCTCAAACCACTGCCACCGTGCACTGCCAACCCGGAAGGTTTGTTAAACACAATGATATGTGAGTCTTCAAACAGGATGTGCTGTTCCAGACTGGCAATCTTTTCCAGTTTAGGGGATGGCAATTCAGGGGTTTCACTCACCCTTACAGGCGGAACCCGAATCAAATCTCCTGCGACCAGTTTATATTCCGGCTTTACCCGTTTTTTATTCACCCGCACTTCGCCTTTGCGCAAAATACGATAAATAAGGCTCTTTGGGACGCCTTTTAAAAAGGTACGCAGAAAATTATCAATGCGTTGCCCGTCTAAGTCTGGTTCGACTTCAACAAATTGAACCTGAGATGTGGGGGAATTCTTGTCTGGTGATGTCACGGGCATTGTGTCGGCTGATTTCATAGGCGGCGATTCTAACGTATTTCGTCTGCACATTCACTTAACTCGAACGCCGATTAATCGAAAACTACATCATGAGCAGTTGTTTAACCCGGCATTTTGTTCAGAAAACGACGTCCGGCTGAGTTAATTGCTCCCTAATTACGCGTATGGCTTGCCTATTTCAACCCTTTGGTGCGATAATCAAACTGTTTTAACCGAAACGACACCGAAAGGTTCTCGTCAGACTCGTTGTTAAAATAACGTTAAACTAAAAAGTTAAACAACCGGTCGCAGAGTCTGTATTACTACCAAACTACCCCATTGCGGAATTATCAATTGAGTAGGAAATACAACGTGCGTTGATGAACAATCACGTAGCTGAAAACTTGCGACAATGGCAAAAATAATGTGCCGTTTAGTTATACAGAATTGAATTGACATAGTTCACTGACCCGCGAAGTTCAGGTTGGTGAACAGATACAGAAAACTTGTACAGGGCCGTCGTTCCCGACACCCAATAAAGACAGAAACGCTTTTTTGAAGAAGTAAAAAGCGTATAGAATCAAGGGTAATACGACAATACAACAAGATCCCTGCCCAACGTGAGGTTGCGCGGTGAGGTTTTGCACAGTCACTTTAATTGTGTATCTGAACGGCTGTAAGCAATAACAGAGTTAGATACAATGAAAAGAATGCTAATCAATGCAACTCAGCAAGAAGAGTTGCGGGTTGCCCTGGTAGACGGGCAACGCTTGTATGATTTGGATATAGAAAGTCCCGGGCACGAGCAAAAGAAAGCGAATATCTACAAAGGTAAAATTACCCGTGTAGAACCCAGCTTAGAAGCTGCCTTTGTTGACTACGGCGCCGAACGCCACGGTTTCCTTCCTCTCAAAGAAATTGCCCGCACTTATTTCCCGAAAAACTACAAGCTCGAAGGTCGTCCGAATATCAAGGACGTCATCAAGGAAGGCCAGGAAGTTATCGTTCAAATCGATAAGGAAGAACGCGGCCAGAAAGGCGCAGCGTTAACCACTTTCCTATCGCTGGCAGGTAGTTACCTGGTATTAATGCCAAACAATCCTCGTGCAGGGGGAATTTCCCGCCGTATCGAAGGTGACGAGCGTACCGATCTGAAAGCCGCATTGTCGAAACTGGACCTGCCTGATGGCATGGGTCTGATTGTTCGTACCGCGGGGGTTGGTAAATCCTACGAAGAACTGGATTGGGATTTACGCGTGCTGCTGACGCACTGGGAAGCGGTTTCCAAAGTCGCCGAAGAACGCCCTGCTCCATTCCTTATCCACCAGGAAAGTAACGTCATTGTGCGTGCGATCCGTGACTATTTACGTCGCGACGTGGGTGAAATCCTGATTGATAAACAGCGTGTATACGAGCAGGCTTTACAGCACATTGAGCTGGTTCGTCCTGATTTTGCTAACCGCGTTAAATTGTATAAAGGCGATGTACCATTATTCAGTCATTACCAGATTGAAAGCCAGATAGAATCAGCCTTCGAACGCGAAGTACGTCTGCCTTCAGGTGGATCAATTGTTATTGACCCAACCGAAGCACTTACCTCCATCGATATCAACTCTGCCCGTGCAACCAAAGGCGGCGACATTGAGGAAACCGCACTCAATACCAACCTGGAAGCCGCCGACGAAATTGCCCGCCAGTTACGTCTGCGCGACCTGGGTGGTCTGGTGGTTATCGACTTTATTGATATGACGCCGGTGAAGCACCAGCGTGAAGTTGAAAACCGCATGAAAGACGCCGTGCGTCCTGATCGTGCGCGTGTTCAGTTGGGTCGTATTTCCCGCTTTGGCTTGCTTGAGATGTCTCGTCAGCGTCTGCGCCCGTCACTGGGTGAATCAGCGCATAACGTATGCCCACGTTGTTCTGGTCATGGCACTATTCGTGGCACTGAGTCATTAGCGCTGTCTATCCTGCGAATTCTTGAAGAAGAAAGTATCAAGGATAACACTGGCCAGATTGAAGCCCAGCTGCCGGTACCGGTAGCCACCTATCTGCTCAACGAAAAACGTAAAGCAGTGCAGAACATCGAAAAGCGTCATAACGTTAGCCTGATCATTATTCCAAACCCGAATCTTGATACGCCTCATTACCAAATCGTTCGCCACCGCGCAGACGATGTAGTATCTGACGCCAGCTACAATATCAGCCTGGCTGAAGTAGAAACCAAGGAAGCCTCACCGGGCGTTACCGCGCCGGTTAAGCGCGAAGAGCCGGCATTACAAGGATTGATTGCGCCAACCCAGGCGCCGGTAGTACCGCCTAAGGCTGAAGAGAAGCCCGTTGACCAGAAAACCGGCCTGCTGGCAGGGCTTGGCAAATGGTTATCCGGCTTATTCTCCAGTGAAGAAGAACAAGTCGAAGAGAAGCCTAGGCCAAAAGCCAAGCCGCGCAATAACAACCAGAACGGCCGTCGTCGCAATAATAATGACAGACGTCGTAATAACCGTTCTGGTAATAAAAACCGTCGCAACGATAACGAAGAGAAGTCGACTGATAACACCAGTGAACAATCTTCTGACAACAGCAATAATAAGCGCCAGGACAAGCCGAAGCAGACCCGCGGTCGTAACCGTTCGCGCAACAGAACACAAACGGATAAAGCCGATAAAGCTAACGATGAAGTGGCTGACAAAGCAGTACAAAGCGACATCGAAACGACTGAAAAGCCGGCCCGTAAAAAGCCAGCCAGAGAGCGTCGTCAGCGTCGCGAGTTGAAAGGCAGTGTGCGTGCGGAAGGCGGTACCGACAAGCATCCGGTGCAAACCAAAGCGACTCAGGAAAAAGCTGAGCAGAAAGCAGCCGAAGCAGCTAAAGCTGACGCCGACAAGTCCGCAACTGAAGCGCCAGTTAGCCAAACTGAAGCGCCTGTAAAAGAGACTGTTACCCAGTCTCCAGCCAGCGTAGAAGAGAAAGCTCAGGCACCTCAGGCGCCGGTACAAAGCGAACAGTCGGAAGCCGAAACGGTGGAAGCGACTCAGCAACCGGCAGAAGGTCAGGATGATGCTAACCAGCAGGATGATGACGATAAAGCACGCGCTGAAAAAGGCTCGCGCAGCCGCAGTCGCCGCTCACCTCGCCATGCCCGTGCAGCTGGCCAGCGTCGTAAGAAAGAAAAGTCAGAGGATGAAACTCAGGCTCAGCCAGCTCAGCAGGATGAACTGCAGTTTGATGCACCAGAACCTGCCGAGACTGCCGCGACTGATAATGAAACCGTAGCAGCAACAGAAGCGCCGGAATCGACTGCGAATGAAGAACCAAAGCAGGTCGAAATTAACCTGGAAGCCGAAACGCAGAGCACGACCAGCGCTGAAGAAGCCCCGGCAGAGCAAGCGTCTGAAGAACCAGCGCCAGCTGAGCCGCAAACCCCTGCCGCAACGGAAGAAGTGCAGCAGCAAACTGCGCCTGAAGCCGCTGAACCGGTTGCCACTGAAGCACCTGAAAACCAGGCTGAAGACACTGCCGCTGAAGAAAAAGCGCCAGAGCCAGAGGCAAAACCGGTGCCGGTAGAAGCCGAAGCAGAGCCTGTAGCAGAGACTATACCAGCAAACACTGCTCCGGCAGCGCCTGCTAAAGTGGCTATGGCCAGCAGTTTAGGTAAATTTACCGCTTCTCACCCAATGACTAACCCACCTCAGGTGGCAGCGTCAACGGAAGAGATCACCATTATCAGCAGAGACGACGATCAGCGTCCTGCCCTGTCGGTATCTGGTCGCCTGGCAACAATGGCAAATGCTAATGCCATAGCATCAGCGCCGACGACCCGTCCAGCCAGCGTGTAATACGGTAACATTATTCAAAAGGCCAGCCATGCTGGCCTTTTTTGTTTATGTGGTAGCATGATTATGAATACACCATCGTCTTTACCCTTACCCTGGCTACAAAGCCTGCTGCAGGACCCACAGTTGAGTCAGTTTGAACTGGTGCAGTCACTGTGGAGTGATTTTGGTCAGCTGCTGCGCTGTTACTCGCCCGCTCGCCAGGCCAGCGTGATCATCAAGCTGATTTCCCAGCCTGCCACGTTCCGCCACCCGCGGGGCTGGAGTAGCCAGCAAAGCCTTGAGCGTAAATGGCGCTCCTATGAGATAGAGCAATATTTCTATACGCATTACGCGCCCCTCTTTGCAGATTACGGGCACCTTGCCCGGTTGATAGCCTCAGACGCAGTAAGCAACGAGTCAGGTACGCGGCTGGCACTGGTACTCAGTGACTTAAATACTGCGGGGTTTGAAGGGAGACATCAGCAACTAAGCGCCGATGCCTGTAAACCTGTTCTTGCCTGGCTAGCCGCCTTTCATGGCCGCTTTATTCATCAGTCGCCGTCCGGTTTATGGTCCCAGGGCAGTTACTGGCATTTGGCTACCCGTCCCGACGAGTTCAGCAAAATGGCAGCTGGCCCGCTTAAACAGTTTGCCCCGGCCTTTGATAAAACGCTGCAACAGTGCCCCTATCGCACGCTAATCCACGGTGATGCGAAAGTGGCGAATTTTTGTTTCAGTGCTGACGATCAGACTGTCGCAGCCGTCGATTTTCAATATGTGGGAGGCGGTATCGGCGTTCAGGATGTGGCATATTTTCTGGGCAGCGTGTTGTCTGAGCAAGACCTGCTTAACCATACTAAAGACTATCTTGATTATTACTTCAGGGAATTACGCAGCGCTTTAAGCAAGCAACTGGCGCCAGAGGAATGTGAAGCCGTGTGCAACAGCTGGCGCCAACTCTACTGCGTGGCTAATGCCGACTTTCACCGCTTTTTAGCGGGTTGGAGCCCTGAGCATTTTAAAATTAACCGGATGTTACAACAGCAAACTGAACAGGCTATTGCGCTGGTATCTGCCAGGCCGCAATAGATTGCGACCTGGCTGGCGATTTTAAGCAGGATTAAACCAGCCAAAGGTGCCGGCCTGCTTGTTAAGCACTACAACCGAATCGGTCAGATCGGCGGCGCGTCCCGCAGCGCCATAACACACATGCAGTGGTATCAGATGTTCTTCCCGCGGGTGACAGAATCGCGCTCCCGGCGCTTGCTCCCAATTCTTTAGCTTTTCCTGACGCTCAGTTTCACTGACCGACGTGCTGGACAACACATCTTTAAGCCAGTCTTCAAAACCCTGATTCATGGCGCGGCTCTGAGGCGTATCGGCGGCAAAAAACGCCCGCATATTATGAAACGAAAAGCCTGAGCCCAGGATAAGCAGATCATCATAATCCAGATTAGCCAGTGCTTCACCGATGCGAATATGCGCGGCCGCGTCCAGGGTATTGACCAGAGACAGCTGAACACAAGGGACATCGGCGTCCGGATACATGATTTTAAGCGGCACAAATACCCCGTGATCAAGTCCGCGCTTAGCATCCTCGGCAACGTCAATGCCACTCGCCCGAATCGCCTGAGCTACTTTACCGGCCAACTCAGGCTCGCCTGCACAGGGATATTTAATAGCGTAACTTTCCGGCGGGAAGCCGTAATAATCATAAATCAGTTCTGGCGCCGGATTCGTAGTCACCGTTGCCACCGATTCCTCCCAGTGCGCACTGATAATAAGGATGGCTTTTGGCCGACGAATGGTGCCTGCCAGCTGCGCCAGATGCTCGGTTAATGCACGATGGCCGGGGTCGCCCAGTAACGGCATCGGACCGCCGCCATGGGAAATAAATAAGGCTTGTTGTGATGCCTGCATAACACCTCCTAAAATTGTGGGCCACGCGGCACTATCCCGCCGGGATTCAACATTTTAATAGAGTAATAACCGGCTTTGATGTGGTCTATATTCACCGTATCAGCAATACCGTCAAGGGCCCAGATCCGATGCATATGAGCATTAAGATAAGGAAATTCCCTGATCAATTGGCGGTTACATTTAAACAAACCGTAGTAAGCGGCATCAAATCGCACCAGGGTGACAAACAACCTGATGTCGGTTTCGGTCAGAACATCGCCGAAAACATAGCCTCGACCGTCGGCCAGTCTGGCTTCGAGCTTATCCAGTGTGCTAAATACGTTATCAAAAGCCTCATTATAAGCGGCCTGACTGGACGCAAAGCCGGCCTGATAGACGCCGTTATTCAGCTTGTGGTAAATCTCTTCATTCAGCTCGTCAATTTCATCAGCCAGGTCTGCCGGGTAGAGATCCGGACCGGTATTGACCAGTTCATTAAAGGCCGAATTCAGCATCCGCAGGATATCTGCAGACTCATTATTAACAATCGTTTGCTTCTGCTTATCCCACAGCACGGGTACCGTTGCCCGGCCGGTAAAATCCGGCGCTACCTGGGTATAAATCTGGTGCATGTAGGTTGCCTGATTGAGTTTATCATTGGTACTCCCCGGATAACCGCCAAACTGCCAGCCCTGGTCGCTTAAACGCGGATTCACCACGCTTACAGTGATTAGATCTGTCAGGCCTTTTAGCGCACGCACTGCTAACGCACGTGATGCCCAAGGGCAAATATAGGCAACATAAAGATGATAGCGGCCCGCTTCGGCTTTAAAGCCCCCCTCGCCGGTGGGACCGGGCGAACCATCTGGCGTTATCCAATGCCGAAAGGATGAAACCTGACGAATAAAACGCCCGTCCTTGTCTTTTTTCTGTACGGGTTGCCAGTCGGCATCCCATTTTCCATTCACTAACATTCTGTCTCCTCCTGTACAGCTTGCCAGGACAAGCCTGGCAGCTATTACTGTGGGTGCTGTGTTTACTTGGTTGTCAGAGCGCGGGCTATCACATTATCGACTGCCAGACGTCCGGCACCAGTAATTGCCAGCGAAACGGTGACTGCAAACAGTACCAGTGCGTATTCATAACCACCGTTAGATAAAAACAAACCGTTTGGGATATGTGCACTGAAGATGGCAATCAGCATAGTGAATGCACTGACTGCGGCGGCAGGACGGGTCAGTAAACCCAGCGCCAGGGCCAGACCACCAAAGAACTCTGCACTGCCTGCCAACAAGGCCATCAGGAAACCCGGCTCCAGTCCCAGGCTCGCCATGTACTGTCCGGTGCCTTCAAGGCCATAGCCGCCAAACCAGGCAAATAACTTTTGTGCACCGTGGGCCGCCAGCGTAAGACCAACCGGAACCCGTAAAATGAATGCTGCGATACCGGCATCTGAACTGACTAACTTAGTAATTAATACTTTCATAATAAATCTCTCTCATCAAAGTAGGTGAATGTGGAAACAACCCTGTGTTGTTCCGACTCGATGGTGATACTTTACTATCCACATATTGATTTATTAAGAGGGTTAAAATAGAGTAACTATCAACATTTTATTGATAATTAAAATTATGGACAGATTAGATGCAATGCGGGCATTTGTGATGGTGGCTCGCAGCGGTTCATTTAGTGCAGCGGCAGATAAGCTCGACAAGTCACCCCAGCTGATCAGTAAGTACGTCTCGCAACTTGAAGCTCATCTGTCTACGCGTCTGCTCAACCGTACCACCCGTAAGGTGCACCTGACCGAAGCCGGCCAGCAATATCTGCCCAGAGCCAGTCAGGTACTTGATGAAATAGACGCCATGGAAAATCAGCTGGGCGACTTACAGCATAAAGCTCACGGTTTATTACGCATCAGTGCGCCGGTAGCGTTCTCTACCCGCCATCTGGCGCCGCTTATTAATCAGTATCAACAACAGTACCCCGATGTGGATGTAGACCTGCACCTGAACGATCGAAAAGTGGATATTGTTGAAGAAGGCTTTGATGTGGCGCTGCGAATTGGTCACCTGAAAAATTCTTCGCTGATCGCCAAACGCCTGACTAACATTAATCTGGTGATGTGCGCCGCACCGGAGTATCTGGCCAGATATGGGGAGCCAAAAACCATGGAAGATCTGATT
This sequence comes from Marisediminitalea alba, assembly GCF_002993365.1. Classification (GTDB taxonomy): domain Bacteria; phylum Pseudomonadota; class Gammaproteobacteria; order Enterobacterales; family Alteromonadaceae; genus Alteromonas; species Alteromonas alba. The sequence continues at coordinate 71,494 of NZ_PVNP01000192.1, forward strand.
GAACACAATTATCTGCGCTACAGCTTACTGGATAACGACAACAGCCCGGCCGCCCATCAGTGTTTAAATCAGCGCCCTCATCGCAGCCTTGGTACGGTGAGCTGTAATCATGGTGAGTTTTTATGTCAGTCGGCAGCGTTAGGTCAGGGAATCGTTTTGCAGCCCACGTTTATTTGCTTTGAAGAAGTAAATGCCGGCCGACTCAGACTCATTATGCGTGACAACGAGCCCGAGCCGCTGCATTTATATGCGGTGTATGCGCACCGGCAGTTGCTGGCCAGCAAGGTCAGAGCCTTTATAAACTTTGCTGCCGATTTTTATGGCGACACGCCCTATTGGGATAGCTGCCTGACCACAAACCAATAAACCAGGCGTTTATTGCGCTTCTGCCATGGCGTGATACAGCTCGCGGATTTTTTTCACCATGGCACCGGGTTTGCCCTCACCGATGGTTCTGCCGTCAACATCGACCACCGGCGTTTGTGCGCCAAAAGTGCCGGTAACAAACGCTTCATCGGCACTGTACACATCCACCAGGGAGAAGTTCTTTTCAAATACCGGGATACCGTTGGCCTTGCATACGTCGATAGTTTTCTGCCGGGTTATGCCTTTCATGGCGTAATCACCGGTGGAGGTCCACACTTCGCCTTTACGAACAATAAAGAAGTTAGTTGAGTTACAGGTACTGACAAAACCATGAGGATCAAGCATCAGAGCTTCATCAGCACCGGCTTTATAGGACTGGATCATTGCGGTTATACAGTTAATTTTACTGTGTGAATTTAAGCGCGGATCCTGAACATCAGGGTGGCCACGACGCACGTGAACGGTAAACAGGTTAATGCCCTTCTCCACCGGCACCAAATCCTGCGACTTGTATTCAGCAATGATCACTATGGTTGGCCCCCACAGGCTCAGACGCGGATCCTGATAAGGGGTTTTCTTCGGCCCCCGGGTAACCATCAGTCTGGCATGCACGCCATCGGTCATACCATTGGCATCTACCGTTTGTTGCAGCGCCGCTTTCAGTTCGTCACGGCTTTTGCCGATGTCCATATCCAGCGCTTTGGCACCGGCAAACAGACGGTCGAGGTGATCGTCAATAAAAGAAAACCTGCCTTTGTGTAAACGCAGGCCTTCCCATACGCCGTCCCCCAGCATAAAGCCACTGTCGTACACCGACACTTTAGCCTGATCCCGGGGCACCAGCTCACCGTTGATATAAATTAAAATATTCTGATTACGTTCGTCATCGATGGAGGCATGTGCGCCGCCCGCTTTATGTTCCTGCATGGCTTCCTCATTGCTGTTTTAATTGACACTTTTATTGTGACCAATGAAGTATACTTCAGCCCATACCTTTTAACCGATAAACCCGGTGTTCAACATACGCTCACCAGCATAAACGATTAAAAGCAAGTAAATCACGGCGTTACCCTAGCATTTTCCTGCTCGCAAAACAAAATATTATATTGTATAAAATATTAAAAATAGACTTGAAAAAGTACCGCCCGCCCGATTATGCTTGCCGGTATCGTGCATTTACCACCGGTCAGCAAGTAGTGGCCGGTAACAGATAAAAAGGAAGTTACCCATGCGAATAGCCATGTGGTCTGGCCCGCGCAATCTCTCTACCGCCATGATGTATGCTTTTGGCGCCCGCGCCGATTGTGCGGTATGGGATGAGCCATTTTATGCGCCCTACCTGAAACACAGCGACCGGGTGCATCCTATGCAGGATGAGATTTTTGCCCGCGAAGAGACCGACCCGGTGGCAGTGGCAAAACGATGTATTGGCCCTACCCCAGAAAACAAACCGGTTTTTTACCAGAAACACATGCCCCATCATATGCTTGAATCGTTTCCGCTAGACTGGCTATCAGAAGTGTGTAATGTGTTTTTAATCCGTCATCCTGCGCGGGTGATCACCAGCTACCATAAAAAGAACGGTGCACCCTGTCTGGAAGATATCGGTATCCGCGCCCAGTGTGAGCTATTTAATAAAATTGTCTCGGAGTCGGGTCAGTATCCTATCGTCGTAGACTCCTCGGATATTCGTCAGAATCCACCGGTGATGCTGGAAAAGCTGTGTAATGCCATTGGTATTCCCTGGGACCCGGCCATGCTCAACTGGTCTGAAGGCGGCCATCCCAATGATGGTGCCTGGGCAGAGCACTGGTATCCGGAAGTCTGGAAAAGTACTGGCTTCGCACCGGCCGAGCCCCCCATACCGGAACTGCCCGATGCGTTGCAAGGGGTACTGAAAGAAGCTCAGCCTTATTATGAACAGCTGGCGACTCACAAAATAGCGCCTTAATGTACCTTTGAGTTAATCATTCAGCGGGGCTGGTGTTTCCTTGCCAGCTCTACCATCTCAGCATCTTCCCCACCCAAAGCAATCAACTTCAATCATAAAATTACACAATAATGATTATTTGTGATTATTTTTGTGTATAAATGTTTATTAATTGTGTATTCTCTCCCTGCATGTGTATTTTTTGTAAATTGTTCACCTAAAAATTACAAAACAATAAGTAAAGCAGGAGTAAGGAATAATGCAGAATCCATTGCTTGGGGTGTTCTTTCATTGGTTGGGAGGCTTATTTTCTGCCAGCTTCTATGTACCGTATAAACGGATCAAAGGCTGGTCATGGGAAATATTCTGGCTAACCGGTGGGATTTTTAGCTGGCTGATTTGCCCCTGGCTGTTTGCCTGGGTACAAACCCAACAATTGTTTGAGGTATTAAGTACAACGTCATTCAGTGTATTACAACAATGCTTCCTATGGGGGCTGGGCTGGGGCTTTGGTGGTCTGACTTTCGGTCTGGCGGTCCGGTATATGGGGATCTCATCCGGCATGGCGATTGTACTGGGTCTGACCACCGTTTTAGGCACCCTTGGACCACCGGTTTTCGATGGTACTATCGGTAAGGTGCTGGCTACACCAAGTGGCCAGTTTGCCGTATTAGGCACCTTTTTAACCTTACTCGGCGTCATTTTAGTAGCCAGGGCCACAGCCGAGAAAAACCGCAGTCTGGGCAGCCAGTCTGAAGACGCTATTGATATGAAGAAAGGCCTGATAATTGCGCTCTTTTCAGGGGTGATGTCGTCGTGTTTTGCGTTTGGCATTGCCGCCGGTAAACCTATTCGCGAACTCACGCTGGCCGCCGGCACCGACCATCTGTGGCAAGGCTTGCCGGTACTCTGTGTAGTCCTGGCTGGCGGGTTAACCACCAACGCCCTGTGGTGCGCCTGGCTGATCCACAAAAATCGTTCGGTAGCTGAATTTACCGGCCATACGCAGCAAAATAACCAGCGACTGGCTTCTAACCGGGTTCTCAAAAACTACCTGCTGGCAGCGCTGGGGGGATCCTTCTGGTACTTTCAGTTTTTCTTCTACACCATGGGCGAAAGTCATATGGGCGACTATGAGTTTTCCAGCTGGACCATTCACATGGCCAGTATCATTATTTTCTCAACCCTGTGGGGGCTGGCATTAATGGAATGGAAAGGCGCAAATCGCAAGAGCAGAATGTTACTGCTAGTGGGCATCTCCTTGCTCGTATTGTCGACCATTCTTATCGGCGTGGGCAATTCATTACAATAAACCGTCACCATCAAAAAGCCCGCATAACGCGGGCTTTCTTAGTCCTGAAAAATAGCCTTTACCAGGTTAAATCATCCGGAATTTCGTACTCTGCATACCAATCATCTTCGGCAGATTTTTGTTTATTCTCTTCACGAAGATCGGCACGATATATCACCACGTTCGCATCACGTTCGGCAATTTTATCAGCAACTGGTGTCGGTATCAGCGCATAGTCATCGTCCAGTCTGACCACTGCTAAGCGTGCATCCACCACCAGCTTATGCACTGCGTCACTGACATACATCCGCTTTACCACGTTGTTGTCGGTAAAGTTGAGAACGGTATCGCCATTGCCTTTCGGCTGTTGGTTTACCGTAATCAGCTGGCGGATTTGCGCCACCACGGCTTTTTTCTCAAGCTCCGCCTGACGCTGCTGATTAAGCTCGCGATCACGCTGCTTTTTTGCTTCAGCGGCCTGCTGAGCGGCCAGTTTATTTTCGTCCTCACCAACCGCAGTGCCTTTGTTTTTAAGTTTTTGCTTTTTACGTTTATCGGCTCTGGCCTGTTTGGCTTTGGACTTATCTGCCAAACCGGCTTTGAGCAACTGGTCCTGTAATGATGCCATAATCGGTGTCTGCCTACTTTTTCTTAGTGTCTCTGGCTTGCCATTTACCGTCCTGATACCAGGCAGACCAACCGGTGGCTTTGCCCTTAGCATCTTCGGTCATGACATATTGCTGCTTGGTCTTACGACTGTAGCGAACAATTGCCGGGTTACCGTCCGGATCGGTTTTCGGTGCATCGGCCAGGTAATAAAACTTGGGCGATATACGATCTCGGAAGCGGGCCAGCTCCTCCACCTTAGGCGCTCTGGTTTCCCGCGACTTGGGGAAATTATGGGCGGCCAGGAAAATACCGGAGGCGCCGTCTCTGAGCATGAAGTGAGCGTCACTTTTCTCACACTCTAGCTCCGGTAAATCAACCGGATCTTCCTTCGGTGGTGCAGGCTCACCGCTGCGTAATAATTTACGGGTATTTTTGCATTCACTGTTAGTACAGTCGAAGTACTTACCAAAACGACCGTTTTTGAGCTCCATGTCGCTGCCGCACTTGTCACACTCAATCAACGGACCATCGTAGCCTTTAATTTTAAAGGTACCGGCTTCAACGTAAGTCCCCGGACATGCTGGTGAATTACCACAAACATGGAGTTTGCGGGTTTCATCAACCAGATAACTGTCCATGGCCGTGCCACACTCCGGACAGCGGCGTTTAGCGCGTAAATCTTCGGTTTCCTGTTCGTCGTCGTTGTCGACTTTAACCACTTCCTCACCGGAGGTCAGGTTCATGGTATTGGTACAACGCTCTTTCGGCGGCAGGTTGTAACCAGAACAGCCTAAAAACACGCCGGTACTGGCCGTACGCACGTTCATAGGACGACCGCACTTATCGCAGTTAATGTCTACCGGTACTGCCTGATTGGGGCGCATACCGCCCGCTTCGGCTTCCTGTTCGGCTTGTAGCAACTTGCTGTAAAAGTCGCTGTAGAACTTATCCAGTACGGCTTTCCAGTTTTCATGACCTTCGGCGATTTCGTCCAGTTGCTGTTCCATGTTAGCGGTGAAATCGTAATTCATCAGGCCATCAAAGTTTTCCATCAGGCGATCGGTGACGATCTCACCCATTTTTTCAGCATAAAACCGTTTGTTTTCAAGGCGTACGTAGCCTCTGTCCTGAATGGTTGAGATAATGCTGGCGTAGGTAGACGGCCGACCGATACCCCGCTTTTCCAGTTCCTTAACCAGCGAGGCTTCGTTAAAACGCGCCACTGGTTTGGTGAAGTGCTGTTTCGGATCCAATTGTTTAAGCGCCAGCTTATCGCCAGGGTTAACGTCCGGCAGCAGTTTGTCTTCTTCTCCTTTTTTGCTTTTCTGTGGCTGCACTTTGGTCCAGCCATCAAATTTGAGTACCCGGCCTTTGGCGACCAACTCAAACTCACCGGCTTTTACTTTCACCGTGGTAGCATCATATTTGGCCGGTGTCATCTGACAGGCCACAAACTGACGCCAAATAAGCTCGTAGAGACGCTGTGCGTCGCGTTCCATGTCTTTTAGTGTTGCGGCCAGGGTATTTACGTTAGACGGTCTGATGGCTTCGTGAGCTTCCTGTGCGCCCTCTTTGCTACCGTAGCGATTTGGAGAGGCTGGCAGGTACTTAGCACCAAAGTTATCGTCGATGTAACCACGGCAGGCATCCAGTGCTTCCTGGCTGAGGTTGGTTGAATCGGTACGCATATAGGTAATATGACCCGCTTCGTACAACCGCTGCGCCATCATCATGGTTTTCTTTACCCCAAAACCGAGACGGGTACTGGCCGCCTGTTGCAGGGTAGAAGTGATAAACGGTGCCGACGGACGGCTCTGGGTAGGCTTGGACTCACGGCTAACCACTTCATAGTCAGCCGGCTTGAGCGCCGCCAGCGCTTCATCAGTTTGCGCTTTATTAACTGGTTTAAACGGCTTGTCGCTCTCTTTTACCACCTGCATGCGCAGTGCATCACTGGCTGCGGTGGTCAGGTCGGCATGCACATCCCAGAATTCTTCCGGCACGAAGGCCTTAATTTCACGCTCGCGCTCAACGACCAGACGCACAGCTACCGACTGTACCCGTCCGGCGGATAATCCGCGGGCTATCTTTTTCCACAACAACGGCGACACCATAAAGCCCACCACACGGTCGAGGAAACGACGTGCCTGTTGCGCTTCTACGCGGTCCTGATTGACATCACCCGGATGTTCAAAGGCTTCCTTGATGGCGTTTTTGGTGATCTCATTAAACACTACCCGCTGATAGGTTTTGCCTTTCTGGCCCAGGATCTCCTGCAGATGCCAGGCAATGGCCTCCCCCTCGCGGTCCAAATCCGTTGCGAGATAGATGGTGTCAGCATCCTTGGCGAGCTTTTTCAGCTCGTTAACGACCTTTTCCTTGCCCTCTAACACCTGATAGTGCGCTTTCCAGTCTTGCTGAGGGTCGACCCCCATGCGGTCAACCAGCTTTTTATACTCGTATTCACGCAGGTATTTGGACTTGGCATCGTCAGACAATGTTTTCAGTTCTTTGGCTGGTTTTTTCGGCTCCACCTTGCCGAGCGCCCTGGTCGGCAGGTCGCGTACGTGGCCCACGGAAGATTTAACAATAAAATTTTTACCAAGATATTTATTTATTGTTTTGGCTTTGGCCGGAGACTCGACTATGACTAGTGATTTTGTCATAAATAAGAATTAAACCTTTGAATAATTTAAATTTTAGATAGCAAACCAGGAAGAAAATAAGGCAATTACACTCACATAGTCTGGCGCTTCTTTTTTTAACATATATCTACAAAGTGAATGGAAAACAAGTTCTTCTTCATACTTATTCGTAAAGTTTATTTTTCACCCACCCAAAATAGTGTATTTTTTAACCACTGCGATTGGCAGCGTAGTTAAAACACGTATAATGCGCCGGGTTGTCGCAAATAACGGCAGAAATTACAACACTTAAATAAAAAAAAGTTGTACTTATATATAGCGTAATCATAGGCGCTGTCTGGTTATTCTGCCCCTTTGCTCAACAACATGTGTACCAAATGACTAAAAATTAAGGCAGGTTGTCATGCAACATTGTGAAGCGAATTTTGACGGGCTGGTTGGCCCTACCCATAACTATGCCGGATTGTCTTTTGGCAATGTCGCCTCTTTTTCTAATGCGAATGCTATCAGCAACCCCAAGGAAGCCGCCAAACAGGGCCTGCAGAAAATGAAAGCGCTAGCTGATATGGGTATGGTACAGGGCGTGCTGGCACCCCAGGAACGCCCTGATATCGCTACCCTGCGCCGTTTGGGATTTGCAGGCAGCGATGCCAAAGTGCTGGAACAGGCAGCCGCTCAGGCCAGAGAAGTGTTTCTGGCCTGTTGCTCGGCCTCCAGTATGTGGACCGCCAATGCCGCCACCGTTTCACCCAGTGCCGATACCGCCGATGGCCGGGTCCATTTTACGCCTGCCAACCTGACCAGTAAATTTCACCGCTCATTAGAGCCACAGGTCACCGGCAATATTCTTAAGGCAACCTTTGCCAACAGCAAATACTTTGCTCATCACGCTCACTTGCCTGACAATGACCATTTCGGCGATGAAGGCGCGGCCAACCACACCCGTTTATGCAGTGCCTATGGCCATGCTGGTGTTGAGGTTTTTGTATACGGCCGTCATGCGTTCCGCCATGATTTGCCCCAGCCAACCCGCTACCCTGCCCGACAAACGTTTGAGGCCTGTCAGGCCGTTGCCCGGTTGCATGGTCTGAGCGACGAAAGTGTGGTGTATATCCAGCAAAATCCCGAGGTCATCGACCAGGGCGTATTCCATAACGATGTGATCGCCGTAGGTAATCAAAATGTGCTTTTTTATCATGAGCTTGCTTTTTATAACAGTGAAGCTGCACTGGCTGAGGTAAAAGCCAAATTCGGCGACAAACCGCTCCACTTTATCAAGGTAAAAAGTGATGAGGTTGGCCTGCAGGACGCCATTAAAACCTATCTGTTTAACACGCAACTACTCACCTTACCCGATGGTAATATGACCATTGTTGCGCCGTCAGAGTGTGAAGAAAACGCCACTGTTGCCGCTTATCTGGCTGAGCTGGTTAACCGTGATACCCCCATCAAAAGCGTTAATTACTTCGATGTAAAGCAAAGCATGCGCAATGGTGGTGGACCGGCTTGTTTGCGTCTGCGCGTTGCCCTGACCGACGCCGAACTGGCCGCCGTCAACCCGAGTACCGTTATGAATGATGCGCTGTTTACCCGCCTCAATAGCTGGGTAGACAAGCATTACCGTGACCGCTTAACCGAGCAGGATCTGTGCGATCCGCAGCTGCTGGTTGAGTCTCGCACGGCACTGGATGAACTAACGCAAATCTTAAAGCTGGGGTCGGTTTATCCGTTCCAGCAAGCATAATCATCAGCGCAAAAAAATGCCGGCAATTGCCGGCATTTTTATTGGTCTCAGTCACTGCTTACAGAGTATCACCACAATTTGCACTTACACCCCAGGGACTTGAAGGTGGCGGCGCCCCTTGTGTAGAGCGGTCTTCGGTAGACACGCTCAGCCAGTAATTCATTGAATCCACCGACTCTGTGCCGGATGACTCACCGCGGGCACTAATGGCCAACTGTACCCATGCACCATATTGTTTCGGATAGTTAAGGTTGATCAGGGCCTGACCGTTTTCATCGGTGTTGGCATCGGCATCAATAGCGCCTACGTTACCCGGGGTAAGCTGACCGTCACCATTAAAATCTTCACCTGCATCCAGTCGGCCATTGCCGTTCAAATCTTCATTCGCGCAGACAGCGGTTGTCACTGAGTAGTAGATAGAATCATCCTCATCCCATAGCCAGTAGCCTTTAGCATAAGCTGCATCATTAGTGGTTTCAGCCACCGGCGTAGCACTAAAGGTTAACGCTGCGCCGCTAACCGGGTTTGCGTCAGCATCGGTAACAAATACCGAGAACTCTTTGCGGTAAGAAGACTGCTGCGGTGCTTCAATCAGGTTACCGGTGCCTAAAGAGATATCAAAAGGACGGTCACCCACAGTGAGTAAGGTAGAATCTTCAACCGTTGGCTCATCGTTTACATAAGCACGCACTTCAACACTTTGATAGGTACTCACCGCGTTAGACTCATAAACGGTTGTGGCAATACCACGACGGTCTGTGCGGCTTTGAGCGTCGGTCAGATTACCGTTAGACACATCATTGACTTCAAAGTTAACCAGCTTGTTACGCACCCGGTTGCCGTCGGCATCCAGAACCACAGCAGAAATGGTGCTGGTCTGACCGTCAGGACCAATCGAGTCCGGCGTAGCATCTACGATAATGGTTTCTGCATCGGTAGCAATAAAGGCAATCTCAATTTGCGTGGAGACCTGCACACCTGCGCCATCTGTACCGGTGGCAGAGATAGTTGCCAGTCCGGCATTACCTGAACTTACCGTAAGATCTGCGATACCACTGCCATCGGTCACCGCATCTGCGCTTACCACTGAACCACGTGAAATAGCAAAACTTATTGAACCGCCGGCAAATGGTGCCGCGTCACGTAACCAGCTAACCTGTAGATTGTAATCGGTATTAAGCGGAATATCCTGATCAACATCATTCACATCCGGTGCATTAACAAACACAAACTCATCCTGCTGCACTTCAATAGCGAAGCTGCTTTCAGTGTTAAGAGCGTTAGCGAATACCGTAAAGGTGCCCGCAGCAGGCGCGGTAAAGGCCACCGTAGCGCGCCCTTCAGCACTGGTTTGCGGTGCTGCATCATCCAGCGTGGTGGCCGTCACGTCGGTTCCTGATTCATCTTCCACCCGCAACGTCAGTGTTTCACTGGCGATGCCCACGTTGTCGGAGTCCTGCAGGCTGACCGTAAGGCTGACACTGTCGCCGATGATTGCTGATGTAGTGCCGTTAATCTCGATTTCCGTTCCCACCACATTGATGCTCAGGGTTTGTATGAGCGTTTGTTCGCCACTCACCGTCGCGGTAACGTTAATAGTGCGGTTTTCCTTGTCGCCACCGGTACGCAACATCACAATAGCCGTGCCGTTTTCATCGGTGACAGGCTGCGTTTCAGCAATAGCGGCGTTGTTGTCGGCAGAGAATGTTACGTTGACACCGTCGAGCAGGATATTCTGTGCATTCTTAACCACTGCCCAGACTTCTACTTCATCTGAGCCGCTTGAGGATAACTGTGACTGACTGGCAAACAGTTCAAGAGATTCCGGTGTTTCCACATTGGCCGTGGTGCCACTGGAACTAAAGCCAATACGGGCCGTCTCTCCGGTTTCCAGCGCCGCCTCTACCGCACCGGAGCCAGATAGTTCTCCCACAATAAGGGTAATGGTCGCCACCCCTTCATCGTTGGTCAGCGCCGTGCCCGTATCGTTTGAAAAGCGGGCCAGGTTGGCAACGGTAAAGCTAAAGGTCACTACCGTATTAGCAACCGGGCTACCGCCACTGTCGGTAACAGTGGCTGACAGGATGAGTGGTGAGTCACCGGTGAGTGACGTACTGGTATTACCGTTACTGTCGGCAAGTGCAAGACTCACAGAATAAGTAGGATCGGGCGTATTGCCCCCGGTATTCTCTTCTCTGGAGACTGAACCACCGCCTCCGCAGGCAACTAGTAATAATAGTGCCCATGTGGCGGCTATTAAGCGTAGAGATTGCATTTTCATCGTCTTCCCGGACCTCTTTACCGTTATTGGGTCATTTTAAGTATTTAAAACTGCTATGAATCTGGCACACTAACTAAGAACTATAAATAAAATAACATTTCAGGGAATTTACATGTCTCAGTCTTCACACAAGTACAGTTTAACTGCACGGATCTTTATCGGCATGGTAGCCGGAATCATTATTGGTGCGCTGCTTCAATTTATATTTGATGATAGCGGAGATTTGCGGTTTTCGATATTCTCAGTGGAAGTTTCCACGTATGGCATTTTGGTCGAAGGTATATTTTCAACGCTCGGGCAAATTTTTATTTCGAGCCTGAAAATGCTTGTTGTGCCATTGGTTTTTGTTTCTTTGATCTGCGGTACCAGCAGTTTATCTGAACCATCTAAGCTTGGCCGGCTCGGGGCTAAATCCATTGGCCTGTATATCCTCACCACCGCTATTGCCGTTACGCTGGCTATTATGGGCGGTTTGCTGGTATCCCCGGGCGAAGGGCTTAATCTGCAAAGCGAAACCACTTATGTCGCCAAGGAAGCGCCTTCGTTATCACAGGTTATTGTGGACATGTTCCCCTCTAATCCCATCAATTCAATGGCCGAAGGTAACATGCTGCAAATTATTGTGTTTGCGGTTTTACTGGGTGTAGCCATGGCAATGACCGGCGATGCTGGTAAACGACTAGCCGCGTTTTTCGAAGATGTTAACACCGTTATCATGCGCCTGGTGACCATTATCATGAATCTGGCACCTTATGGTGTGTTTGTGCTGATGGCTAAACTGTTTGCCACTATCGGCCTGGAAACCATCGGCGGATTGTTGTGGTATTTCTTCCTGGTACTGGCTGTGCTGGTTATTCATGCACTGGTGACCTACCCGGTATTACTCAAAGTTTTCAGCGGTATGAACCCGTTAATCCTGCTACAAAAGATGCGCGATGCGGCCCTCTTTGCATTCAGTACCTCAAGCAGTAGTGCCACGCTCCCGGTAACCATGGAAACCGCGCGCAATAAACTGGGCATTGGTAAATCTGTATCCTCATTCACCCTGCCTCTGGGCGCCACTATCAACATGGATGGCACCGCTATTATGCAGGGTGTTGCCACGGTGTTTATTGCTCAGGTTTATGGTGTAGACCTGTCTTTGGGTGACTATGTGATGGTGGTCTTAACCGCTACGCTGGCATCAGTGGGAACCGCTGGCGTGCCCGGGGTTGGCCTGATCATGCTGGCCATGGTTTTACAACAGGTGAACCTACCGGTTGAAGGGATTGCGCTTATCATCGGTGTAGACCGCTTACTGGATATGACCCGCACCGCGGTAAACATTACCGGCGACTGTACCGTAGCAACCATTATCGCAAAATCGGAAGGTGATCTGGATGAAGCCGTGTTTAACGATCCGGACGCCGGCCATCAACAGGAAGACGTAGACTTCGAACACTTTGATAAAAATAAAGAAAGTGCTTAAGCACTTTCTTTATCCCGGAAACGCAAAGGCGTTATCCGGGCCCCCCTTAACAGTTGGACTACGCCGATTACCTAAGCACTTTCTTTGTCCCGGAAACGCCAAAGGCGTTATCCGGGACCCCTTTAAAGTCTTACTCCCTCGGTACGCCAGTTTTCCTGACCTTACCAGGGTGACATGCAGTCACCGTTTGTTGTGTTTTCTTACCAACAGCCGGATACTTAAATTCAGTATTGCAGAGGGAATGCCGTACAAAATATAAACCACGGATCCCATCGGTGCACCAGTGCTCACTGGCGGTGTCTGGTCAGATGTTAACAAATCGGCATTCATCGCCACCAGGTGAATAATTGCAAAAGGCAACGCGAGGCATAAGATTGTCACCGCCATGCCTTCATATTTAGCCAGTTGATATGCCACCCACGCCGGCAGTATAAACACCATTAAAACGAATAATCCCATATCCAACGTTCACATACTCCAACTAGCCGCAGATTAAAACGCTCTTTAATGTAACGCTCTGGCGGGCTGTATTGCAGCGGCCTTTTGTGCCGGGTAAAGCGTTGCCAGTACCGACAGAACGATAGCAACTAAAACAGTTAGCAATACATCATTTGCCTGCAACTGCGAGGGTAAAAAGTCGATAAAATAAATATCGCCCGACAGCACTTTTATTCCCAGCAGGTCTTCCAGCTTAGCCACAATCAATGACAAATTCGGCGCCGTGATCACCGCCAGTAACGTGCCCCAGAAGACCCCGATAAAGCCATTTAACAACCCCTGAAAAACAAAGGTATTACGGATTTGACTATCTGTTGCGCCCATGGTTTTTAAAATAGCGATAGACGCCTGTTTTTCTTTTACCGCCATCACCAGCGACGAAACAATGTTAAAGCAGGCTACTGCAATAACCAGCGATAAGGCAATGTACACCACCACTCTTACCAGGCGGATGTCGTCATACAGGTGCCCCTGAGTTCGGGTCCAGTCAGACATATATACCGCTTGAGGAAATCCGTAGCCAACCTCGCGGATAATCGAATAGGCGGCGAAAGGATCGTAAAACTGAAAACGCAGCCCCTGCGCGCCGGATTTAATGCCCGCCTGCTCAGATGCCGTTTCGAGATGCATAATGCCAATCAGGTTATCCAGCTCGCCACCCACCTGAATACTGCCTGCCACAGTGAGATACAGATTTTTTGGGGCTGCAAAGGTTAAATCTTCCGTTACAGAGGGAATAACCACACTGATTTTATCACCGGGGGCGAGCCCCAGTTTATTCAGGATCCCTTTACCCAACAGAACCTGATTGGGACCTTCACGAAGTAGCTGCCAGTCGGCATCGCTGATTTCGTTTTGCCAGCGCGTCGGAATCGCCGCGTTTATTTGTATACCGGTTAGTTCAACCGCTTTCAGTGCACTGCCCTGTTGGATCATGCCGGTAATTTTAGTGTAAGGCTCCACTTTTCTGATGCGAGGATCTTCGCCCAGTACCTGCTGGTATTCACGCCAGTCAACAATGCCCTGCTGGTTAATCGAGAAGAGTTCGGCATGAGGAATAATGGCCAGCAAACGTTCGCGTAACTCACGTTCAAAGCCATTCATAACACTCAGCAGAATAATCAGTACAAAACAGCCTAAGCCGATCCCCAGCGTCGATGATAACGATACAAAGGAAATGTAGCGGTTACTGCTTTTACCGCGACGAAAGCGGCGCGCCAGTTGTAAGCTGAGATTCACGACTCACTCCGCTGGACTACCAGTGAACCATCAGTGAGTTGCAATACTCGGTCCATAGCATTGGCCAGGGCAATATCATGAGTTACCACAATAAAGCTGGTACCCATTTGCTCACTGAGTTCACACAGTAACTGATATATCTGATCGCCGGTTTTCTTATCGAGGTTCCCCGTAGGTTCGTCAGCCAATACTATAGACGGGTTATTCACGAGCGCCCTGGCGATAGCAACCCGCTGACGTTCGCCACCCGAGAGCGCTGCCGGCTGATGGCTTAAACGGTGGCTTAAGCCCACTTTTTCCAGTAGCGCCGCCGCCTGTTTTTCTGCCTCGGCTTTACCTGTGCCGGCAATGAGTAATGGCATCGCAACATTTTCCAGAGCACTGAACTCAGCCAGCAAGTGATGAAACTGATAGATAAAGCCGAGTTCATTATTACGCAGTGCGGCCAGCTGATTGGCGTTAAGACCCGCCAGTGAGCGGCCATTAATGGTCACTTCCCCTGAGGTGGGCAGGTCGAGACCGCCAAGAATATGCAATAAGGTACTTTTACCGGACCCTGAGCTACCTAAAATCGCCACTTTTTCGCCCCGCGCGAGGGTAAATGATACCTCACTGAGTACCGATACTTTTTCGTTACCGTCATGATAGGTTTTGGTGACGTCCCGGCAAACCAATACCGCTTTTTCTGCCATGCTGTCCTCTTAACTAAATGCAGCGATAATATTTATTATCATAGGTTTGCAAGTGTACTCGATAGGACAGACAAGGTATAGAACCAGTCAGGGCACAGCACGGTTAAATTAGCGAAGATAAGATATAGCTGAGACAGCGAGGTTTGCGTAGGAAAGAATAAACTGCTTTGTAATAAGCTTAAAATGTCAGGAAAAGGATTATTTAATTCTCGATAGAGAAATGGCGGAGCGGACGGGACTCGAACCCGCGACCCCCGGCGTGACAGGCCGGTATTCTAACCAACTGAACTACCGCTCCAACGGTATGCGTAGTGGTATACGCTTTTTTGAATCAGGCTAATGGCGGAGCGGACGGGACTCGAACCCGCGACCCCCGGCGTGACAGGCCGGTATTCTAACCAACTGAACTACCGCTCCATAAAGCCTTTAGTCACAACTGAAAAGTGGCGGAGCGGACGGGACTCGAACCCGCGACCCCCGGCGTGACAGGCCGGTATTCTAACCAACTGAACTACCGCTCCACATTTTCAATCATTTCAGCAAGTTACTTGGGTAAGTGCTTAACCCTGTCCCTCACTGCGGCGCAGATGATACGTATTACCCCGAAAGGAGTCAACGGTTTTTTTCACGAAAATGTCATTCTTTGAATCGTTTGCCTGATAATTCGCCACGTTGGCCGAAAAGCCAGCAAAACCGGCGCTTGCAGGTTAATCTTTAGGCTTTTTGAACTTACCCAGCAGACCGCCTAAGAATCCCGGCCTGGCCGCCTCGGCTGGTTTAGCTGCGGCTTTCGCATCAGCCTTTGCTTTAGCTGGCTGCACACTTCCCTTGCCTTTACCGCGCCTCAGGACGATAACCACAATAGCACCGAGCAGTCCAACGCCAACAATACTGCCGTTAACAATGATCAGCCACATCATCAGGGTGTCGTCGTCCATACCTTCTTCTTCGTCACTGATAACCGGCTGCTCAGGTATCACTTCATCCACGTTGTTGTCGGCAGCCGATTCAGTAACCTCAGGCTCTGGTAATTCAGGTTCCGCCACTAAAAAGGTGAACTCCGGCACATCCAGAATAAAGTCACGGCCATTAACAGTTTTACCATAAGCGGTCATTTTTACTCTGAAAATACCGTAATCATAGGCAATGATAAGGTATTCGCGAACATCACCTCCCAACTCTGTGAGTGAAAAGTTGCGCACGTCGGCGTTGGGATAGCGTACTTTACCGTCTACCAGTAACGTGTTGATGTCCACCAGGTCACGGTCTACATCGATCAGCAATTTGTGATAATCGTTTCCGCCGCCGTCGAGTTCAACGTCTATTTTAACCGGGTTAGGATAAAGCCTGAGTGGCGGATCGACCTGTTCACGGGTAAACATAGGCGTGGTAACGCGAAAAACCGGTTGCCACTCACCCGCCGGTACATTCAGATTAAATTGCCCGGTAAACACGCCGTCCAGCGGCGCTTCATCCATGCCGCGGCCGTTATCTTCAAACGTCGCGATTTGCTGGTCGTCAGCACCGAAATTATCGTAATTAGGATTATTCGTGCTCACCAGATCAATGGTCAGTTCAACCACATCACGAAACTGGCTGTAATCGATGGGTTTATCACCGTTGGTCAGGTAGGCTGTTTGTTTGAGAATTTCACCGGAAAATAAAATGGGAGGTAAGGGCTCTGCATGCAAAGCAATGTCAGAGAGCACCATTACGCGGCTACCTTCGATAATTTGCCCTACCGCCTGCCACGGGCCGGGCACCGGATTTTTAATGCTGATCATGTCGTAGGTATCAGAATCGAACCAGAAGATGTCCTCGCCTTCTACCTGCGACTGGAATATCTTGGAGCCATCCGGGCGCACCAGCACCACGGGCGCAGAGCCGTACTCCCGGAAGAACACCATGGTGACTTCCTTAACATTGTGATCGATACGAAAACGGTTTTGCAGCAGCTTAATCCCATTTTCATAATCGTTACCAATCAGCGCAATGGGTGATTCACTCTCCGCTTGCCGAGCGGTAGCCTCCGGCGCTGGCTCAGCCCCCTGCTCAGCAGGCTCCTGAGCACTTACCGTAAAGGCCAGTGCTACACTCAAGATTGTCAGTAATGCTCTGCTCACCCAATTAGCCCTGTGTTGGCAAAATTCACCGGTTTACTGGCGCCAGATTGGATTTTGTACCAGGTCCAGACGCGCCTCATGCTGTGTTAATTCATCGGCAGTAGCTTGAATAACCTTTAATTTTTTTCCATTACGGGGAATTCGGCGGATCACCTCAGCACCGCCTGAATTGGCCTGATTGTTACCGCTAAGATTCAGATCGGTCTGTCCACCGGTCATCATCAGGTACACGTCGGCCAGGATCTCGGCATCCAGTAATGCGCCGTGCAGTTCACGATGGCTGTTGTCGATACCATAACGCTTACACAGCGCATCCAGGTTATTCTTTTGTCCGGGGTGCATATCACGGGCCAGTACCAGGGTATCCAGCACACCGCAAATTTCTTTGGTTTTTACGCTCGCGGTGGGGCCATGCATGGCAAATTCGTGATCCATAAAGCCCACGTCGAAGGGCGCGTTATGAATAACTAACTGACCACCACGAATAAACTCTATAAACTCACCGGCTACATCGGCAAATACCGGCTTATCAGCCAGAAATTCGTTGGTAATACCGTGAACCTCAATGGCTTCCTGTTCAATTTCGCGCTTGGGATTAATATAAACATGAAAATGATTGCCGGTAAGACGGCGATTGATCACTTCCACACACCCTATTTCGATGATCCGGTGGCCTTCTTTTGGATTAATACCCGTTGTTTCCGTATCCAGTACTATTTGACGCATAAACCACTCTTATCTTATTGCTGATTGCGGTAGTATACCAAGCCACTGCCAAGTGACCACGCTTGAGGTTAAAAAAAGGAGAATCCGTGGCCCAACAATCTGTGCATATTTATACCGACGGCTCTTGTTTAGGCAATCCCGGCCCTGGTGGCTATGGTGCAATCTTAATTTATGGCAAGCACCGTAAAGAAATTAGCGAAGGCTTTACGCTAACCACCAACAACCGTATGGAACTGCTGGCCACCATTGAGGCGCTCAAATTACTGACTAAACCCTGCCAGGTGGAACTCACCACCGATAGTCAGTACGTAAAGAACGGTATCAATCAGTGGATCCACAACTGGCGGCGCAATGGCTGGCGTACCAAAGACAAGAAGCCGGTAAAAAATGCCGATCTGTGGCAGGCCCTCGACGAGGTGATCCAGCAACATGAAGTAAACTGGCACTGGGTAAAAGGTCACAGTGGCCACCCGGAAAATGAACGCTGCGATGATTTAGCCCGTAACGCTGCCGAATCACCGACCAAAGAAGATACCGGTTATAACCCCTAATCAATTGGCACGGCATTCAGAAAACGTGACTTTTGGTCATCCTGGTATTTAAGTCTAAGAAAGAAGAACTTGTGCCCTTATTCAGTGTTGTCATTGTCACTGGCAGACATAACAAACTGGAAGAATCATCATGGATGAGGATTCAGTCGATGCGGCACAGGGATGTGCCGTCATTGACGGTCCAGTTTGTTCTGTCAGTGACGATGACGCTTTTCACTGATAAGGGCTGCGGGGAGTCTAGAGTGGTTCCCGGTCACCGGGTCGCACAACACCCTTTGGTCGCTGCCGGCGACTCCGGCAACCATCTATAAACAGCCTTATGCACTAACACTATAAAGTAAGCAAAAACCTATATCTGAAAGAACTATTTAATGAAATAATTCTTACTACCAGGCATCTTAAGCAGGCTTATTAGCCAGCACTTTATCAATATCTGCAGCCTCATGGCGCTCCCGAAGTTGTTCCCACTCCTCGCCAAAGGTGCGATTTACTATCCGGCCTCGCTGCACGGCCTCCCGAGACTGAACCTGTCCCGCCCAGCGCCTTACATGAGTATAAGTATGGACCTGCAGAAACTCGGCGGCGTTATACAGATTGCCCAGGGCCAAACAGCCATACCATGGCCAGATAGCCATATCAGCTATAGTGTATTCATCGCCCGCCATATAGGTATTCTGCGCCAGATGCTTATCCAGCACATCCAACTGGCGTTTCGCTTCCATGGCAAAACGATTAATCGGGTATTCCTGTTTCTCATCGGCATAAGCATAAAAATGGCCAAAACCGCCACCTAAAAACGGTGCGGAGCCCTGTGCCCAGAACAACCAGTTAAGGGTTTGGGTTCTGGCGAAACCTTTTGCGGGCAGAAACTGACCAAACTTCTCCGCAAGATAAACCAAAATAGACGCTGATTCGAACACGTTCACGTCTTGATCGCCTGATTTATCAACTAGCGCCGGGATTTTAGAATTCGGATTCACCGCCACAAACCCCGATGAGAACTGGTCGGAGTCACCGATGTTAATCAGGAACGCATCATACTCTGCGGCTGAAACACCTGCGGCAAGCAACTCTTCCAGCATAATGGTGACCTTCTGACCATTTGGCGTACCCAGCGAATAAAGCTGCAGTGGATGCTCGCCTACCGGCAGTTCTCGCTCAAAACGGGCACCGGATTCCGGGCTGTTGATGTTCGCCCACTTATTGCCACCGGCAGTGTCATTTACCCAGACCTTAGGCGGGACATATTGTTCACTCATAACGTCTCCTGAAAATTTACATTAAATTCGAAGTAGCGACGCCCTGACTAACCAGGGCCAGCGCTAAATTACCAGCTGATGACAACCTTACCGCTGGTATTGTTGTTCAGCACCTGCTGATGGGCTTGTTCGACTTCATTCACTGTATAGACCGTATCAACCGGTACTTTTAATTCACCATTGCTAAACGCGGGTAAACAATCCTGGCGAAAGGCCTCTACCAGCCGGGCTTTATAGTCATTGTCGCGATTACGCAGTGTGGTGCCGCGCACACTGGCTCGTTTACCCAGTAACAGCGCCATATCAAGTTTGTCGGCAAAGCGTCCGGCCATCATGGCCAAGTACACTACCGAGCCGTCGGTGGCGAGCACTTTAAGATTACGGTTCAGGTAATCGCCAGCCACCATGTCCAGCACCATATTAACCCCCTCAGGCCAGTGCGATTTGAGCTCAGCCACAAAATCCTGCTGCTTATAGTTCACCAGCAATTCGGCCCCGGCCGCTTCACAAACGGCCAGTTTTTGTGCGGATGAGGCGGTGGTCGCGGTGCTGATGCCCCATAACTTGCACAGTTGCAGAGCAGCAAGACCTACCCCGCTGGCGCCCGCATGTATCAGGGCTTTCTGGCCATTGTCCAACTGTCCAACCCAGCGCAGGGCCTGGTAAGCGGTTAAGAACACTTCGCTTAAACCGGCCGCTTCGGCATCGGATAGCGCTTCTGGAACGGCCATCAGGTGACTGGCCTCAATAGCCACATACTCGGCGTAACCGCCACCTGAAACAATGGCACAGACCCGCTGCCCGGGCTGCCAGTCGGTCACCGCCTCGCCAACCGACTCAATAACCCCACTTACTTCCAGCCCTAAAATCGGGCTCTCGCCTTTGGGCGGCGGATAATGCCCTGCGCGTTGGAGTAAATCGGCGCGATTAACCGCAAACGCGGCGACTTTAACCAGCACCTGAGTCGTTGTAGGAACAGGTAACTCGATGGTTTGCAGTGACAAACCCGACTCCATGTTACCTTCGGTATGTTGAATAAATTGCATGAAAACACTCATTGTTGATAAATATCCGGCTGCCAGATTTGCATTAACGGACTGGCGTCTTCCACCGGTGAAAAACCGTATTTTGTGTATAAACCATGGGCGTCTTTGGTGGCCAGCATAAAGCGTCTGAGCCCTTGTAAATCAGGATGGGCAACTACCGCTTCGAGTATTTCACGGCTTACGCCGCGACCGCGCCATTCAGGCAACACAAACACATCAGACAGATAACCAAAAGTGGCTTTGTCGGTGACCATTCGGGCAAACCCGATAGTATTTTGCTGCGCATCAAGCGCCGCAAAACACAGCGAATTTTGCAGTGCTTTTTGTAAAGTAGACACGGGGATGTTTCTCGCCCAGTAACTGTTACGGATAAACTCATGAATGGTTTGAAAATCCATTTCATGCAAATGATTGGTGATAACAACGGCAGAAGCAGACATAGCCAGTCCTGTGGCAAATAAACCGGGCCGTGCAGTGAACGGCAATAACCAGTATACTGCGCGCCGGTCGAACTTAAGAAGAATGTCAGAGTATGCCTGCTACCGTTATATTACAAGAAGGTCGCGAGAAATCGCTTAAACGTCATCACCCCTGGGTATTCGATGGTGCAGTGGCAACTGTAAAAGGTCGCTGCCGCAGTGGTGATACGGTGGACGTAGTGGCCGCTGACGGCTCATGGTTAGGCCGTGGTGCTTATTCTCCATCTTCACAAATACGCGTGCGTATCTGGACATTCAATCAGCAGGAAGTCATCGATAACGCGTTTTTTCTGCGCCGTATCGAACAGGCCTGGCAGCTCCGCCAGCGCCTGATGCAGCAGGCAAATACCAATGCCTGTCGGCTGATTGCTGCCGAGTCCGATGGGTTACCGGGCGTAACTATAGATTTGTATAACAACCTGGCAGTGCTGCAATTGCTTAGTGCTGGTGCCGATAAACATCGCAGTAAGATTGTCTGGGCGCTACAAAAGTTACTGCCTGACGTGGCTATTATGGAGCGCAGTGATGTGGATGTCAGAACGAAAGAAGGACTCGAGCCGCTGATCCAGCCCCTGCATGGCGACATCCCTGAAGAAGTAGAAATCGTTGAACACGGCGTAAAAATTCTGGTTAACCCGCATACCGGTCATAAAACCGGCTTTTATCTCGACCAGCGCGAAAACCGTTTAGCCGCCAGCCGCTACGCGGAGCAGGCCAGCGTGCTGAATTGTTTTAGTTATACCGGCACCTTTGCCTGTTACGCCCTGAATGGCGGTGCTTCCCACGTGACTAACGTTGACGTCTCACAACCGGCACTGGATATGGCCAGCCGCCATATCGAGCTAAACGGTTTTCCCCCCGAGCAGTGTAGCCAGGTAAAAGGCGATGTCTTTGAGGTGTTGCGCAATTACCATAGCCAGCAACAGCAATTCGATATGGTGATCCTCGACCCACCCAAGTTTGTCGACAGCAAAGCGTCACTTAAGCGGGCCTGCCGCGGCTACAAAGATATCAACATGTACGGCATTCACGCGGTTAAACCCGGCGGTATTTTGCTGACGTTCAGCTGTTCGGGTTTGATGGAGCAGTCGCTGTTTCAGAAAATTGTCGCAGATGCGGCGCTGGATGCTGGCAGGCGGGTGCAAATTCTTGAGCATTTGTCGCAGGCGCCTGATCATCCGGTGGGTCTGAATTATCCGGAAGGCTATTATCTGAAAGGGTTAGTTTGTGTGGTTTTATAGCAGGTAAGTAATAAAAGAAACGTACGAATCCAGCGCTGCCCGCCAAAGGTAGCGCTTAACCAGATCACCGTATCTTATTTCATCTCAGAAATTTCAACACCCACAATACAACTGCTATCAGACTCTGGTACGCAACGCACCACTTTAGCCACTGCTGATAACGACGGTATCTGCGAACTGGTTGAATCGATGCTAACGCTCACCTGGGTGCCGACTTCAATTGATGGCTCATCAACTTCCAACGACATACCGGTTGCACTGATATCCTTGCACACCGCCTGGAGCGTCCGGCTCGACTCATCATCGATTATTTGTAACTGACACGGAGAGTTAACCATCATCCTGAAAAAGTTGCGTTTATCATCGTATCCTAACATTTACTTACTTCTCCTCTCACCTCAACTGCAAATGGAAAGGCAATACTGCCCTGCTACTAACAAGTTTATAGGGTGACATTCGTGAGTTGTCAATGTAATTTCAGACCAGCTCCGAGGGTTAAGTTTAAAATAACGTTATTTGTTGGTTTTAAGTCCAGGGGCTAATAAGCCTCAAGGACGCTTAACACCCGTTTAGCTGAGATTGGATAAGCCGTCCCCAGTTGCTGAGCAAACAGAGATACCCGAAGCTCCTCAATCATCCAACGCACTTCTGCCAGTTCGGCAGGTACTTTATCGGCATGGTATTTGTTGAGTACTGCCGCATAGGCCTGTTCGACTTTATCCAGCGTAATTTGTTGTAAGCGGTCACGATTCGGATCGACCGGCAGTTTTTCCAGCCTGCGCGCCAATGCCTTAATATAGCGGTTCCAATCGGCCAGTCGGGCAAAGCCCACCTCCGCCACAAAGCCCGGATACACCAGCGTCCCCAGATGTTGTTTGACATGGTTAAGGCCAGCCACCATATCCAGTGACACCTTCCCTTTCATTTTCTTCTGACACTGATGGGCCAGTGTAAGACCGGTTTCTACCTGCTGGGCAATGGCCAGCACCGACTCATTGATGTTGGCGCGCACATGCTCCAGGCACCGGTCGAAGCTTTCTTTATCACGAATGACCAGCTCGTGCTTAGCCTGAAATTCATGGCTGAGCGCGTCGATGCCAGCCAGAATGCAATCGTCAATAAGCGCTTTAATCTGACCAAAGGGGTTAAAATAAAGCCCCAGTTTAGCTTTATTTGGCAGCTTCTGCTCGAGGTAGTTCACCGGCGACGGCATACCCAGCATCAGTAAACGATTAAGCCCCTGTTGATGCAATACAGTAGCCTTGTCCTGCTCGGCAATCAGTTCAATGTCTACCCGCCCATTATGATTAACCAGCGCGGGATAAGCCTGTACCTCAAAACCGCCGTGCTTCTGGGTAAAGCTGGCTGGCAGTGTATCGAAATCCCAGGTGGTGATATCCTTTCGCTCAAGTTCCGGTGTGGCAGCCTGCTCAAAGGTCTCTTTTACCCGCCCCTGCAGGCGGTCCTTTAAGGCTTGCAAATCATCGCCGCGGCCAAGTACGTTGTTCTCAGCATCCACCACAGCAAAATGCATTATCACGTGTTTGTCCAGTTGCTCAGGGTGCCAGTCCTCTGGCGCTACCCTCACCCCGGTCATTCTCAGTAACTTAGTGGTCAGTGCATCGAGAAGCTTAATCGGCTTGCCGGACTTTTCTTCCTGCATGCGCATATCTGCCAGTGCCGCCTGCGCGTAATTCGGCGCGGGCACAAAGTTACGCCGCAGGCGTTTGGGCAGACTTTTTATTAATTGGACTACCCGCTCTTCGCGCAGGCCCGGAACCTGCCAGTCAAAGCCGTCTTCCACCACCTGATTAAGCAAGGGTAAAGGGATGCTTACCGTCACGCCATCGTCGTCGGCGTTAGGCTCAAAATGATAGCTCAGCGGCAGGGTGATATTGCCCTGCTGCCAAACGTCTGGAAACGCATTAGCCGCCGATGTGCCGGGTTGCTCACGAAACACATCCTGCTCGGTCAGGCGCAAAAAGTCGGTAGAGGACTGCCCTTTTAACCACTTTTTAAAGGCGGCGTCGTTATTCACTTCAAGGGGCAGTTTATCGGCGTAAAAGTCCACCAGGATTTGTTCGTCGACCATAAGATCCCGACGCCGGGTTTTCTGCTCCCAGCCATCGGCCAGTTCAAGCAACGCCTGATTATCTTCTAAAAAGGCATACCGCAGCTTGGTTTCGCCATTAACCAGCGCCTCACGGATAAAGAGCTGATGACAGGTGGCCGGATCTATCTGGCTGTAAGTCACATATCGCTGCGCCACGACTGGCAGGCCGAATAAGGTTACCCGCTCACTGGCCGTCACTGCGCCGCGTTTTTTCGACCAGTGCGGTTCAGCGTAGTTGCGTTTAACCAGGTGCTCGCCCAGCGATTCCAGCCATTGCGGTTCAATTTTGGCTACCATGCGGCCAAATAGTTTGGAGGTTTCTACCAGCTCGGCTGCCACAATCCATTTGGGATTGGCTTTGGCCAGTCCTGAGCCGGGAAAGATCATAAATTTGGTGTTGCGCGCACCCAGGTATTCGCGGTCTTTATCTTTCATGCCCACATGGGATAACAAACCGCTACACAAAGCCTGATGGATGGCCTGGTAATCAGCAGCCTGACTGGTAATGCGTAAATCGATTTCTGCCACAGACTTACGTAACTGGCTAACGATGTCCTGCCACTCGCGCATGCGCAGGTAGTTGATAAAATGGCCATGGCACCATTTACGCAACTGGCTGTTCGATAGCGCTTTTTGTTGCTCCCTAAAGGCCAACCATAAATTCCACAGGGCAATAAAATCAGAGTCTTTATCGGCAAATTCACTGTGCGCCTCATCGGCCTGTGCCCGTTTATCCTGCGGACGCTCACGGGGATCCTGAATGGATAACCCGGCCGCAATCACCATTACTTCCATCAGCGCGTTAAACTCACCTGCTGCCACCACCATTCGGGCATAACGCGGGTCCACCGGTAAGCGGGATATCTGCCGGCCCAGTTTGGTTAACGTAACCCGACCTTTTTTACGGGAAATGGCTTCAATTTCTTCCAGTAAACGAAACCCATCGTTAATCTGACGACTGTCCGGCGGCTGCACAAAATCAAACTGGTTAATGTCACCTAAGCCCAGGCTGGCCATTTGCAGAATAACCGAGGCCAGATTAGTACGCAGAATTTCAGGGTCTGTAAATGCCGGCCGGCTGTCATAATCCTGTTCAGAGTAAAGACGAATACAGATACCTTCTGAGACCCGGCCGCATCGACCGGCACGCTGATTGGCTGAGGCCTGGGATATCGGCTCAATAGGCAGGCGCTGTACTTTACTGCGCGCGCTGTAGCGGGAAATACGTGCCGTACCCGGGTCGATAACATACTTAATGCCGGGGACGGTTAGTGAGGTTTCCGCAACGTTGGTCGACAATACGATGCGTCGACCGCTGTGCGACTGAAAGATCCGCTGTTGCTCAGAAGCCGACAATCTTGCATACAGCGGAATGATTTCAGTATGCCGATACTGACGGCGACTCAATGCATCCTGGGTATCGCGAATTTCACGCTCACCGCTTAAAAACACCAGAATGTCACCCGGTGGTTCGCGCATCAACTCGTCTACCGCGTGGATGATCCGCTCCACCTGATCGGCATCGTCCTCGGCGTCTTCCGGGTCGTGATAGCGAACTTCTACCGGAAAGGTTCTGCCGCTCACTTCGATAATTGGCGCATCGTTGAAATAGCGCGAGAAACGCTCGGGATCGATAGTTGCCGAGGTAATAATGACCTTCAGTTCCGGGCGTTTTGCCAGCAGCTGCTTAAGGTAACCAATCAGAAAATCGATATTCAGGCTGCGCTCGTGGGCCTCATCGATAATGATGGTATCGTACTGATTCAGAAAACGGTCCTGCTGCATTTCTGCCAGCAGCATACCGTCGGTCATCAGTTTTACCAGACTGTTGTCGCTGACCTGATCAGAAAAGCGAATTTTAAAACCGACTAGATCACCAATAGTGGTGTTGAGTTCATCGGCAATGCGGTTGGCCACGCTGCGGGCGGCCAGTCGCCGTGGCTGGGTGTGGGCAATGGTACCGGCCACGCCCCGGCCAAGTTCCAGGCAGATTTTAGGGATCTGGGTGGTTTTACCGGAGCCGGTCTCACCGGCGATAATGACTACCTGATTGTCGGCAATGGCCTGTTTGATGTCATCCTTTCTGTCACTGACCGGCAGCGGCGGATAAGCAATATCCGGAATAGACGCCTGGCGCGCCGAGCACTTTTCCACCGAAGCATTAATACGCTCGATGACTTTTGCCAATTGCTGCTGATTGCTCTCATTAGTTAGATCGGCCTTACCCAGTTTATGTAACTGGCGGCGTATAGGAAACCTGTCTTTAATAAGACATTGCGGCAATTGACTGAGTAACGCACCGATGGGCGAAGGCTTTGACATAAAAGCAGATAACATCCGGAAACTAAAAACGCAGCGATCCTAGAAGAACCGCAACCATTTTTCCAGTCTCAATATCCCGAATGCCAGCCTGCTGGTCTTTTATTATGCCAGCATCACTGTATAAATCAGGCGTTATCGGCCTTATCAGGCGGTTTTGGGGTATTCCGCGTGTAAGTGTTTATCGATAGCAAACAGGATCTGACTGCGGGTAATGCAGCCGACCAGCTTGTTATCGCTGTTGACCACCGGATACACCTTAGGTTTTTCAACCAGCAGCTTTTCTGCCACTTCCAGAATCGACATATCTTCACGCACCGTGAGTACTGGCGTTTTCATGATTTCACCCACGCGACACACCTGCTCACGGTAATAGGTCGATTCCACCATGGCTTTGATGCAGTCCTGTTCGGATAAAAAGCCACACAACTGCCCTGCACTATCCAGCACA
This sequence comes from Marisediminitalea alba, assembly GCF_002993365.1. Taxonomy (GTDB): domain Bacteria; phylum Pseudomonadota; class Gammaproteobacteria; order Enterobacterales; family Alteromonadaceae; genus Alteromonas; species Alteromonas alba. The sequence goes on from NZ_PVNP01000192.1 coordinate 98,565, forward strand.
GGTCCACCGGACTGGTTGTTTTGCAGTAGCTTTTCTACCGCTTCAGCCACCGGCATTGACTCAGTGAGCTTAACCGGATGCTGACTCATGTATTTACCTACCAGTAACGATTCCATAGATCCTCCTTTGCCACGATTAAACCTTACGCTCTGCTGTGGCATGATTGTTATTATCAAGAGGGTGATAGCGCATACTACAGCTATATAACGGGGCATTGTTGCCCGGCTATTAAGACAGCCTCTGGGGCGTCTTGCCCTGTAATAAGCCTAGTTCAGAATGCGATGGAATGTTAACTTTTTCTTAACACTACTTTGGTCGTAATAAGGGGGTAATTTAGGAGGAGGAAAGGTAATTTTAGCAGGCTGTCTGAACGCAGAAACCCTATTTACATCACCTTTTAAAGCATTCCGGACATTAACAGGTATCAATGTCCGGTATCAGTTTTACTCAACCCATTCTTTATAGATGCCAACTTTCACTTTGCCGTCAGTATCGATTTGCGCCCGGTACATACCGGCAGAATTAAACACCGCGGCAATGTTGCCATCGTGGTCAATGGCGATAATACCGCCATCGCCGCCGGCTTCGACCAGCACATCGTTAATTACTGTATTGGCCGCCTCATCAAGGCTGACGCCGGTATACTTCATCCGTGAGCAAATATCTGCAGCAACATGGTAGCGAATAAAATACTCACCGTGACCGGTAGCTGATACCGCACAGCTGCTATTATCGGCCCAGGTACCGGCACCAATGACCGGCGAGTCACCAATGCGGCCATAACGCTTGGCTGTCATGCCGCCGGTGGACGTGCCAGCCACCAGGTTGCCCTGCTTATCGATAACGACAGCGCCAACCGTACCGAAGCGCTCGTTGCCCCGCTGGCCACCGTAAGCAATGCCTGCCTTTAAAATCCGTTCGCGGGCTTTTTCCAGCGCTTTGTAGCGACGGTCGGTATCGAAAATATGGTTATCAACCGGCTCCATACCGCGCGACAAGGCAAATTCTTCGGCGCCTTCACCACTTAACATAACATGGGGAGAGTGCTCCATCACCGCTTGTGCGGCGGCAATCGGGCTGGCGATAGTTTTAACGCCCGCTACCGCGCCTGCGTTTAATGTGCCACCGTGCATCATAGAGGCATCCAGCTCATGTTCGCCGTCAAATGTGTACACCGCGCCAATACCGGCGTTAAACAGTGGCGATTGCTCCAGCACCTGAATGGTTTCTACCACTGCAGTTTCACCATCTACACCGGACTGCAGTAACGCGTAACCTTTCTTAACTGCTTCGGTAAGCTTCTCAACATAGGCTTTCTCGCGCTCGGGAGTCATGTTTTTTTTCAGTATTGTGCCGGCACCGCCGTGGATAACAATGGCAACGTCAGCCGCCATAGCCTGAAAGGATAAACCCAGTGCGCACAAAGAAGCAGCGAGAAGAGGTTTGACAGATACATTTTTCAACATTAGTGGTTCCCAATATTTATTATCGTTGTGTAATTTACTCTACTGCCTATTGCCTGCAGGTACCAGAGTCATTCACCCTGCAAGAGCGGGACTTCCTCCCGAACACTGATTTTCTGGCTTCTCCCCCGGTTAACCATGTTAGGATGTCGCTATAAAAGCAAAAGCGTTACGGATTAAACGACCTAAACCATGAGTACTACCAGTTCTGCAACTTTTCTCTGGCACGATTACGAAACCTGGGGAGTCAGCCCGCAAAAAGACCAGCCGAGTCAGTTTGCTGCCATCCGCACCGATCAGGATCTCAATGAGGTGGGCAAACCCATTAATATTATGTGTCGCATTAGCAACGATTACCTGCCCCATCCGCAGGCGGCACTGGTGACCAAACTGACACCACAGCACACCCTGCGGGACGGCATGACAGAAGCAGACTTTGCCGCCAAAGTACATCAGGCCATGAGCGAACCCAATACCTGCGTGGTGGGCTACAACAGCATTCGCTTCGACGATGAAGTGAGTCGCTACATGTTTTATCGAAACTTTTACGACCCCTATGGCCGGGAATGGCAAAACGGCAATAGTCGCTGGGATATCATTGATCTGGTTCGGGCCTGTTACGCGCTCCGCCCGGAAGGTATTGAGTGGCCGCTAAGGGAAGACGGCAGCCCGAGCTTTAAGCTTGAATTACTCACCGCAGCAAACGGTATCGATCATGGTCAGGCTCACGACGCCCTGGCTGATGTGCGTGCCACCATTGCGCTGGCGCGTCTGATAAAGGAAAAACAGCCTAAGCTGTTCGACTATGCGTTCTCGTTACGCCAGAAAGCCCAGGTAATTAAACAAATAAATCTGCAGCAACTTACTCCATTGGTACATGTTTCATCGAAGATCCCCGCCAGTCAGGGCTGTTGCACCTGGATCCTGCCGGTTGCGCAGCATCCCTCTAACCCTAACGCGATTATTTGCGTAGACTTAAGCAAGGATCCACAAGCTATTTTAAACGAGAATGCCGAAACCCTGCGTAGCCTGCTGTATGCGCGCCAGGAGAGCTTCGAGGAAGGCCAGCAACGCCCGGGGATTAAGCTTATCCACATTAACCGTTCGCCGTTTATTACCACCGCTAAAGCGCTGACCGAAGACAATGCCGATCGCCTGGGCCTTAACCGTGATCAGTGCCTGGAAAATTACAAACGCCTGGCCGAAGATAACGCCTGGCGGGATACCCTGATTGAGCTTTACAATGAGCCTCATGAAGATAGCGAAGTTGATGCCGATCACGCACTCTACAGCGGCGGCTTTTTAACTAACGAAGAGAAACACTGGTGCGATGATGTGCGAGAGGCTCAGCCGGAGCAGCTCAGCGTACTTGCTGAGCGCATGCAGAACCCCAAACTCAAAACCCTGCTGTTTCGTTATCGGGCCAGAAACTACCCACATACACTGACGTTTGAGGAAAGCCAGCGTTGGCAGCAGCACCGCCAATTTAGATTGACAGCGCCAGATTCTCCGGCCAGTATCACCATAGATGCTTACCTGCTGGAGCTGGAACAACTGGCCATGCAACATGCAGAAAATAACGAGCACAAAGCGATATTGAAAGCGTTATACGATTACGCACAAAATTTGTAGTATTTGTGTAGGGTCAACCGCTACAGAAATACCCAAAATTGCAGATATAGAATAATAATAACGACGACTTGTTCACGTGCGCGCAGCGCTAACAGACAGGAATGGCAATGCAAGGTGTAAAATTTTCTTTCGATACCAACCGGGAAAACGTAACGTTAACCATCTCCCCCGGTGAATTGGAACAGGAGCTCTCGGCAGAAGAAGTCCATAAAGCGCTGTGTGAACAGGGCTTTGATGAAGTCTATCTGTCAGAGAACGCCATCAAAACAGCCTGTGATAAGGCGAATCACTTGTTCAAAACCCGTGACAGTTCACAACAGGTGGTTGAACAGGTTGGCGAACGACGCCATACCGAAGTTGAGTTTCGCATTAGCGAAGACAATATGAGCGCCTATGCCATTCTTACAGCGCCTCACGGTGGCCAGTTGCCGCGGGCTGAACAAATCCAGATGATGGCAAAAAATAACGGTATACGTCGCGGCGTAGGCATTAAACGCATTCGCGCGTTGCTTGATAGAGTCGCCGAGGCAGAGCCTGGTAGTCATGTTGAAGGTGAAATCGCCAAAGGGCTACCGCCTCGCGACGGCCACTCATCTAAACAGGTGCCATTGGTCCCTAACGCGCTGGAGCGCGTGCTCAAGCCTCAGGCTAAAACCGATAAAAAAGTCGATTTACGTAACCTTGGCGAAATTGTCTGCGTTAAAGCCGGCGCCGAAGTGCTGCGTCGTGAAGCGCCCGGCAAAGGCCGCCATGGCTTTGATGTGCACGGCAACGTACTACCATCAAAAATTGGTGACTGGGTACCACTTAATCTAGGAAGTGGCACCGCGCTTAGCGATCATGATGAAAACCTGGTGGTCTCTACTATTGCTGGCATGCCCAAATACAACAACCTGGTGATGCAGGTTGACGATACCTTTATTTGCCAGGGTGTTAACGTGGGTACCGGCCATATTACCTATGAGGGTTCTGTGCTGGTTAATGGTGACGTGACTGAAAATATGATTGTCAAAGCCAAAGGGGATGTCACCGTGAATGGCTTTGCCGAGTCTGCTCATATCCAGGCTGACGGCGATGTCATCATCACCGAAGGGGCAATGGGTAAGCAGTCAGACAATCACAACGAATATACCTGCACTATCCAGGCCGGTGGCAGCGTGTATCTACAACATGGACAGGGGCTCGACATTATCTGTGGTGGCAACCTGAATGTAGGCCGCCAGCTTGCCCATTGCCGGGTCATTACCGGTGGCCAGATTGTGGTGGGACAGCCGGATAACCCACAAGGTAACTTGTTTGCCTGCGAAATCAGCAGTCATGGCCCGGTCATCGCGGGTACCGTAGGTGCAGTCTCAGGCAGTACTTTGCGTATTGATTTCAGCATGGGCTTTAATCAGCTCCAGGCCCGTAAAGACAGTTTTGAGGAGCTGCTGCGTCAGATCCGCGGTAATGCTGAACGACACAAACAGAAAATTGACAACATCAATAACCGCGTTGTGCCCAAATCTTTACTCAGCAAGGTTGACGAAGCTAAAGAAATGCTCAAAAACGAATCGAACCTGCTGACCTGGATGGAGAGTAAATCGGTAGAGATGTCACAGGCCAAACAACAGTATCAGGAAGCCGCTAAGCTGATTGCCAACAAAAAACTGTACTCCGGCGTGTCGGTTAAACTCAACAACCGTAACTGGCGTTCCGAACGGGAATACGACCGGGCGCAAGTCAGCTACGATATGCATCAGTGGAAATACGAACCACTGGTATAGTCCAATACAGAAAATGCCTCTTTCCCAAGGGGCTGTTCTGCCCTCCCTCCTAAACAGTTAATGCTATTTAATGCGAAGAAAGAACTATATTTTTGGCCCTATTTCAGTGTTGTCATCGTCACTGGCAGACATAACAAAGTAGAAGAATCATCATGGATGAGGATTCAGTCGATGCGGCACAGGGATGTGCCGTCATTGACGGTCTAGTTTGTTCTGCCAGAGACGATGACGCCTTTCACTGATAAGGGCTGCGGGGAGTCCAGAGGGGGTCGCACAACCCCCTCTGGTCGACGTCGGCGACTCCGACAAAAATCTATAAACATCTTCCTTTGCTGACCCCTAACAATAAATGCGAAATTACACTATTGATCAAACCACCTATTGAAGCATGTTGTTTGGGGCTAAAAGGGCAGCTGCACGCTGCCCTTTTTGATACTAAACTGAAGCCTCTCAGGTTTCCGCTATCATCACCTTACCACTATGATGACGACGCGCCAGGTATAATGCCTGACTGGCTCTTTCATACCAATCGGCAAAGGTTTCACCTTCCTGCAAAGCGGCTAGTCCTATCGAGAATGGTAATAAACGAATGTCATCCCGGGGATGCGTTTCAATGGCATCCTTTAATCGCTCTGCCAGAATTTTCGATGCTGCAATGGGCGTTTGCGGGCACAGGATAATAATTTGTTCAGCACTCCAACGTCCGGCGATATCGACTTCCCGCACGCTGCGCAGGCAGACTCTGGCCAGCTCTCTCATGCTCTCTTCCGAGAATAGTTTATCGCCGGGGTGTGGCCGCACATTCTGAGTAGAAAAATCAAACAGGATCAGCGTAGCCGCGGTGTGGAAACGGTTAAAGCGAGACACTTCATCTTCTGCCCGGTGCAGCATAAAATTGCGGTTATACAGATTGGTGGCAGTATCATGGGAGGATAAAAACTCCAGCATGCGGTTTTTTTCCAGCAATACCGACCGCAGGTTTTCCATTTCTTCCTGCTTTGAACGTAATTCACGACTGTACCTGCGCATAATATTGCGCCGCCAGAACAGTGTGGCCAGAATCACCGCAACACAGGCAATGCCCAGCACCGCCAAACGAAAATCCTGATGGTACTGGCGTTTTACATTGCTCCAGCGTTTATAGATATCCACCCGAGCCGCTTCGGGAATTCGCTCAATGGCGTCATTAATTTGGGCAACCAGTTCCGGGTACGCTTTGTTTACGCCCATACGCAGGGAATTGTAGGGTTCAGCATAACCAACGATAGCCATTTCCTGCATATTCATTTTATTCAATTCTGTATTAATACTCAGCAGTGCACCGGCAAACACATCAACGTCACCACTGCTCAACGCCCGTAGTCCTTCTCCTTCACTTTCGAATAGCTGCAGGCTGAGCTGTGAATAATAACGAGCCAGGTAATCGGCCAGAAATGAATCTTTTGCCACACCCAATAACTGATTATTCAGCCCTTCCAGGCCCTGGTACATTACTTTAGCATCACGGGCGATAAGCACATTCGGCGATTGAAAGTATGGCACCGTGAAATCAAGGTACACATTGCGGTGCGCAGAACTGTTGAGCATCGACATCAGCATACAACGGCCGGTTTGCACATACTCAAGAGATTGACGGAAAGAGTCGGTTTTAACCAGTTTGAAATTCAGATTAGCCAGCTCCCCTACCAATTTGAGGTAGTCGGCAGAAATCCCCACGTGTTTGTCATTGCGGAGCATTTCGTAAGGAACCCAGGCCGGGTCTATACAGTAGGTTACTGATTTTGGGCTGGCACTTGCCTTACCTGCAAAACTAGCGGCGCAGATAACAAAGCAAAGCGTAAATACTGTTCGTAATTTGAACATCACCATGTCATTTATTCTTGTTTTTACCAAGTATGCGTTGCAGCGTGCTTTAAATCAACTCATTGAAACAATTACGAATAAAATCAATGTAATGTTCAGGACTATCTGATTGGTAAATGTACACAGGGCCGCCTGAAGCTGGCCCTGTGTTATTAGCGGCTCTGATTACAGCATTTCTACTGCCAGTGCCACACCTTCACCACCACCAATACACAGTGAGGCAATCCCTTTACTCAGGCCTTTTTGCTTCAGGCCGTGTAACAGGGTAACCAGGATACGGGCACCAGAAGCACCAATCGGATGACCCAGCGCGCACGCACCGCCTTTAATATTCACCTTGCTCTCATCCAGCCCCAGCTTTTTAATCGCCAGCATGGTTACCATGGCAAACGCTTCGTTGATTTCAAATAAATCAACGTCGTCTTTGCTCCAGCCTGCCTTATCGAGCACTTTTTCCATGGCGCCAACCGGCGCAACGGTAAAGTCTTCCGGTGCAATAGAGTTAGTTGCATGAGCTACCACTTTCGCCAGTGGCGTTAAGCCCAGCTCAGCCGCTTTTGACTCACTCATTACCAACAGCGCGGCAGCACCATCAGAGATAGAACTTGAGTTCGCGGCAGTAACTGTACCATCGCGCTTGAATGCGGGGCGCAGAGACGGAATTTTATCCGGACGAGCAGACCCCGGACCTTCGTCGGTGTCTACCACTACATCGCCTTTACGGGTAGAAATGGTTACTGGCACAATTTCATCACCAAAGGTGCCACTGTTAATTGCTTCGTTGGCTTTTGATAATGAACCTATCGCAAATTCATCCATCATTTCACGAGTAAGACCTTCTGCATCGGCCGTTGCCTGCGCAAAACAGCCCATAGCCTGACCATCGTAGGCATTTTCCAGACCGTCCATCATCATGTGATCAAGCACTTTGCCATGACCCATACGATAGCCGCCACGCGCTTTTGGTAACAGGTACGGTGCACCACTCATGCTTTCCATACCACCGGCAACAATCACTTCGGCACTGCCCGACTGAATCATGTCGGATGCCAGCATCACTGCTTTTAACCCTGAACCACACACTTTGTTAATGGTTACCACGCCTGCCGATAACGGTAATTCTGCTTTCAGTGAAGCCTGTCTGGCTGGTGATTGTCCCAAACCTGCTGGCAGTACACAGCCCATAATGACTTCGTCTACTGCAGCAACATCAACATCACCGCATGCTGCTTTAATCGCTTCTGCGCCTAAATCAGTGGCTGGCAGCGTTGACAGCGATCCCATAAAACCGCCCATGGGAGTACGTTTCGCAGCTACAATAACGACAGATTCTTTACTCATAGTTTCCTTGCCTCAATTGAGATTTAAACAAATACAGATAACCACCTGCTCGAGCCTACTACTGCACATAGCCTACACCTGTATAAAAAAATAAACACACGACTTTGGTTTTATGTCAGCCATGACGTTTATAAATTTGACGTTAAATAAATGTTACATTAAATTCACTTTAACCTAACCCTAACGTTAACGTAAATCAATTTTACCAGTACAGTTATCACGCCTGAAAGTAGGTGACAAAAAGGATACCGGCAATGACCAATCAAAATAATGAAGTAACCTACTCTATTGGTGAACTCGCTAAAGAATTTGATATTACGCCCCGTTCTATTCGCTTTTATGAAGAACAGCACTTATTAAGTCCCGAGCGAACCGGGCAAACACGTATCTACTGTAACAAAGACCGGGTCAGGTTAAAGCTAATACTGCGTGGTAAGAGGTTGGGCTTCTCGTTAGCTGAAATCAAGAACCTGTTTGAACTCTACGATAGCAACGCCAACTCCATGCTGCAACTAGAAGCCATGTTACAGATGACAGAACAAAAACGCGCCATCCTGCGCCAACAGCTCGACGATATTCAGATGCTCATGAATGAACTGGATGAAGTTGAAAAGCGTTGCCGCGACGAACTGGCCGACTTACAAAAAAGAGGTAGTTAAGCCATGACGACACATTACCCCACATTAAATTTTGATCTCGGTGAAGACATCGACATGCTGCGCGAGCATGTTCGTCAGTTCGCCTTGAATGAAATCGCCCCATTAGCCAGCCAGGCCGACGAAGATAATGCCTTTCCCAACCAGTTGTGGCCAAAACTCGGCGACATGGGTTTGCTTGGCGTCACCGTCAGCGAACAATACGGCGGTTCAGAAATGGGCTATCTGGCTCACTCTGTCGCAATGGAAGAAATCAGCCGCGCCTCTGCCGGTATTGCCCTGAGCTACGGAGCTCACTCTAACCTGTGTGTGAATCAGATTTTCAAAAACGGCAATGACGCCCAGCGCGAAAAATACCTGCCGAAGCTGGTTAGCGGCGAGCACATTGGGGCGCTGGCCATGAGTGAACCCAACGCAGGTTCCGATGTCGTCAGCATGAAGCTCAACGCCCGCAAAAGCGGTGATAAATACATCCTCAACGGCAACAAAATGTGGATCACCAATGGTCCCGACGCCCATACCTTTGTGATTTACGCCAAAACCGATGTCAGCGCCGGGCCCAAAGGGATTACTGCATTTATTGTCGAACGTGACTTCACCGGCTTTAGCCGTGCGCAAAAGCTTGACAAGCTCGGCATGCGTTCATCCAACACCTGTGAGCTGGTATTCGAAGACTGCGAAGTACCGGCCGAAAATATTCTCGGCGAAGAAGGCGGCGGCGTCCGTGTACTCATGAGCGGCCTCGATTACGAACGGCTGGTGTTATCCGGCGGCCCGCTGGGCATTATGCAGGCCTGTATGGACGTGGTCGTACCCTATATTCACGACCGCAAACAGTTTGGCCAGTCCATCGGTGAGTTTCAGCTGGTGCAGGGCAAAGTGGCCGATATGTATACCCAGATGAACGCCGCGCGCGCCTATGTGTATGCGGTAGCAAAAGCCTGTGATCGCGGCGAAACAGCACGTAAAGATGCTGCTGGCGCAATTCTCTACTCAGCTGAGCTGGCTACCAGAATGGCCCTCGATGCCATTCAGCTACTGGGCGGCAATGGATATATCAATGAGTTTCCTACCGGCCGCCTGCTTCGCGACGCCAAATTGTACGAAATTGGCGCGGGTACCTCAGAAATACGCCGCATGCTGATTGGTCGGGAGCTGTTTAAAGAGTCAGCCTGAACCAACAATCCTTACTAACGACAGGACACAGAGGAGGCACTATGCCTGTACTCACCAGTCAGGTTAATCCACAAAGCGATGCCTATAAACAAAACCAACAAGGCATGCAGAAAGTGGTGGATGATCTGCAAAATACCATCGCGACCATAGTAAAAGGTGGTGGCGAAAAATACGTGGCCCGGCATAAAGCCAAGGGCAAGTTGCTGGCCCGTGAGCGTATCGATGCGCTGCTCGATGCCGACTCACCATTTCTTGAAATTGGTCAGCTGGCCGCCCATAACGTGTATGGCGAAGAGGTACCCTGTGCTGGCGTAGTAGCCGGTATTGGTCTTATTCACGGCAGTGAATGTATGGTGGTGGCCAACGATGCCACCGTGAAAGGCGGCAGCTACTACCCCTTAACCGTTAAAAAACACCTGCGCGCCCAGACCATTGCCGAGCAGAATCACCTGCCCTGCGTTTATCTGGTAGACAGCGGCGGCGCTAACCTCCCCCGTCAGGATGAGGTATTTCCGGATCGCGATCACTTCGGCCGTATTTTCTTTAATCAGGCGCGAATGTCGTCGATGAACATACCGCAAATCGCGGTCGTTATGGGCTCTTGCACCGCTGGTGGGGCCTACGTGCCGGCTATGGCCGATGAAAGCATTATCGTGAAAGAGCAAGGCACTATTTTTCTGGCGGGCCCGCCACTGGTTAAAGCGGCTACCGGCGAAGAAGTCAGTGCCGAAGAGCTTGGCGGCGGCGATGTGCATACCCGGGTATCCGGTGTTGCCGACCATCTGGCTAATAACGATCTGCACGCCCTGGACATTGCCCGCAACGCGGTAGCCCGTTTAAATCGTAAGAAGCCGGTGACCACCGCGAATCAGGCGGTAAAACCACCGCGTTATCCTATCGCCGAGCTGTACGGCATCGTGCCGCAGGATCTGCGCCAGCCCTTTGATGTCAGAGAAGTGATTGCGCGAATTGTCGATGACTCCGACTTTGATGAGTTTAAAGCCCGCTACGGCACCACTTTAGTGTGTGGTTTTGCGCATCTGTATGGCATGCCGGTAGGCATTGTGGCTAACAACGGCATTCTGTTTGGCGAGTCAGCCCAGAAAGGCGCTCATTTTGTGGAGCTATGCAGCCAACGCAAGATCCCGCTGATATTTCTGCAGAACATCACCGGTTTTATGGTGGGTAAACAATACGAAGCCTCCGGTATTGCAAAACACGGCGCCAAAATGGTCACTGCCGTAGCCTGCGCCAACGTCCCTAAACTCACCGTGCTGATCGGCGGTAGTTTTGGTGCCGGTAACTATGGCATGTGCGGGCGTGCCTACGATCCCCGATTTATGTTTATGTGGCCCAACGCGCGGATCTCCGTTATGGGTGGCGAACAGGCCGCAGGCGTACTGGCCCAGGTGAAAAAAGACCAGGCCGAACGTGCCGGCACCAGTTGGACTGATGCCGATGAGCAGGCAGTCAAACAGCCGGTTATCGACAGCTATGAGCAACAAGGCCACCCGTACTATGCCTCAGCCCGTTTGTGGGACGACGGCGTTATCGATCCGGCGGATACCCGCAAGGTGCTGGGTTTAGCATTAAGCGCCAGTCTCAATAAACCCATCGAGGATACGCAGTTTGGCGTATTCAGAATGTAGGGGGAAATGATGACCGAACACGTATTATATGAGGTTAACGAACAAGGCGTGGGGCGCATTACGCTAAACCGTGCCGATAAACACAATGCCTTTAATGAAGACATGATTGCCGGGCTAACCGCCAGCTTTGAGCGCGCCGGTAACGATCCTGCCGTGAAGGTAGTAGTACTGGCCAGTAACGGTAAAAACTTCAGTGCCGGTGCTGATTTAAACTGGATGCAGAAAATGGCCGGCTACACCGAAGCGCAAAACCGCGCCGACGCCATGAATCTGGCTACCATGTTACATACCCTGTATACCCTGCCTAAACCGACCATTGCCCGGGTTCAGGGTGCGGCCTACGCCGGTGCGGTGGGCCTGATTGCCTGTTGCGATATCGCCATCGCCTGCAAGCTCAGCAAGTTTTGCTTAAGCGAAGCTAAAATCGGCCTGGTCCCGGCCACCATCAGCCCCTACGTTATCGAAGCCATGGGCAAGCGCATTGCTAAACGTTACTTTATGACCGCCGAAGTGTTTACTGCCCGCCGTGCCCGTCGTCTGGGTCTGATCAGCGAAGCAGTGAGTGAAGACCAGCTCGATGCCACCATCGAACAACTTACCGATACACTGCGCCGCAATAGCCCTGAAGCCGTCAGCCAGTCAAAGCTACTGGTGAATACCGTGGCCGGCCAGCCTGTTGATGAGTCCATGCGCGCGCTCACCAGCGACTGGATTGCCCGGATCCGCGTATCCGAGCAGGGTCAGGAAGGCCTTAACGCCTTTTTGCAAAAACGTCCGCCAAACTGGTTACCAGCAGGGTCAAAGGAGTAAGTCATGTCAGTCACCAACAACATCAAAAAAGTACTGATTGCCAACCGTGGCGAGATTGCCTGTCGGATTATCGCCACGGCACGTCAGCAACATATCCGTTCTGTAGCGGTGTATTCTGAAGCCGACCAGCATGCCATGCATGTTAAACAGGCCGATGAAGCCGTTGCGATTGGCCCTGCCCCGGCCAGTCAGAGCTATCTGGTGCAGGACAAAATCATAGCGGCGGCCAAACAGTGCGGCGCCGATGCCATTCATCCGGGCTACGGCTTTCTGTCGGAAAATGCCACCTTTGCCAAACGCTGTGAACAGGAAGGGATTATTTTTATTGGTCCGCCGGCCAGTGCCATTGAAGCCATGGGCTCTAAATCCCGGGCTAAACAAATTATGGAAGACGCCGGCGTTCCGCTGGTGCCCGGCTATCATGGCGATGAGCAAAGTGCTGAGTATTTACTTAGTGAGGCCCGCCGGATTGGTTTTCCGGTGATGCTTAAAGCTGCAGCCGGCGGCGGTGGTAAAGGCATGCGTCAGGTGTTAACCGAAGCCGGTTTTCAGGAGGCTCTGGACGCTGCTAAACGGGAAGCCAAAGCCAGTTTTGACGACGACCTGATGCTGGTCGAAAAGTTTTTAACCGAGCCCCGCCATGTGGAAATTCAGGTCTTTTGCGATCAGCACGGTAACGGTGTTTACCTGTTCGACCGTGACTGCTCAGTGCAGCGCCGCCATCAGAAAATTATTGAGGAAGCACCGGCACCGGGCATTAGCGATACCGTGCGTCAGCAGATGGGCGAAAGTGCCCTCGCCGCGGCCAAAGCTATTAATTATGTGGGCGCCGGCACCGTTGAATTTCTGCTCGATGGCGATGATTTCTATTTTATGGAAATGAATACCCGCCTGCAGGTTGAGCATCCGGTAACGGAAATGGTTAGTGGTGAAGACCTGGTTTCATGGCAGCTTGCGGTGGCCGCGGGTCAGCCCCTGCCAAAAACGCAGCAGCAATTGCGCTGTAGCGGCCATGCCTTTGAGGTAAGGCTGTACGCCGAAGACCCGGATAACGAGTTTTTGCCCTCCACCGGTTTGCTTAAACGCTTACGTTTTCCGGCTGAGGGCGATGGCGTGCGGGTCGATACCGGCTTTACCGAAGGTGATACGGTGAGCGTACATTATGACCCCATGCTGGCAAAGCTCATTACCTACAGCGATAATCGTGAAAAAGCCTTGGCAAAAATGCTCAACTGCCTGGAACAAACCCGGGTTACCGGCGTGACCACCAATTTACCCTATGTACACCGGGTGCTGGAAAACGCCGACTTTGCTGCAGCCAGATTAACCGTTCACTTTATCGCCGAGCACAGTGAGGCCCTGGTGCCCAGGGCGTTTAACACCGATTATCTGCCCGCTATGGCGTTTTGCCTGTTTAAAACCATGCAGTCTGATAGCGCGCCACTGACTGATGAAGGGCTCAAAGGTTTCCGCTTAAATCATCAGCGCCAGTACTATCTTTCAGTGCAGTGTCAGGGGAAAGCCTATCTGCTCTTAGTCACTGCGAATGATGGTCAGCTCAGCGTCACCTGCGAGGATGCTCACTGGCAGGTAAGTGGCGACTGGCATAATGAAACCCTCAACCTCACCGTCGATAATTACCAGCGCCGCTATACTGTTTGCCCGGACAGCGCTGACGGCTGGGTGTTGTTTGACGGTGCCAGCGCCCTGCCCTTTACGTTGCAGCGCCCGGATTTCGGCCAGCATGAAGATGCCCACGAAAATGAATGTGTTGCTCCCATGAACGGTACTGTAGTTAAGCTATTGGTCGAGCCTGACAGTAAGGTAACTAAAGGCACTTCGCTACTGATCCTGGAAGCGATGAAAATGGAGCACAACGTCAAAGCCCCGGCCGACGGTGAAGTAGCACAGTTTTATTACCAGGCCGGCGATATGGTTGACGGTGGCACCGCCCTGTTGGAGTTTGTCGCTGATGAGTAATTATCCCAGGCAGGTCAGCATTGTAGAGGTTGGCGCTCGTGACGGCTTACAAAATGAAGCCTCGGTGATCGAACTGCCAGTGAAGCTGGCATTTATAGACGGCCTTTTGCGCGCCGGTCTAAAACGCATAGAAGCCGGTAGTTTTGTGTCACCTAAATGGGTGCCTCAAATGGCTGACAGCGCAGCAGTGTTTAATAGCCTACCGCAAAACTCAGGCGCCACCTTCAGTGCCCTTACGCCTAATGAAAAAGGCATGCTGGCAGCTATCGATGCAGGCGTTGATGAGGTTGCGGTATTCGCCGCCGCCTCTGAAAGCTTTTCCCAGCGCAACATTAATTGCTCCATTGAGCAAAGCCTGGAACGTTTTGAACCGGTCTTCCGTTTAGCCCGCCAGCATAACCTGCGGGTTCGCGGCTATGTGTCCTGCGTGATGGGCTGCCCCTATGAGGGCGCTATCAGGCCGGATGCCGTGCTGGCGGTTAGCCAGACACTGCTCGACAAGGGCTGCTACGAAATCTCTCTGGGCGATACCATAGGTACCGGCACGCCGGGACAGACGTCGCGTTTGTTGAGCACCTTATTGAAGACCATCCCCGCATCGAAACTGGCGGTGCATTTTCACGATACCTACGGTCAGGCGCTGGCCAATATTCTGGTTGCCTTACAGCATGGTATCAGCGTGATTGATTCGGCCGCCGGAGGCTTGGGCGGCTGCCCATATGCTGCCGGTGCCAGCGGCAATGTCGCCACCGAAGACGTAGTATATATGCTAAACGGCATGGGGATTGAGTGCGGCGTTGATATCAATGCGTTAGTAGCGGCGTCGACACAAATATTCGACCATCTTAACCATGAGCCAGCCTCCCGGACAATGCGGGCATTGCTGGCTAAAAATCATAACGTTATGTGAGCAGAATGACGGCCTGATTGTCTATCAGGCCGGTTGCTGTTTTTCCTTTGGTAAAATAAAACTTAAGCCAATGCCGACCAGCAGCATTACCGCCATGGTAGCGACGATATTGATGTCAAAGGCTGACTTGAGCGCCGCATAGAGTGCGCCAAACCCCAGCAAAATAATACCGATTGCCGTATTACTGAAGGCCACCAGTTCGGTGCGCTGCTGGCCGTCTTTCACATCCAGGCTATAGGTTTTACGGCCTGTGCGTACACCAGTATGGGCCACGGCCAGCACAAAGAACAAGCCGCCGGAAATCCACAGCGAATGACCCGGCAATAATAACAAACCGCCACAGGCAATAAGCGCCAGCACACCGGCCAGTTGCAGGGTGAGCCTGGCGCTATAATCCGCCACGCTACCCCAGATAAACGAAGAAAGCATGGTTGCTGCGGCCTGCGCGCCAATATAAAACGGTAACAGGCTGGACGCTTCCTGCTCGGTTTCGAGCATAAAGTAAGGCGCTACCAGAGCGCTGTGAACAAACAGCCCCCGAACCACAATAAACTTGTACACCACGGCATCGAAATCCCACCAACTGTGACCGCCCTGCCGTTCATCTTCGTCTGCCTCGACGCAGGATTTTACCGGCAATAAAATAAACAGGCCGAGTAACATTGCGGTGACCGCGCCGATGAGCAAACCAAAGATCAGAGTTTCACCCAGCTGGTCAGCAAAATACACCAGCGGTACGGCGATAATTAACGTTAGTACGCCTGAGGTGGTAGACGCTATGCCAAGTAGTTTTCCCCGATCGCCTTTATCCGCCACATCCGCCTGAATATCTTTCATGGTCAGCGAGCAAGCCGAGCGGCCTAAACTCAGCAAACACAAACCGCCCAATACAAACCAGCCGGCGGTCATGCCCTCGTACCAGAGAGCGCCAAGAATAATAGCCAACAGGGAAAACGACTGCACGATCATGCCCAACCGCCAGACATGATGACGCGCCGGATAGTTGCGCAGCACCACACCAATGGCGGCCTGAGGAAGCAAGGCTCCGGACTCACGTATCGGCACCAGCCAGCTAATCATCCAGGCAGGCGCACCCAGGGCCAACATCAGGGCCGGTAAGGTTGTTTTAGCTGAAATAAGCAGATCGGCGAGTTTAGTGCTGGCCAGGCTGGCAATTAAGCGGAGTTTAGCAGAGTTCACAGCGCAGATACCGGTCTGAAAGATAACACTTTCGACCGCCTTAGTAATTGATTAGGCTGTAGTATACGTCGAAATTCCGGGTTGAGATCCCCCGGTTGGCATAACAGTACTAAAGACTAATATCGCACGGTTATTCCGCTACCCTATGCTGTTTTCTACCAGGGTTTTGATATTTTCCAGGCCCACCTCGATGTCTTTACCCAGCTTATTATCAAAAAACAGTAGCTTGTAGCGGTCAATAATGTTAACGCCGACATTACCACGACTGCTCCAGGTGAGCTCGGTGCCGGACTCGAGTGGTCTGAGGCGTAATTCACCATGGGCAGTAATGCCATGCTCAGGATTTTTAACGCTATAAATCAATTGGCGATTGAACTGCAGAGAGGTAATTTCGATGCTGCCACGACCAATAATATCACTGCGCCAGCGCAGTCGCATACCGATGGCGCGATCCGGCCCATCATAGGTCATTACGGCATTGGGATCCATCTGGTACCAGGTACTCCACTGCTCCCATTTACGTAAATCAACAATGGCGGCGTAAACTTTATCGGTAGGTGCGTTTATTTCGACTGAACGCTCGACTTCATACTCTTCAGGCAGAAAAAGTCCTGTCAGAATGACAAGAAAAGCCACAATAAACAGATTTATGAGCCATTTACTGCCCAACATATTGTCTCCCGTTGAAATCACCTTGGCCAATTATAACATTAATTTAACAAAATGAGAGTTTAACAACCTTTTTTGTTTGAACTAAATCAAATAAAGGGTTATCACTCAATAAGCGACCACCTTAACAGCACCACTCGTCGATAAAACCGTCGTAACACCAATAAACTATTAATCTTGCAACGTGCAGCGTTTGGTTTCATGTCACATAGTGCGATGGCTTATTGAACGCGAAAAATGACCCATAAGCGGGTAACGGTAGCCCTTAAAGTATAATCTGAACGCACTGGAATTCACCTTTTCGATGTAACCACGTTAAACAACCGTTTTGCAATAATGCCGGTC
The DNA here is from genome assembly GCF_002993365.1 of Marisediminitalea alba. GTDB lineage: Bacteria > Pseudomonadota > Gammaproteobacteria > Enterobacterales > Alteromonadaceae > Alteromonas > Alteromonas alba. The sequence goes on from NZ_PVNP01000192.1 coordinate 116,025, forward strand.
AGTGATTTTGTCTGCACAGGCTCTCATTTACGATTAACGGTTTTGCTACAATTAAATTAATCTTTATTTACACCAACACCGCTTGAGCATTTATTATTCAAGGCGTAAGATGGTGAAAAATAATGTAATTTAATTACAAATAACCTATCCTTAAATAAATGGATACGGTCACCAAGACCGGCAGGCACTAGCCGTTACTACACAGCGCGTCGATGGAGAAACAGAATGTCCGACAAGAGCCCTCGTTATATCAGTAATCTTACCCGCGATACCTATGCATTAATCCTCGCCGGTGGCCGGGGGTCACGATTACACGAACTCACTACCTGGCGGGCCAAACCTGCACTTTATTTTGGCGGTAAATTCCGCATCATCGACTTTCCGCTGTCTAACTGCATTAATTCGGGCATTCGCAGAATTGGTGTTGTCACCCAATATAAGTCTCACTCGCTGATTCGGCATTTGGTACGTGGCTGGGGGCACTTTAAAAAGGAACTGGGCGAGTCAGTGGAAATTCTGCCTGCGTCACAGCGCTTTTCAGAAAACTGGTACGAAGGCACCGCTGACGCTGTATTCCAGAATATCGATATTATTCGCGATGAACTGCCGAAATTCGTAATGATCCTATCCGGCGATCATATCTATCGGATGGACTATGCCAACCTACTGGCCCGCCATGTAGAAACCGGCGCCAAAATGACCGTGTGCTGTATGAAGGTACCACTGGAAGAAGCGGCCGGCGCATTTGGTGTTATGTCAGTAGACGAAGACTACCGTATTAAAGGCTTTACTGAAAAACCAGCTAACCCGGACCCGGTGCCTAACGAGCCTGATTTATGTCTGGCATCTATGGGTAACTACGTATTTGATACAGAATTTTTGTTTGAGCAATTGGCGCGTGACGCCGAAACCTCAGGCTCTGAGCGGGATTTTGGTAAAGACATCATTCCCAGTATTATCAATGACCACGACGTATTTGCTTATCCGTTCCAAAGCAGCGAGAACGAACACGTTTACTGGCGTGATGTAGGCACACTGGATTCCTTCTGGGAAGCCAACATGGAAATGGTGGCGCCGGTTCCAGCGCTTAATTTATACGATCGTAAGTGGCCCATCTGGACCTATCAGGAGCAACTGCCGCCAGCGAAATTCGTTTGGGAAGACCATGACCGCCGCGGCGAAGCCATCAACTCGGTAGTCTCCGGTGGCTGTATTATTTCCGGTTCTACCCTGCGTCGCTCGTTATGTTTCTCAAATGTTCGGATCCACTCTTACGGCCTGATTGAGGAAGCCGTTATTCTGCCAGACGTGGAAATCAAGCGTCACTGTAAACTGCGGAAGGTCATTATTGACCGCGGCTGCGTGATCCCCGAAGGCACAGTAATAGGTTACGATCACGAGGAAGACCGTCGCCGCGGCTTCCGCGTCTCCGATAAAGGCGTTGTACTGGTAACCCGCGAAATGCTTGGTCAGCCAGTCGGCGGCACCGCCATAAGCTAACGCTTTTAGCCGTGAGCCTGGCGTTTAGCCAGGTCTTGCGGTAATCGTAACGACGTCCAGCCAAACACCAGTATTGATAACACAAATGGAATAGCCAGCCAGTCAAGTGCAGCGATCAGCCCTTCCAATTCACCCAGACTCGCCGTGTAATGCTCGCTCAGTACGCCCACAAACGTTGGACCACCGCCAAGCGCAATCAGGTTGAGAACAAAGAAAAATAACGCGGTAGACATGGCCCGGCAATTGGCCGGAGACAGCGTTTGAGCCATGGCAAAACACGGCCCGAAATATGTGCCGCTGGTGACCTGCAATAAAGTAAAACCAGCAATCGCCAGCCACAGCGATTCACTGTGAATTGCCAGCAAAAAGGCCGGCACGCCAACGCACAGAGCAAGCGCTGGCAGGCGCGCATAAGCACCGGGATTGCTACGCCCCCACTTATCAGCAATAACGCCGCCGGCCCACACGCCAATGGCATATAAAGTGCCGTTGATAACCCCAAAAACCACCAGTAACCAGACAATGTCCACTTCACTGAAGCGCCGCACGAAGTAATCCATCTGCCAGCCAACCACCGCATAGTTAGCAAACGACGACAACGTGATGCCCAGTACCATGCCCCACCAACTCGGCGTTTTAAGTAGCTCAACAATACTATCGAGCATGGGTCGCTGGCGCTCCTGCTCGGTTTGCTGTCGCACAGGCTCTTTTACCGTCAGTTTAAGCACAATAGCCAGTAAAATACCGGGTAGCCCTACCGCTATCATTACCGAGCGCCAGTTGGCCTGCCCTCCGCTGAGCACAAATGCTGAGGCCAGATACGCCAGCATAATGCCAAAGGGAATGCCCAGCGCATAAAGCGCCATGGCCGTGGCCCGCTCTTTCGGAGCAAACAGATCTGCAATCATACTGTGCGCCGGCGGCGTGCCGCCGGCTTCGCCAATCCCCACACCAATCCTGCATAAGGCCAGTTGCAGATAGTTACCTGCCATGCCCGACAGAGCGGTAAAGCCACTCCATAGCGTCAACGATAGTGTAATAATGTTTACCCGGCTGTAGCGGTCTGCCAGCCAGGCCACCGGAATACCCATTACGGTATACAACACCGCAAAGTAAATACCTTTTAAATAGCCAAGCTGAGCATCATCCAACCCTAAATCCTGCTTAATAAATGGCGATAAAATACCAATGATCTGACGGTCGATAAAATTAAACGCGTACACCAGCGTGAGCATCAGCAATACGTAATACCGATAGCGATCAGGCTTTGCAGCGGGGGGAACAGAATTAGGGTTCACACATCACCTGTGATACAAATACATTAACAAGCAGACTTATAGCGGAATATCATTAAGAATAAGTCGAAACGCGGCCAGCGAGCCGGGATAATACCATTCTATTAATCTGATGTTGAACTCTGTATGCACATAGACAAACTATTAGCTCTGACTTCCGACGTAACTACTATAAACGATAATGAGTGGCTGATGACCCACCCAGGCCTGCCCGATACCTGGGGTCAGGGGCGCACTGCCTTTGGCGGCATCACTGCCGGTTTCCTGCATCACGCTCTGGCTCAGGTAGTTGAGAAAGACCGTAGCTTAAGGGCTTATCACACCAACTTTATCGGGCCGGTGAGTTTCGATAAACCACTTGAGCTCATTGTTGAGAAGTTACGTTCTGGGCGCAATATGTCGCAATACCTCGCCAGGCTGCAGCAGGATGGCAAAGTCTGTGTTTGTGTGCAGGCCTGTTTCGGTGTAGAGCGCAGTTCAAAAATACAGGTGGATAAACTGCCTTCCCATTCGATGAAGCTGCCGCAAAAAGCCAAGTTTATTCCGCAAATTCCTAAGGTGACACCGCGCTTTTTCCGTCACTACCAACTGGCTATCGAACAAGGCCAGATCCCGTTCAGCTGGAGTAAGCACAGTCATTACCATGGCTGGATGCGCTTTAAAGAGGCCGTCAGTGACTTTAATTACACTCACCTGATCTCACTGATTGATGCCTGGCCGCCGGCTATCATTCAGCAACTCAAATTACCGGCACCGGTAAGCACCGTAAGCTGGGATATTGAATTGGTGCAACCACTTGCGCTAACTACCGAAAATCCCTGGTTTGGCTACCAGGTAGATACCAAACTCGCCAGTGGTGGCTATGCCCACACCGAAGCAACCATCTGGGACGATAAAGTGCGCGTAATCGCTCTCAGCCGCCAGACCATCGCTGTCTTCGATTAAGTTGTAGCACGACATAAAAAACCCGGCACACGCCGGGTAAATTTTTAACGCACTTATTATTATTATAAAGCTAGCAAGGTAAATTGCCGGAGTCAGAACTCACTGCCCCGACAACCTTTAACTAATCAGTGGAGAGCTAGTGCTAACTCTCCACAGGTTGGTTGGGAGGTTGATTAGTTAAATCCGTAACGAACACCCAGCGCATAGCGTGTGCCATACTGGCGGGCAAACAGGAACTGCTCCTCATAACGGCCGTAACCCTGTTCCGTCTCGTTGTTCAGGTTTAACGCATCTAAGAACACGGTGAGGTTTTCATTGATGTCGTAGTTAATGCTCATATCCACCTGACCATAGTCTTTAAAGAACTGTGGTGGTGCATCAGCAGAACCCTGAGCCTGACCAACGCCTAACAGGTAATCATCACGCCAGGCGTAAGTCACCTTCACTGACAGACCGTCTTTTTCATAAAACGCCTGCAGGTTAGCTGAGTCGCCCAAACCGGTTAATGGCGCCTGTTGAGTAAGACTGTCTACATCAAACTCTACATCACCGTTAACGAAGGTGGCGTTCACGTTAAACCCAAAACCGGTTTCACCAATCATGTGCTGCAGCGCCACTTCCACACCATCTACCGATTTTGCATCAGTGTTATTTGGCTGGCTGACATTCCACACAATCAATGGATCATTGCTGTTTGGCTCAATCTGACCGTCGGCATTACCATGACCATTGGCCAGCATCTGATCGAAGATCGCGGTGCTGGTTGCCTGCTCACCGCGGGCTTCAATATCGGCAATCGCCTGCTGATAGCGCGGACCATTGTAGATGTCGTACAAACCATCGATGGTGGTTTCGGTAATCGTGGTCTGAATGAAGTTATCAACGTCTTTCTTAAACCATACGATTGACGCGTAACTGGCTTCACCGTAATAGTACTCAAGCGCTACATCGAGGTTAGTCGACTCGAACGGTAACAGGTTCGGATTACCCTGTGAGCCAGTTCGTGAACCTGGTTTCGGGCTACCGCTCAGGGCACGACCACCGGCTAAGAAGCCCAATGGTGCACGTGACATAGTTTTACCCCATGATACCCTGGCCTGTAACTCGTCGGTAACGTCCAGACGGAAGTCGATCGACGGCAGGAACACATCGTGTGAGCCTTCCTGGGTCAGGTAGTTGGCGGTACCGCCTTCCTCGTACTGCATGATCCACTCAGAGGCTGCCACCCAGTTTACCTGCTGCTCAACACGCTGACGTACAGTACTGGTTACATCCGTTTCTTCATAACGGGCACCGGCAATCAACTGTGCTGGATAGTCACCAATATCAAATTCCCATTCGGTCTGAACGTAAATACTGTTGGTCACTTCCTCTACTTCACTTTCGCCCGTGATGCCATTGAAGTAAGCATCAGGTACATAAGCGTCGCCGCCCATGATGTCTTCAGTCAGGTAGGCCATTTGACGCGCTACGGCTTCATCGAAGTCGTAGGTGTAGTAATAGTTAGGCATCAGGTCAGCGCCACCACCAGCGAACTCATCCAGGAAACTACCAGTGTCATATCGGGTAAACATGCTGTCCGGGAAGATTTCCGGGAAAGACGGGTTAAAGCCCGGACCGCCGCGCAGACCGCTCCACGCATTGGTGCCGTACATGGTTTGCTCAGTGCGGGCAAAACCAAATTTAACCAGCGGCATAGGGATATCAAATTTAGAGTTGTACCACTCACCGTCAAACTGCAGCTGTTCTACATTTGATTCACCCGGCGAGTGAATAAACTGACTGAAGTTAGAGTCGATTTCACTTGGCATTAACTCGTTGGTGCCGTTTTGCCATCTGATAAAAGCAGACGGTACTTCACCGTCACGGTAGTCGTATATTTTGGTTATCAGTTTATCCGAACCCAGAATAATCTGGCCATTACTGCCCATGCCGTCGTCTGCACCGTTATCGATTTCATTGCTGGAGTCGTGATAATCAATGTTGAACTTCAGATCGTCAGTCACCTGCCAGTCGATATTCAGACCGATTGAGCGGGCATCTACCTCTGTGGTTTCACGGAAAGCGGTAAATGAGCCATCGTTCCCACCAATATCTGCGTAAATTGCCGTACCGTTTTCATCCAGCTCGTAACCGTTAATGTTACCGCCAAATTCATTCCAGATACCCCAGCCAACACTCTCCAGCCCCACAATCGCATTGGTCATGGTGTAGTCGAGTGTCATGGTAATGTCGTCGTTAGGCGCATATTGAAACGTCAACTGAGCATTGGTACGGTCGTTTTCCACATTGTCGATACCATAGTTCATATCTTTCGGGAAAAAGTAGTTACCAATGCGGTTGCCTTCATCATCCACGGCGCGCGGATCGATCATGGTGGATTCGTTATATTCCGGCAAATCCACATTCGCCTGCCAGCCCTGAATATTGGCCTGCTGACGCTGGAAGTCACGCTGATAATGAGAGAAGCTTACCGCAAATCCCAGTTTATCATCGTTGAAAGTATTACTGTAAATACCGGCGATTTCCGGCGTTACATCATCCCCTTCCACTACAGACGTATCATGCAGCGCTTTGGCCATAAACGAGTAACGTTGACCTGGTTGTTGTAATGGCTTTGAGGTAACAATGTTTACGGTCGCCCCCAAACCACCGCTTGGCAGTTCGGCCTTGGCCGTTTTGTACACTTCCAGGGCACTGACGCCCTCAGAAGAAAGGTGTTGCAGGCTGTAAGAACGGGTAAAACCCGTACCCGGCATCTGACGACCGTTTAAAGTGATCAGGTTAAAGCCCGGGCCAAAACCACGCACGGTGATTTCACTCCCCTCACCGTTGGCACGGCTTACCGAGACACCCGTAATACGTTGCAGTGATTCAGCCAGGTTAGAGTCCGGGAATTTACCCATTTCTTCCGCTGAAATCGCATCCATCACACCCGGCGTGCTGCGCTTGATATCCATGGCACGAATTAAACTGCCCCGGATCCCCTGCACTTCGATAACTTCTACCGACGGATCCTGATCAGACTCGTTACCTTCCTGCGCGAAGGCTGCCTGACCTGCGGTGCCCAGCAATAACCCTACGGCTATGGCCAGACGATTTTTATTAAAAGTTGTGTAGTTCATAGTTCGATACTCACGTTTTATTCTTTACCTTGTGCAAGTACCGGCCTGTAGGCTGCGGCACCTGCGACCGGCTGCATTACTCGGCAGCGATTTCTGCGTTATCGATACGGTAGACGGCGCCGTCGCCAGTCCCCCAAGCCGGGAAGACCATCAGTACATTGATGTCACTGATATCCAGGCCAGCATCGAATAACTGTTGCAAGGTAAAGGTGTAGGTTTGCCATTGACCCAGGACTGGCGCTTCGCCTTCCACACTGTCAGTCAGTGGCAGTTCAACAGCGGTTGCCGCACCGGTAGATTCAATTTTGAATAACCAGCTTGAGTCCGGGTCAGACGGGTTAGATACCACTTTCATGTCAAAGCGAACCACCCCTGTGCTCAGCAGAGCGGAAGCGTCGTAAGACACGCCGTCATCGGCCAGAAAGCCCATTACCGTTGGCTGCGAGCCAATAATGAACTGTGCTACGGCACCTTTGCTGTCGTCTTCGTCCATCTCTACTGTTGGTGTAGAACCACCACAGCAATCCCAAATAGACCAGCCATCGGCGGCGACATCTTCGAACAGTTTAATGCCGTTAGCCGATTCCGCAGACGGGTCGTAGATGCGGGCGTTATCCACACGGTAAACCGCGCCATTACCGGTTCCCCAGGCTGGGAAAATCATCACCACGTCAATGGCACTAACATCCAGACCACCAGCTGATAAATCAGACAGTTTAAAGGTATAGGTCTGCCATTCGCCGGTTACCGGAGCAACGCCTTCCTGACTGTCAGTAACAGGCAGTTCTACCGCGGTAGCTCCGTCACTGGATTCCAGCTTGATTAACCATGAGGCATCCGGGCTCGATGGCGCATCAACCACTTTCATTTCAAATTCCAGTACACCGGTTTCTAAAATGGCACTGGCGTCAAACGGTGTATCACCACCACCATTGGCACCGCGGGTAATAAAGCCCATTACGGTTGGCGCTTCGCCAATTGAGAACTGTGCAACCAGACCATGATCATCATCGTCGAGTTCTTCAGTAGGCATAGAGCCGCCACAACAGTCCCACATTACCCAATCCGGGTTTTCACCGTCGTCAAAGAACACCACTTCCGGTGATGGTGCTTTAATTTCAACGTTATCCAACTGGTAAACGGCACCTTCGCCCAGTCCCCACGACGGGAACACCATCAGCACGTCAATTGCGCTCACATCCAGCCCAATATCTGCCAGCATCTGCAGCGGAAATACATAGGTCTGCCATTCGCCAACCACAGGAGTGACACCGTCGCGGTTATCAGCCAGAGGCAATTCGGCAGCACTTGCCGCATTGTTGCTCTCCACCTTGAATAACCAGGCAGCATCCGGGCTGGCCGGTGCAGACACGACTTTCATATCAAATGAGATCACGCCGGTTTCCAGCATGCCAGAGCCATCAAAAGGAGAAGCCTGACCGTTTTCGTCGGTAATAAACTCATCACGGCTGATAAACCCGTTAACCGTGGGCGAAGCACCCACCATGAATTCATACACGGCACCCTGATCCGGATCTTCAACAATCATTGGCGTTGAACCACCACAACAGTCCCAGGCAGGCCAGTTAGGATTCGCCGCATCGTTAAAGATGGTCAGGTTTTGTACCACACCACTTGATGGTGGTGTTGGGATAGGCGCCTCACCTTCAACCAGCGCATCATCCAGGCTTTCGTAGCCAGGCCGGATGGTTTCACAACCTTTACCGGTGTCCGGGTCAGATGCACACTCATACACATGTACATAGTCGATAACGTATTCCTGGCCAGCGGCAAACGCTTCCGCGTCGATGCCCATATTATTGACGTTTTCAGGCCAGTCACCGCCAACCGCCAGGTTCAGTAACAGGTGGAATTCCTGATCGAACGGCGCGTTATTCCAGAAAGTCGTTAACTCACCGGTGATTTGATCGTAGTACTCAGCAAACCAACCACGGTGGCTCAGACCCATAGCCTCACCGCTGGCGTTATAGCGTACTGTAGACTTACGCTGGGTGGCATACAGATAACCGTCTACATACCAGCGAATTTCCCCTTCCTGCCATTCAATAGCATAGGTGTGGAAATCATCAGCCGGATTCATGTCTGCCGGGAACTCATAAGCTTTACCGGAGTTCACATTGTTTGGCCAGTCGCGCCCATAATGCAGAGTACCGTGAATGTTAGACTCAACATTCCCCTCTTCGTCGGCCACTTTCAGGTTAACGGCTTCCATAATGTCGATCTCGCCGGATTTCGGCCAACCGCCATACACATAGTCGGTAGGCAGCATCCAGAATGCCGGCCAGCTGCCCTGCCCTGAAGGCAGTTTGGCACGCATTTCAAAACGACCGTATTTAAAATCGCCTTTATAACGGGTGTTTAACCGGGCAGACGTGTAAGGCTTCTCAGCCCCTTCCTCTGCAGGCAGTGCAACGATATGCAGCATACCATCGGCGACATAGGAGTTTGCCGGATCATCGGTATAGCATTGTTGCTCATTGTTACCGCCGCCGGCGCAATTTACTTCGTGTGTCCATTTAGCGCTATCGATTGCGCTACCATCAAAATCATCACTCCAGACTAATTGCCAGTCGGTTACCGGCTGAGCCGGATCAACGGTGGTAAAATCTGATTCTGTTTTGGCGCTTTCGCCGCCACAACCCATCAGCGTTGCCGCGGTCATAGCAGCAAGCAACCGAGATAGTTGCATTGTTGTGTTTTTCATTCTTCAGCCCCGATCTAAACGGAATTTATGTTGCGTCACCTGTCGGCTTTCATCCGCCGCAAAAGTGTAAGCGCTTACATGTGCAATCAAAGAATTATGTAAGCGCTTACAGAGATTATTACATTAAGTTAGAGAAGTAAATTCAAATTAACAATTTTTTTACTATAAAGTGCATCACGATTGTGATTTTTCGTTTGTGTCACCAGCGCGGCTGGTTCGTTGAGCCACGTTTATGCCCTTATCATAAAATCTTCTTTAATTACATTGATTTGCATTGATCATACTCAACTACCTACCGGAGTGAAAGCGAATTGGAGCGTGGTTTTTAAAGCAGTAAACGCACACACCGCCTGCCGTTTTATGCTTGGGTGTAAGGAAAAACGGACAACTGGCAAATCATTTGTTTAACAATTGAACAATGGTTAAATACAGCAGGATCAGGCACAATAGCGGCGTTTCCGGTCGTTTTTATGTAAGCGCAATCATTTATTCAGAACAATGAATTGACTACCAGCGCATAAGACAATACGTGTTTCAGTAAAGCATGAAGGCACTTGGGTTAAATAAGCTCATCACACTGAGACACTGGAGATTAGTAATGTCCAGCGCGTCTTCCAGATCCTCGTGAGCCAGGCCCAGGGTTTCATGTAAATGGGGCAGCAGATTGTTATAGCTTGGATAAACCTCGGTGTTTACATTGTCCAGTGCCAGTACATAGGACAACTGCAGGATCTGAACATCCAGATCGGTCGCCGGTGTATCAGTATTATGAATTTGCACCAAAGGATTGCTGATGGCCTCGGGAATTCCCCAGTTTTTTATAATTTCAGCCGACAGCGCCGAATAGGTAAAGCCACAGATAGCCTGTTGCAACTCCGCCGGTTTCACCCGGGCATTAAATGCGGTGCAGCGCTGCGCCTCTTTGGGAAACATTGAAACCATCGCCAGCTCACCAATATTATGCAGCAACCCTGACACAAACAACCGCTCTGACTCTTTGTGTTTCTTTTGCTCGGCAATGTATTTAGCCAGCAAACCGCAGCTAACGCTCTGTTCCCAGAACCGATCCAGGTCGATAATTTTGGCTTCGACATTACGAAACGCGTGGGAAATACCGTAGGCTAACGCCAAATCATAGGCGGCACGGGTACCTATCACCTGCAATGCCTTGGTGATAGTGTCGATACGGTTGGGAAATTTATACAACGCACTGTTAGCCACTTTTAGCAGCTGGCCGGTCAGTGCCGGGTCGAAGGCGATAATTTCGCCAATATCATCCATGCTGGCAGCGCTATCATCCATGCACGCTTTCAGACGAGTCACTGCTTCAGGTAACACGAAAATCTCGGTAGCTTGTGAAGCAATTTCAGACACATTTTTCATATTAAAGCCTCTGCTGCGAAAGCAATCCTTTTCAATACTTATTCACAACAATATCCATTCTCTGCACTAATGGTATAGCGCATCTCTGCTGGCACTGCCACTAAATTGGCGTCATTATTCCAAGTGTAGCTTAAATTTCAAAGTATTCCCGTCCAAAGGGCGTCGCGCTGCGACTAGTGCCGAGGTTTCCAGGGATTTCACCAGGTCCGCCACGCTTTTATTTATCGGACAGGCTACTCCGCTTAGGGCCCCCTGCTCTGCCACTGCGCCGTTAAGATAATCTATTTCGGTTACCCGGCCGGCCTGCAAATCCCACCACATAGAAGAACGCGCAGTAGGTTCTATATGCAACATAGCGCTGGCCAGACGCTTAAACAGCCAGTCAGGTAAACGCAAAACGGCGGGTAAATAGCGGGCTGGTACCCGGGTAAGCCGGGGGAGCCTGATGTTGCAGGCGGCAGTCACCGCCAACAGTTCATCCATCAGCGCTGCAATCACCTGCCGGCAAGCTCTGTCGAGCAGCATGGTTCTGACCGGCTGATTCACAATAGCATTGATACTGTTTGCCAGATTGAGCTGCAACTTAGCCCAGGCGACGGCTTCAATCCCCTTGTGCCAGTGGAGCATCAGAAGTTTATGCTGCACCGCGCACAGTGCTCTGGTTACCTCTGGCGCCAAATCCTCTGGCTGCTCCAGGTAAAACTCCCCTTCCGTGCTCTTTTGCAACTGCTTCAGTGATTCATCCCAAACCACGTTACAGCCCACAATGCCATGTAAAACGCGAATACCTGGTAAGTACTTTCGGGTAAGCGCTGTTGCGCCAAGCCCGTTCTGACAACACACTATGATACAATCCGGCGCGATCACCGGCTGTAAACGCGCCAGCATTTCTTCTAATGCCGTATTTTTAACTGTCAGCCAGATAATGCTACGCTCGATTTTCGCCGGTAACTCTTTCAGGCACTGCCCTGCGTTTGCTTTATACTCTGCTTTGTTACCGGCATAGTCGGTCAGGCTTATGCCCTCAGCCAGACGCCCCAGCCAGTTTGGGCGCCCAATAAAGCTCACCCGGGCAGATTGGCCAATAATACCGCCCACAAAGCTGCCAATTAAGCCACTACCCACAATGACATGCTGATATTGCGCCATAAAAGTTATCCGCACGGTGAAAGATACGCTCATGTTACCCGACTTTACTCGTGTGCAAAGCACAAGCCATGGTATATTTGCGGTTTTGAGCGTTGAGCCTGATATGACAGAAAAGGTGTTGATAATTGGCGCGGTATGGCCGGAGTCAAAATCTTCCGCGGCCGGGCAGAATATGGCTGCGTTAATTAAACTGTTTGCCGCTCGGGACTTCGGCATCCATTTTGCCAGCGCGGCGGCCGAAAGCCTGCATAGGGACAACGACCTGCTTCTCGCGTGTACGCTGCACACAATAAGTCTTAATGACGCCTCCTTCGACACTTTCATTGCAAAGCTTAACCCCGCCATCGTCATCTTCGACCGTTTTATGACCGAAGAGCAGTTTTCAGCGCGGGTTAAACAGCATTGCCCCGATGCGCTGCATATGCTCAATACCGAGGATTTACACAGTCTGCGTCATGCCCGCCATGAAGCGGTTAAGCAAGGAGGACCACCCAACGACGCAAAATTAAACAATGCCTTTTCACAGCGCGAGATAGCCGCCATTTTGCGCAGCGATATCAGCCTCATTATTTCATCGGCAGAATACCGCCTGCTCACCGATTATTATCGGGTACCAGATAAACAGTTACAGCTATTTCCGCTCCAGCAACCACTGACTTCCCCGCCTGAGCTACCCGATTACCCGACGCGCCAGCACTTTATCACCGTGGGTAATTTTCGACACGCGCCAAACTGGGATGCGGTCTTGCAGTTAAAGCAATTATGGCCGGCCATCCGGGCCCGGTTACCCGATGCTGAACTACACATTTACGGGGCTTATCCACCGAAAAAAGCCACCCAGCTCCATAATGCGAAACAAGGCTTTGTTGTAAAGGGTTGGGTAAACGACATCGGCAAAGCAATGGCCAGCGCCCGGGTTTGCCTGGCACCACTTCGCTTTGGCGCCGGGATCAAAGGTAAACTGTTAACGGCCATGCAATACGCCACCCCCAGTGTTACCACAGAGGTTGGTGCTGAGGGCATTGCCAGTGCTGGAGAATGGCCCGGAAAGGTGGTCAGCCTAACGCCGCCAGCGGCGTATATCGATGCTGCCTGCCAACTTTATCGCGAAGAAGCGCAGTGGCAACAAGCGAGTCAACAGGCTAAAACCATCACTGCTGCCTATCAGAACGCCCAGCACCAGGCGCAAGCCGCCTTATTTGAGAAAATTGCGGTTGCCCGTAACGATTTACCGGCATTTCGTCAAAGCTTATTTCTGCATAGCCTGATATGGCACCACAGCCTGCGTGCCTCACAGTTTATGAGTCAGTGGATAGAAGCGAAAAACCGCTAATCAGTTTTGCGGATAACCACGTATACACTTGTACGGGTTACCAACAGGACAGTCGAATGAGGCATTACCTTACACTTGGCCTGAGCATGTTTTTGCTCACTTTCAACCATACTGCCAGTGCACAATCGCGTTTGGCACCACAAAATATGATGGCGCTATGCCAGGGGCTCGGTCAGGCCACGGCTACAGTGGCCCAAGGCCGCGAACAGGGTGTCCCCGACGACAAAAACGAAGGTGTGCAAGTGCTTAAACGAATCTCTCAGCACAGCGGTAACGATTTTGTCAGTCACATTGGCCAGTTTCTTAACCAAACGCAAGACCTGCCATACCTTTGGCAGGGCATGTTGTATACTCACGCCTGCTGGCACAGTTATCAGGACAACCCCGCTCAGGTGAGTCTGATGTCGTCTCTGCTGCCTTTTCGCTGCGACATGGACAACCCCGCCATGGACTGTATTGATGAAACGTTTTTAACCCTGCCCGGCGAGGCAGCGCAAATTTGATCAGTTACTTACTGCAGATTGGTGCCGTATCTGCCTGATCACTTCAGCAATACCACTCGCCCGGGACTGGCTCAGATAACGTTCGAGCTGTATCGACGCAAACCAGTCATCAAAATCGAAGGCAGCAATTTGCTCAGGCGAAAGCTGATTGACTTTTTCCTGGATCACCGCCAGTACGCCACGGATTATTTTACTGTCTGACCAAGCCAGCATTGCTACGTGGTGGTTATCATCCACAGTGAGCTGCAACCACACCTGGCTCTGACACCCCTGCACTTCGCTGTGCTCGTTGCGAGCCTCAGCGTTCAGCGGATACAGCGCCTTGCCAGCCAGCATGAGTTGCCGTAACAGATTATCCCACCCCTTCGCCTGTGCCAGCTGCGCGGCAAGGTTGATGCTATTCGTCGTCATCAGTCAGTTGTAACAGTAATTCGTCGGCCGACGTAACAATGCCCTCGCGCAGATTGCCTGAGGGAAATAACACCAGACCAATCTGATTTTTTTTCAGGCCCGGCAACCAGGTCCCGGTAAACTCATCCAGCGCTATAGCCTGAGGCTTACTGTCGGGTAAGTCCTTACGCTGCCAGAACGCCACACTGGCCTCATCGGGCCAAACCGGCAGACAGGTTTGGGTATCACTGTCGACCATTACCCAGCCATCGGCCCCCATCAGCCCCCAGATAGTTTGGGTTTCCAGTACCCGCTCAACCAATAACTCTCCCCGCTCACGGGCCGGAAGCTGACTTTCCAGCTCTGTTTGTGCTGTCATAATGTGACTCAGTTAATTATTTTCGCCGATTATACCTGTTTCTGACAATTTGTAAGCCCGCGCGTAACCGGCGGTTAAGCTCAGCCTGGCTTTCTGGTACTATGCCCGGCATCGAAGATTTATCTACCCGTGGATTCAATGAAAGTCATTTCTTTTAATATAAACGGCATCCGTGCCCGCATTCATCAGTTAACCGCCCTTATCGAAAAGCACCAGCCGGATGTGGTGGGGTTACAGGAAATCAAAGTCGATAATCCCCAGTTTCCGGTCGCCGATATAGAAGCACTGGGTTACAACGTGTATTTTCATGGTCAGAAAGGCCACTACGGCGTGGCATTTATGACTAAGCAAACGCCAACCAAGGTGCAATACGGCTTTCCCACCGACGCTGAAGATGCCCAGCGGCGCATGATAATGGTCACGGTTGAAAACGACCAGGGCGAGCCGGTTACCCTGCTCAACGGCTATTTCCCACAAGGTGAAAACCGCAGTCATGAAACCAAATTCCCGGCCAAAGAAAAGTTCTATGCCGACCTGATGCACTATATCACCAGCGAACATACCCCTGAGGACAATCTGGTGATCATGGGCGATATGAATATTTCCCACACCGACAGTGATATTGGCATTGGCGAAGACAACCGCAAACGCTGGTTACGCACCGGTAAGTGCAGCTTTTTGCCAGAGGAACGGGAATGGCTCAATACGTTACTCGATTGGGGCTTACACGACAGTTTCCGCAGTCAGCATCCGGACTGTACTGATCAGTTCAGCTGGTTTGATTACCGCTCCAAAGGCTTTAACGATAATCGCGGCCTCAGAATCGATCTGATCCTGGCCACTCAGAGTATGCATAATACGTTGCAGGAAACCGGTATCGACTACGAACTTCGCGGTATCGAAAAGCCTTCTGATCATGCCCCCATCTGGGCCACCTACAAAGGATAAACCATGACCACATTACAACTGGTCGGGCTGTGTTTATTTGTGGTGTTGCTGGGCTTTATTGTCCGCAACATTCACTGGCCCGAGTTTGTTGCCTCTAAACAAAAGCAGCATATGCTGTTTGGCTGCGCAGCCGCCGTGTTCTTTTTATGGATTTTTCGCGCCAGTGTGCCCGGCGACCCGAGCCCCAGTGTGCATTTCATGTGGTTAGTAGCACTCGCGCTAATTCTCGGCTTCCGTTACGCCATGATAGCTGCCACCATCGCCCTGCTGGGTGCTACTGCCATTGGTAAGGAAAGCTGGGCGATGTTCGGCATTAACGGCATGCTTGGCATTGCGGCCCCCGTCGCCTTTAGCTACATGTTGTTTATGCTGGCGTTTCACAAGCTACCCAGAAACCTGTTTATTTACGTGTTTCTGTGCGCCTTCATTCCCGGTGCACTGGCCATCGCACTCAAAATTGCCTTAATGAGCGGCTACTACGTGCTGGACGGGGTTTATAGCTGGTCGGTGGTGAAAGATAACTACCTTATTCTTATTCCGTTGCTGCTGTTTCCGGAAGGCATGTTAAACGGCATGACCATGACCATTCTGATCATTTACTTTCCGGGTCTGGCTTACACTTTCCACGATAAATTCTATATCGACGGCAAGTAACACCTGGCTAGTTTCGTGTTGCCTGAGCGGCAACGCGAAACGTAAGCGTGACACATAAACCACCAGCCGGCTCCAGAGCAAAACTTATTTCACCCTCGTTAAGGCGCATGGCTTCGGCCGTTATGGCAAGCCCCAGGCCTAATCCGCCGGTATCAGAATTGCGCGCGCTGTCAGTACGATAAAACGCTTTGGTCAGTCGCTCAAGCTCTGGCGGGGCCACACCGGGACCATCATCGCAAATGATGACCTTAAACCACTCCTGCTCGCATTCACAACGCAGTGACACCGATGAACTGGCATATTTAAAGGCATTGCGCACCACATTTTCGATAGCCGTAACGAAAGGCTCCTCATAAATGTTTAAGGTGGCACTGCATAACGAATGTTGCCAGGCGATATTCATCCCTTTGGCTTCAAAAGCAGCATCTTCACACAGCTCATCCAGTAGTGCTTCTGTAGTGAGAAGCTGACGACCCTGTTGAATAGCATGGGCTTCCATGGTGGTCAGGTCACTCAGACGCTGGATATGCAAATTCAGCAGCTCGCTCTCTCTCTCAGCCCGCTCCAGCAGAGGCAAAATGGTGGCGTCATCAGATTTTTTGCGAACCAGTGCCAGTGTCATTTGCAGCCGGGTTAAAGGCGTGCGCAGCTCATGGGAAATATCGGCACTCTGGCGTTTCTGATTCTGGATAAGAGCGGCAATCCGCGCGGTCATATCATTAAACTGTTCAAACAGACGGGCAAACTGCGCATTGGACGCAAAACGTTTATCATCACTCGCCGGGTTATCCACCTCGATTTTGTGCGAGAGCTGTCCCCGCCCTACTGCGTTAAACGCACTGCCGAGACGGTTAAGCGGTTGCGCAATCGAACGCACCAGCAATAAGCTCATCACACTGGTAACGAGCAGAAAAATGCCAATAATGCTCCACCATGGCATAGTCCGAAAAATCTCCATTGGCCGGGGCCGTTCCGGTCGCCACAGGATGAGTTTGAGATCGGGCCGCGATGGCAGCACACCCGGGCCAAGTAAGCGAGTCCATTCCAGGTTAATATCGCGCAGGTGATCACTTTGCAGAAAGTACCAGAATCGCGGGTTTTCAAAGCGCTCTCGCAGTGATTTTCGCAACGGGGCACTGCTCAGGACAATCTCGAGCTCGTTATTAATCACAAACCACTCAAAGGGCATGCGCCGATCAGAATTGTTAAGCCTTCGGCCCAGACGTCGATAGTCTCCGTTACTGTTAGCAATCAGCGTATCCACATGGCTAACCACAGCATTGAGTAGATCACGATCTTTACCCTGCAGGTGATTTTCGTCGGAAAACTGTTGGATCAGCACGGCCGGAATGGCAATCGACAGTACCGACACTAATAGCGTCAGCCAGAACCAGCCGAGCACTTTGACATTAAAACTACGAATGGGGCTTATCATCCGCTGAAGATCCCGTAGCCCCTGCCGCGCTGACTTTTTATTTCACAAGCAGAGTCAGCCGCGCTGAGCTTTTTACGTAAATTACTGATATGAGTATCGATACTACGGTCGAAGGCCTGTAGTCGCCGGCCAAGGCATTGCTCCGACAAATCATCTTTACTGATCAGTTCGCCGGGCGCATTGGAAAGCTGCTTAAGCAGCGCAAACTCGCTGCCGGTAAGTTCCAACAACTGTTTTTTACAGCGCGCTTCCATCCGCTGTAAATCAAGCTGCAAATCGCCCAGCTCGATGCGTTTTGTCCGCGAGCCGGCGCCATTATTTTCGGGCTCGTCACTGCGGTCTTTGGTGCGGCGCATAATGGCCCGGATCCGTGCCAGTAACTCACGATCGTTAAACGGCTTGGCAAGGTAATCGTCGGCGCCAAGCTCAAGGCCCAGCACTTTGTCCAGATCGTCGCCACGGGCGGTCAGCATCAGTACCGGTACCTCACTATTCTGGCGCAGCACTTTAAGCACATCCAGACCATTCAGTTTGGGCAGCATAACGTCCAGCAAAATTAATTCGATATTATCGTAATGCAAAGCGGCGTTAAGGCCCGACTCACCGTCTGAGAAATGCAGCACTTCGTAGCCGGACATACCAAGAAATTCGGTCAGCAGCTCCGCCAGGCCGGCGTCATCTTCAATTAATAATAGGGTCATCTTTCTACTGTCTACCTCTATTGCTTAAGGCCAATAATGCCTGACTTTTCACATGTTCACAGCACATTTGCATATCTTAACGTTACCTGACTTTTAACCAGATACTATTAAAACCGTCCTCATACGGGGAAGCCAAATAACCAGGAGAACCTGATGAAACGTTTAATGAAAAAACTCTGCATTATTACCTGTGCCGCGATGATTGTTGGCACCGGCATCAGCGGCATGGCTATCGCCGCTAACAGCAACCAGTCACAGGCAGAACGCGAAATGCCGCTACTGCCGCCAATGATGGAGAGGCTGGCCGATAAGCTTGACCTTACCGAGGCCCAGCAAGCAGAGCTGAAAAGCCTCAAAGAGCGTCAGCAGGCTCTGCGCGCCGAGTTCTGGGAGGTCTTTACCGAAGAACAGAAAACCACCATGCTGCAGGCCATGATGAAGCACCGCAAAGACCGCGGTGGTGATAAACACTTCCGTAAAGGGCATCACAAGGGCGAGCGTGGAGAACGCCCGGATGATACCAACCCATCCCGCTAAAATTTTCCTCTTCCCAACTTTGGCCGCTTCACTCAGCGGCCTTTTTTATGCCGCCGACTTTTTTTTAACCACGTAGCGCCATACCACTGTGCCATCCTCTATTGCGACTTCACTTTCCAGCTCGCCGCCACAGTGTTCTATCGTCCGTCGCGAGGCACGGTTATTTTTATAACAATGAATATGCACATCACCAATTCCCAACTGGCGGGCAAAGTTGATAGATTGCTGCATCAGATAATTACCCAGCGACTGGCCACGGGCAGACGGGCGAACGCCAAGGCCAATATGCCCGCCGGCATAACGTAAATTATCGTTAAGGGTATGCCGAATATTGGCCACTGCCAGCAGTTCATCCCCGCTAACCAACCACAGCGTGGTACTTGCCACATAGCCATCCGGCAGGTTCACACCGGCAGCGAAATCAGCAATTTTTTGCAGCATCGCCGCAAAGTCACGATGGTCAAAATCCATCGGGAAAGGATAGCGCTCTTCCTCCCCCAACTCATCTATATATCGATTATAAGAAGCTTGCCAGGCCATACCCGGCGTTACCAGAGAGAGTTTATCGGGGTTGATTATCATTGTTCTTTTCCGGTAAATCATTACACAGTGCGCAGTACTGATTACGATGAAAATTCCACGCCCGCGTAGCTGCAAAGATACCCAGGCTAATCAGGGCCCAGAACAGCGCAAAGCTCAGTGAGTGTTTCAGGGTATAACCCTTAATGTATTGCGACAGGGTAAAAATGCCTGTGAGCACAGGCAACGCAACGGCATATTGGCGTAACCATTTTTTAACCGGCATAGACACGGGGAATTCCTTCTTGGTTTAGCGGATTAACTCTGGCGCTGCCTGAAAACCAGCCACTTATCCAGTTCATTGCCAAACGCCTGTTTTTCACTGGCTCCCAACGCCGGCGGCCCACCGGTTTGCACACCGCTGCTGCGCAGGGTATCCATAAAGTCGCGGATATTAAGCCGTGATTTTATATTTTCGCGGGTAAACAGTTCCCCCCGGGGGCTGAGCGCCTGAGCGCCTTTGGCGATAACTTCATCGGCCAGCGGAATATCACTGGTGATCACCAGATCATTTTCATTGCAGCGCTGGACAATTTCATTGTCGGCCACATCAAAGCCCTTAGGCACCTGAATACTGTTGATAAACTTTGATGGCGGCGTACGAATGTACTGATTGGCAATCAGCGTGACTTCGGTTTTGGTGCGATTAGCCGCCCGAAAAATAATTTCTTTAATGACCACCGGGCAGGCATCGGCATCAACCCAAATTTTTAGCATAAATGATTTAACAGATAAATTAGCATGCCGGCAATCATCCTACGCAGCGCAGCGAATAGCAACCTTAATGCCCGGGCGGTTTATTCAGTTTCGTCTCAATACTTTCATTCTGCCGTGCAACATGAAACGTTGAGCAGGTATAACTTGACAAACGAGCGTTCCTTTTATAGAACGTTCGATATATCGAACAACTTTACTGCTAATGCAAAGTATGGATAAAGCATCACTGATTACCCTTGGCCAGCACCTTCAGCAACTTCGTCTTGAACGAGGGCTGTCGTTATCTCAGTTGGCTGCCGATGCAGGCATTGCCAAGTCTAACCTGTCGCGGCTGGAACAAGGTAACGGTAATCCGACTCTCGACACCATCTGGCGATTGGCAGTGCAGTTAAATATGCCTTTTAGCGCACTGGTGGCACCGGTTAACAGCACCTTTGGTGAAACCGGCATGGAGGTCAGGCTCATTGATCAGGGTCAGGATAATCCAAAGGTAGATGCCTACTGGATGTCGGTAGCCCCGCATACCACACGCCACGCAGAGCCCCACACTGCAGGCACCACCGAGTCCATTACATTGATAAGCGGCAAACTGGAAGTGGGTACCACAGAAAACCTCAAGCAACTAAGCGCCGGGCAAACCTTTACTTTTGTTGCCGACCAACACCACCTGTATGCCACCGGAGAGCACGGCGCCACGTTTTTAATTACCATCATTTATCATCAGGCCAACCAACATGAATAATCGCCCCAGCGCTTCTTCATTGTCGCCCTGGCTGCAAGGCATGCGCGATGCCATGCCATTACTGGGCGGCTATATTCCCGTGGCAATCTCTTTTGGTCTCATTGCTACTCAGGCTAATTTCAGCGTATGGGAAGCCACTGCGATTTCGGCGTTGATTTATGCCGGCGCTTCGCAGTTTCTGATGGTCGCGATGCTGGCCAGTGGCGCATCGTTATGGCTGGTAGTGGTAATGACGCTACTAATTAATGCCCGTCACGTGGTATATGCTCCTAATTTAACACCACTGCTACCACCCGGGCGACGCTGGTTAGCGTTGATGCACGGGCTTACCGATCAGGTGTTTGCCCTGGCGCATAACCGTTTACCCCAGCTGCCCATGGCTACCCGCCTGGGCTGGTATTGCGGCGCAGCCTTGCTGGCCTGGGCAAGCTGGGTGCTGGGCACTACGTTAGGTGCGGTAGCCGGTGCCAGCCTGACTCAACAGTGGCCACTGCTTGGCGAGGTTATGCCCTTTGCCCTGCCGGCGCTCTTTCTGGTACTTATTGCGCCGCGCTTTACTTCGCCCCTGTGGTTTATTGTGCTTGGGATCACCATTGCCACGGCCTTATTGCTGGCAGTGCTGCAGTTTACTAATGCCGCCATTCCGGTGGCAGCCGCCGCCGGTGCGCTGGCTTATTATGCGCTAATGGCACTTAACCAAAAAACCGGAGCTGAGCATGGACACTAATCGTTGGCTGGTTATATTGCTGTGTGCTGCCGGCACCTTTCTGATTCGAGCCTTGCCGCTGGTGTGGACCCGCAGGCATCTGGCCCGCCAGCAAAATGACACGGCCAATACTCTGCCAACCTGGCTGGGACTGCTCGGGCCGCTAATGATTGCCGCCATGTTTGGCGTATCCCTGGTACCGGTTCGTCAGGATTGGGTGGGCGTTATCGCCACGCTGGCTGGTTGTGCCACCACGCTGCTCAGTTGGTATCGCAGCCGCACGCTTGGTAAGCCGGTGTTTATCGGTGTAGTCGTGTTTGGGTTTGTGACCTATGGTTTAACCCACCTGAGCTAACCGGGATACAGCTCTGTGCCTCGGGAGTAATGATTTAACTTATACTCAGCCCATTCGCAAAATTTACCTCTTACCGGGTGATCACCACATCGGCAGACACTTCGGCAAACTCAGCAACTTCTGGCGGGGTCTGAGGCGCTGCGGTTTTAGCAGTTGGCGGATTAACCGCTTTAATTTTGATGCCCCGTGTGCGATTGCGCACATCAGAGGACGTTTGCGAGTTATTAATAAGATACATACCTGATACCGGCGATTTTTGTAATTCGCCTAAAGGGTGCGTACTGGCATACAAAGTGAGCTGTTCTACGCCAACAGGCGGCGTGACTTCTAGCAGAAAGCTGTCTTTGGCGTCGGGCACGGTGTACAGCACCTGGCCCTGAAAATGGTTTTCACTGCGGTATGGGTTGGGCAGTAATTGTACCTGGGTGCCATCGTTCATGGTATACACCAGGCGTCCAAAGAACGGTTTATTGGCCTTCAGGTAAATGCTAACCTGCTCGCCCAGGGTATATTGCGCTTTGCTCAGCCATAACTTGACGGTAAGAGGAATGGTCGGGTCGGCAAGCAGCTCTTCACTGACAAATTGCTGATCGATATTTTTCTGCGGCGTGACCTCAGCGCGAATGGTTACCGTTAAACAGCCGTCTTGCAGCCGCCTTGACAAGACATCAAGGGTTTCTACCGAGGCATTGGAATAAGACTCAATCAGGTCCTCTACCACCACATAATTGTTCATCTTGCTGTAGCTGTCTACCGAGGTTTGCAACGCTTCAGCGGCATTGCGCCGGGCATCGGTAAGTGCCAGTTGCAGGCGCTGGGCATCTCCCCCTTCGGCCTCGCAGCTTTCGCCGGTTGCCTCAACAATAGAAGAATAAGCGGCTAATGCGCTCTGCGCAGAACACATTAACCATAACGCACCACAAAATATCGCTTTTTTAATCACCCTGACTACCCTAAACCTGCAGGCTATATGACCTTACTTTAGTGAAGAAGTCAGGGTAATACAATCAACTTAGTCCGCGCCCGCTCAGGGCTTAATGGCGTAATCCACCACAAACACACCGTCGAGGATTTCTAGCTCGCCCAATAACTCACCAAATTTACTGTGCTGTGGGTGTGGTAAGTATTTATCCCGCGCTTCGGCATTTTTAAAGGTCATCTGGTAAATGTGTGTAAAACCCTGATCAAGGTTTTCCGGGCTGTTATTAATGCCGTATTCAAAATTCAGAATGCCGGGGATCTTATCCTTCAGCGCTCTGAATGCATCCGTTACCTGCTGGATCTGGGCGGGCGAGCTGCCTTCTTTGTACTTAAATACAACAATGTGCCGAACCGGCTCATATTCATCGTCTTCGGCTGCTGCACACCAGGGTGATACCAACATCAAACCGACTATCGCTACCTTCCACCATTTCTGCATACTTTGTCTCAGTTGTTAAAAAAATGTGCTTTACCATAGCGATACCGGCCACGCAGAGCAACGGGTAATTACCGTTGCCGGATTAAATTTACAGCGCCTGACGCAATATATCGAAAACCGTAAGGCCTAAAGCAATTAGCACAACAATAGCGCAAAAAGCCAGTAAAGTAGTTACCCCGGCACGCTCCTGTTGGGGCAGCGATTTTAGCCATGTGTGGAATGTCATCTTTTTTTCCTAATCATTGCAAAATCCGAACTGCATACTGACTGATACGCCATATAACTACCACGACAATAGTCTGCCACACAGGGTGACACCACTATGACAGTACTTACTTTTCAATACGTTACAAATTTACTCTGCTATATTTTCCAGCCTGGCGATATAAGGAAGGTTGCGACTTTTGTTCTTCCAGGGTAAACCGTAGCCTACCAACAGTTCATCACTTTGCAAAGCCAGGCCGTAATATTCCTGAGCATCAACAGCCACCCGGCCCGGCTTTACAAATAAGGTCGCCACACTGATGGATTTCACCGCATGGTGAGAACGGATATGCGCCACCAGGCGTTTCATGGTTCCACCGGATTCAATGGCGTCATCCACCAGAATAACATCCTCGCCGGCAAGCGGCACATTGGGATGAAACATAATAGGCGATGCGTTATTTCGCTCTCCGGGGGTATGCGGACAAGAAATAGTTTCCATCAACACATCAAAATTGAGTTGCCGCAGCAGATCGGCACTAAAAAATATCCCGCCCGGAACCACTACAATCACCACTGCCCGCTCAAACAGGCCATTGAGTTGATCAGCTACGCGCTTTACGGCTTCGCTGATTTGTTCGGATGAGAGCACACACGCACCCATTGCATTGTTTGTCATAAGCAGCTCTGATTTAAAAGGTAGGTTTAAACATGATCACCAACAATTTACCTGCCATAAACGCTCGGCAAAAGTTATTACTCTGGTGTGCCAGCTATCTGGCGACAAAGCGTGCCAAGGCGACCAGATCAACTTTTGTGATCACCGTCGCCAGAGGTATAAAGCGTGTCCGTCGCGTGTTTTAAACCTGCCTGCGGTAAAAACTGATCGCTGATGGTTAAAATAGCATGTAAGTTGTTTTGCAGTTTATCCAGAGGCAAGTCGCCGGGCTTTATTGCCGTTTGCAGCAGATGTAGCGCCATATCAGCCAGCAGTAAACGTTGCTTGTCATGCCAGGCGTCATCCCCTTTCCCTGCCGGGTGCTCAAAATAAGCGCTTTCAACCTGGCTATGTATGTCCCAGCTGGTATCTATTATGGCTTGCCGTTGTGATGTGTTCATAAGTTTTTATCTGTGAGTTAGCATTAGGTTAAAGTTAATCATATCCGGGGCACTGCTTAGCAACTCATCCGCCGGAGAATTTCGCCAAACCGCTACAGGCCAGCTATCGCTTAGCCGCCTGCACGTGCATCCAGTCTCTGTCTTCGCTGCGCCCCAGACTTAACCATCCCTCACGCTCCCAGCTTTGCCACCAGAAATCCAGTGCCGGATCGGCAAGGCTGGCGCGATCGCTGCGCCAGCTCAGTTTATTCTGTGAAGGAAACCAGTCGATAGCTATCCCCCAGGCGTGAGTAGACCATGCGGTAGCACTGCCGCGCTTCTTACGATGGTTGTAACTGCCGCCATAGCGGTTGAGCCCATGTTGCTGGATGCCGGCATCGCCGTAATGTTGGTACACCTCATCAAGTACTTTTACGAGGCTATCACTGAGTTTTTCATGGATAGCAATCATCCGGGTGGTGGTAGAGAGATCCCAGTCCAGCCTCAACAGCCAGGGGCATTCTACGCGCACCAGTTCGATACTGCCGGGTTGGCCATAAAAGGCATTCAGCTCTGCCTCATTTTCCAGTGGAAACTGATGAGGGTTTTCCCTGACTGGCGTAATGTCGCTGAATTGACGAGCAATAGCCCCCTGCGTTAATAACTGCTGCAGTAACGTGGCTGCCGATTCAGTTTGCGGGCCGTGCAATCCATCTACCGGCCCCACGTCAAGCTGATTGTGCAGCGCCAGTAACTGCAAAGCTGCCACCCGTTTGCGCGCGTTGTTCCAGTCGGTCCAGTGCTCTGCGCTTAGTTGCCCGCTATTATCGCTAAGAAACTGATGCACTGCGGCACGGGTTTTCGGGCCGGATAAACCATCTACTCCGCCACTGTAATAGCCTTTCGATTTTAACGCCGACTGCACCAGCTTAAGTTCAGACTGTTTCATACACCTTCCTGTGGTTCACCTGACATACTCAAACCTTAAGAGTAAGCAATCCCAGCCATTCTGTACAGTTATTAACCAACCGAACGTACTCACTTAAGCCTGTTTAAGCAGACTGAAAATATGACTGTTATGAAATTGGCCGTTTTTAAAGATGGCGCGTTGTAATACTGCTTCTTCAGCAAAGCCCACCTTGCGTAACAGCGCCATAGAGGCCTGGTTTCCAGAAAAAACCGTAGCAAACAAACGCTCGATATCGGTATCCTCAAACACCTGCGTAATCATCTGCCGTACAGCAGCAGAGGCTATACCCCGTTGCCAGAACCCGCCCCCTAACCAGTACCCCAGTTCACCACTGCGGACATATTCAAATTCACCACGATTCACGCCGATGCATCCCGCCAGCTTTCCGTTGAATTCAATGGCCCGGTTCATCGCCAGCAGACTGCCTTCCTCAACCCACCAGGTTGCATCGTCCTGTGTGTAAGGCTGAGGGATTTTGGTTGATAAGAAGCGTGTAACAGCTTCATCGTTAAGCAGCTTCACCAGTTCAGGAACATCTGCCGGCGCAAACGCGCGCAGTGTGATCATATTGGTAACCGTTGTCTTTTCAGTAATTTACTATTCAGGCAGCCTATCACTTACGGCAAGAGGTGCAATCAGGATATTGTAAGCAGACATCAATAAATTTACGTCGATTTGCGGGAGGCCTGACTAACGGACTCTGCAGTTGTGCGCTGGTTTCGACAAATAAGGTAGAACCCTAGAATAAAAGTGACCAACAAAAGGCCATCCACTACCAGTAATAACAGAGCAACCTGTTCATAGCCGGCACCCTCTATGAATGCCGCCCCAATCTCAATGGTCACTGAGCTGACAACCGAACTGAACAAGGCAATCACGATCAGTAATGCCCCGCGGTTTCGAGTTTGCTGATAGTGATACAAAGCTATCGCGATGAGCGCTACACCACCAATAAATTGCATCAGTGGCTCAACAAACAAGGCCAGCATCAACTCCGGCGTGGTACTGCCCAGCCACTCGTGAAGCAAAACCAGTTCAGTCAACACGCTGCGCCCGGTTAAGTGCAGATTGAAAAAGCCCGGAAAAAACAGCCGTCGGGCTAATGGCCTTTACAGAAGAAATGCACTGGGTAGGCAGAAAAATAAGGAGTGACACGGGCAAAGTCCTTTTTACGATGACGCTCACGAAAATCAGACTTTACCTTTGCCATTAAGTTCCCTGCCTGACAAACAACAGTGCACGTGATTGCGCTTAATTTCATTCAAGTTGTCACTGCATGCAAGAGGCCGATTACATGAGCGCGGCGTTAAAGAGCATCGCGGGCATAAAAAAGCTCAGGCCGAACATCAGCGAGCCGGTAAAACCGAGTGCAACAACACAAAAAGCGGCCTGCACGGCAAAAACCGGCGGTTTGGCTGAGGCACTTTGCTGTAACAAGAGCACTGCGAACCAGAGCGCATTTCTAACTTTTTTGTACAGAAGTTTCAGCCCGTTAATTGCAGGTGTTAAGCCCACTAAAATTAAGCCAAACGCAATATCCATCCCGCCAAACTGTACCAAAAAGGCAATTTCCGGCAGTACGATCGCTGTCAGCAAAATAGCAACGCCAACCACCACTCGTTGCAAGAGCGATAAATCATTCCATAACTTCATATAATTTCCTTAACGGCTTAATCAAGGGAACCCTCTGCCCTTTCTTCCTGTGGCTCAAGAAACAGCGCGAGTTCACCGAGTGCTTCATCCAGTAACGACCACTCACCATCGAAAAATAGCGAAAATAGACGGCGTACTTCATTGTGCTGTTCGGCAAGGTAAACCTGTACCCGCCTTAAGGAGCCGCCGTTTAACGCTCGCTGGTTTAAGCTCGCCGGCGCGTTGACCATGCCCACCATATAGGCAAAATCCTCCCGACTGCCCACCACAGACACAAAGAGTTCGGCGTGAGTGCTAAGGTGTTTTACGGCAAGGGTAAACTCATTACCGGCCAGCTTATCACCGGTTTGTGGCGGCCAGAGATGGGCGTCCAGCTCACTTAAAAAAACCTGATAAGACACCAGCCCCTTATTTTCCAGCTGACAAAAGTTGCTTCCACTACGCTTTATCTGATAGGTGTAACCAGTATTTTTCATTACAACAATCCTTGTTGTTAGAGGTATCAAATCGCCTTACAGGCCCTATAGGTTATTGTCCCAGATAGTGTTTGATACACTTGAGTAACGGTAAAGCGAAGAAAGCGCTGGTATCGCTATAACCGCAGTTAACAATAAAACGGCGCCAGCGGTAATATTGCTGGCAAAAGCCAACAGGATGAATCCATATACACCAGTCAGGCTAAGCAAGGCACTCAATAACCAAAAGCTGCACCGCCAGAAAACCCGATTGACCACCGGCGAGCGACGGGCGGCCACAATGTAGCCGATTGCCAGCAGCCCCATTGCCATAAGCGGACCGTATCGACTGGCAATTCCACCGGTTTGACTGAGCAGTTTTTCCGCTAACCTTAAAATGGCTGGCAGCAACAACACCAGGATATACATCCATTGTGTTAAGCGCATGATAGTGGTTAATCCTTCACGTGGTGCTGTTTGTTACATTAGCCAGGCAATCAGCGCTGGTTTCGCCGTTTGATGGGAAATAATCCAAACCAAAAACCAGCTTCCAGTACAAATCCCAATACGACAAATAAAAACACACCGGTTTGACTTCCGTAGCTATACGCCGACAGCGCACCAATCAGTAACGCAACAATCAGTAAATACCGATATACACTTTTCATAATCTGCTCTTTATTCGTTGCAACCGGTTTCAGACCGCGCTGCTGTTATCTCATTAAGTCGACGCTTTAAAGTCTTAACATTGGCATTAAGCTCTTTAATTTCAAGTCTGTACTCGCGCAACAGATCGCGCATTTCACGTGTATATTTAACTAAAAGAGACAACACAACAATGACAAACCCGGCCGACAGAAAAATCAAAACCGCCATATCTAGGTTCCCGTCTTAATCGTCTGGTAAATGTGGTGAATAGCCGTTTTCTGCTTTCTGGTACCTGGCTTGAGCTTCACGCAAAAGCTTTTCCCGTTTTGAGTAAGCAGGAATACTCATCCACAGCACCAGGTAAATAACGAATCCGAAACCAAAAATTGCCGCAATCAAAAACACCAGTTGCAAGCCATTGAGGTTTAAGTGGTAGTAATTGGCCATTCCTCTCAGAGTACCCGAGACAAGGCCATGTTTTGAGCGGGTTAATACGCGATGTTCCATATGTGTTCTTCCTTGACACGCCAGGCTGTTGCTTAAAACAGCCCAAACCTGTGCCGCTAAAGCCCGGCACTTTGCTGGTTATTTATTTTTGAACTTTCACCGTCGCCATTGCATTTAATCAGCTTTTCGCCGAAGTTAAACACATTGTTAACCGCCACATAGCTGGCCGAGATAACCGCACTTGTTGGCATGGTGATGACGCCAATTATCTTTCCCTGCCAGTCGTAAAAACTGGTGTCGCCATCAGTTAAATCGACTACCTTAAGGTATTTTTGGTTACTGGAGAGATAACACTGGCTTGTATCAGCTGAATCTTCAGGCAGCACTACACAGCCACTCATCGCCGCGTTGCAAATAGCGCCACTGCTTTTGCTATGTTAAATCGCATCAAAACTCCCTTTTTGTACCTGATTTCATTAAACATATAATATATTTATGCTGGCTTGCTACCAAAACTTCCACCAGGGCGCTGCAATACCGGGATGCCTGACATCAAGGTACTGAGGTTCGCTGCGTTCACCAGCCCCATTTACCGCAACAATGCTGACCGTGAAACTAATGGGCTCTTGCTCACTGCTACTGCCATCCAGCCACACGAAGGTAAATAAGGCTTTATCATCAATAAACTTCGACGGTATCACCGCTACCGGCTCAAACAGTCGGTCTTCAAACTCTCCCCTTACCCGCTCAAAAATATACCCTTGCGCGGATAACTGCCCGACAGTTTAAAAGTAATAAACCCAAAATCAGAACAGGAGCCATAATTACCATCGTCACTGCCTCGCTCAATCCCAGCCACCTTAAAATTGGGCGTTACCGGGGCTAAAGCCTCAGTATGGCTCGCTTCAAAGGCTTCTAGCAGCGGCACTAGCGAACAGGCATTTAACTGCCCTGACACACTGCACAATACCGTTATTAATATGGCCAGGCCTGATCTACTTGTCATCTTAATCATTTTTAGCCTCTACTTCGGCGCTTCACCAAAGGCTATATCTATGGCTGGCCGCTTTTTCAGTTGCCGCGACTGGGCAACCGCCCGTTTCACAAACAACAGTTGCTCTGCCGGTGGCAGACTCACCAGTTGCTGTATAAACGTTTTGGCTTGTACTGCCCACGCTCTCTCGTCATCACAAGCCAGCGCTTCAGCAAAAAAATGCCGGGCCTGAATGAAGTCTCTTGCGTACAGGCAAATCATGCCTTTGTTCAGTGCTGCCCAGATGTGTTGGCTACCGCCCGCGGTATTGGCTAACACAAACTGTTGGGCCCGTTGAGGGCTTGAAAGCACGTCGCGATAGTAAAGCACGCGTTGCTTTGCCTGCTCCGCCAGCGATCTGGCCTGCAGCAAAAAAGTCTCTTCACTCTCAAACTCTACAAAGGCACTTTCCCGGTTTGCAAGATCATAAGCATAATCCGCCCTGGGGTACCACTGCCAGCTCACGGTCACGTTCAGGTAGGTGCCTTTAGACCACTGTGAAGGCTGAAATTCAGCAATAGCCACCCACCAGCCGTTGTCATCCAGCCATAGTCTTGACTGCCCTTTGCGCACCATATTTATGGGTTTTAATACTTCCCGGGCAGCGGTATTAATAAGCTTATTGTGTATCGGCACAACCACGACATTTTCCTGAGCCAAAACGGCAAATTAAATAATGGCGATTTGATCTGACAATCAAAATGATAGGAATGATCCAGAATACACGAGCCATAATTAAAACGCTTAACTATTGAGCCGCCTCAATAGCCATATGAATAAGCGGAAACGGGTTACCCTGCCCATCCAAAGCCGAGCGACCTGTTGGCTTAAATCCCATCTTTTCGTAAAAGCCAATGGCCTGCGGATTTTGTTCGTTTACATCCACTTTGATGGCACCCAGGTGTTGTATGGCATACAGTGTTAATGCACGTCCTATTCCCTTGCCGAAAAAGTCGGGATGGACAAAGAGCATTTCGATATTTCCTTCTGCCACGCCAATAAAGCCGGCCACCTCATTGCCTTGTTTTACCGCACCGAGCACCACAGCATCAAAATAATGTTCGAGGATCAATGGTTTGAGTTGTGCAATATGCGGTTCGGGTAAAAAATGGTGAGTCGCCCGTACGGACGCTTCCCATAAAGTAATTAAGGCCGGATAATCCTGCTGACTGACTTTCACAACGTTCATATGATTTCCTCAGGTAACAAAGCTAATCGCTCCAGTAAGAAAGGCACGCAATCCATCGCTTCAATGCGCTGAACATTCACGACAACCTGATTGCTAGGTGGCCGCTTCGCGCAACTCCATCAAATTAATAATCGAAAGCGGCTGGTACTGGCAAGAAGAGCAACTCGCCAGCACGATTGCAGTCAGCCGAGAAACGCCTCGCGGGTTTAACCCTTAAAGTAGATAGTCTGCGTAAAATAAACCGGCGCATTTGAGCTATTAGTTTCAGCTGGCACAAAGTTTTGCTTTGACAACGCTTTAACCCCGGCATAATCCCACATGCCTTCGGGGGCAGATTCAATGATTTCCGGATTAAACGTATTACCATTTGAGTCAATTAAAAACCGCAATGTTACATGGCCATCTTCGTTTTTGCCTATGGCGCGTTGGATCGGTAATTTAAACCTGAATTTATTATTCGTTTGCACCCAATAATCACTGATGGTTTCGTTGGTGACTTCTACCGGCGTTTGGCTCAGGTACATATCTGATGTGGATGAACATCCTAACAAGACAAGAGAGAATAAAAGAAGTGAAAGTGTTTTCATAAATATCCTTATTAATTAAGCCATTTCTTGTGAAGCCATTCACTATTATAAAGATAACATTGCGTGGAAGTGTCTATCAAGATTGTTGAAAGGTAAAGTGACTCAACCACTAAATGAGCCTAAGCGCCTGCCATGCGGTAAAGAAAATAGCCGAACGCCTCAAATAACACGACGCCCACCAGCACCATGGCACTCAGCGTTTTGGACCGCAGCATTGACTCAATTAAAGCGAACTCAGTTTGCATTTTAACGAGTTCATGGAGGTCCTCGGATTGGGTGTTCATGGCTTTATGCTGCTTAGTCATATAACTTCTCCTGGTATTCGTACTGATTTCCTAACATCAGCTTAAGGCAACGACTAAGGACGCCCCACAAAAGCCCAGACCGGTAAATCTCAACGCAGTTTGAAACCTGCTACTAATGACTCTCTTTACGGCCTGGAGTGAGGTTAAGTTTGCTTTTGCCAGTACTCTCGCCACCATCACATCCACGGTGCTTAAACCAAACAACGTGAACCCAATGCCGCGCAGCAAATCGTTTTGCTGATAGCCCATAGAGTATTCTTTAAAAGCCATAACAGCGAAAAACAAAAAAACGAAACCGCTAAACCAATCAAAGTTGGCGTTATCCGCCTGGGCCTGGGTAAACAGGCCTGTGAACCGGGCCAGCAAAAAGAATACCCCAATACCTATCAGGAGCCACCCCATGCCCGTCGATTCGCGAGATGAGAGTTCCACACACCCCATGATAATGGGCACAATTACCAGTAAATATCGCATCATGCATAAATCCTTTAGTCAGTAGCACCGAAGTAACCACTATTTTCCAAGCCTCGTACTCCATAATAGAGCCGGTTAACGGTTTGTTCCAGTTAAGATAAGGATAGCTGCGTGGTTTTCGCGGATGCAAGCGCGGACCACTGGCAACCAAACAATAGAAAAACGACGGCTAAGAACTTCCCTTTCATTACGCTAGTTCACCTTAATAAAAACTTTACCATAACGGCGTACCCGATAACGGCAAAGTGGTTCTGCAGGTTGAAACCCTGAGGCCCAAACAGTTCAATGTTTGGCACATTAGCTTACGCCTACCTGAGTTTCTATATACACAGAATGTTCATCCAGCTCTCCTGTTGGACGCACTGTGACTGATTTTATCTGAACCAGAGCCTCAGGTTTAACGACATCATTTAACCAGAAATCTTCACGCAGTACGCTAAACTCGGGTTGGCCAACCGAATAAGCACCGTCGCCGTTAAAATCTTCGTCCAACGGTAAAATGGATACGATATCAACAACTTCACCATCTTCAATGAAATTACCGACATGGGTAATTTTGCCGTAAATAACATCCATTTGTAAGCTTCCTTAGCTCTTCACTTTTTGGCATTGGGCACCTGCAGGCAGGCTACAATGGCGAAGCCGCCTGCGTGTTTGTGCCCCTAGCGAGCACAGCGAGTGTTAATGCGTTTACTATACGCAATTTGCTACACCTGTAGCGCATTGCTACAATGTCATGACGAACCATTAGGAGAAATATTATGGCAACCGCGAGCGTAAGACTAGACCAAGATCTAGTTGAGAAAGCTACAATTATGGGCAAAGCACTAAACCGAACTATGCCAAAACAGATTGAGCATTGGGCAAAGATAGGTGAAATGATGGAAGATAACCCTGATTTGCCTTACGAATTCGTCAAGCAGGCAATTATTTCCAAAGCTGAAAAAGAGGCTGGGAAATTGGAGCCTTACGATTTTGGCTAAGATTACCAGTGTTTTACAGACAGCTAATTTTAAGAGAGCAGTAAAGAAGTTACATCAGAATCAGAAAAAAGACTTGGACAAAGCCGTTAAGGAACTAATGGCCGATCCTCTTCTAGGTGTCCAGAAAAAAGGCGACCTAGCCTTTCTTCGCGTGTACAAATTCAAGATGGTCAAGCAGTTAACTTTACTTGGTTACAGCTACGAGGATGGCACTGTAATACTTGAATTGATAGCACTTGGCTCTCATGAAAACTTTTATCGCGATGTTAAAAATTTATTCTGACCAATTGCGTATCGCTTAGCTTTGGGGCACAAATACGTGGGCGATAATCGCGAGGCGCCGCTGCGTTACTGTCCCAGAGACCGAAGGGAACGTGTTAAGCGCCTTGTTATGCCATTTGACTAAGGCTGTAACAACCGCATTTTCCACGATTTCTCCTCCCACAAATATTGCTCTCTGGTATGCACACGGTTGGTTTTAAATTTAAGTACTTCTATTGCATGAGGCGCAACCGAATACCCGCCCCAATAGCTAGGGCGCGAAATGGATTCTTCTGTAGCAGTTAGCGCAGACGAGAAGTGATTTTCCATTGAGATTTCTGAATCCCAGATTTCGCTTTGTTTAAAACAAGTGGTTGCAACTTGCGCTTCTTTGGAGCGAGTAAGCCAAAAAATTGTCTGCTAGTTCGCTGGAGATACGAACGGCACTTCCAATAACACGAATCTGATAACCAATGTGATCCCACCCAGCGAGCAAGGAAATTTTTGGATTATTTGAGAGATGGTTTCCTTTTTCTGAGTTGTACGACGTGCAAAAAGTAAAACCAGACGGACCGATTTCCTTGAGGTCCACGAAGCGCGATTGAGGAAAGCCAGCAGAATCTATAGTTGAAACGCAGACCGCACTTTTTTGATTTAGGGGCGAATTGACTTTTGCCTCATCCCATATTTGATTGAGTTTACTTACTAAGGCGTGTTGATCTTTCGTGATTGGTTTTTGAGCAGCATGGTAAAGAGTTATAATTTGCTTCGCCAAAAGTAAAAGAACAACTCACTACCATGCCGAGACTAATGCTAACTGATAAGCGGTGGCAAAAGCTACTTCAAGTAATGAAGAGTACAGGCCGCATTTACAATAAACCAGAACATAGAATGACGTTTGAAGGGATACTCTTCCGGCTGAGAACAGGAATTCCTTGGCGTGATTTACCAACAGAATTCGGCGGTTGGAGCGCCGTTTATCGCCGATTCAATTTATGGTCGAAGAAAGGTTTATTGAACATGTTATTCAATGAGTTAGCCAAACTATCTGATTACGACTGGGTCTTTGCTGATGGTTCGATTGTCAAAGCTCATCAGCATAGTGCCGGAGCAGGTACTAAGGATAATGAGTGCATTGGAAAAAGCCGAGGTGGTAACTCCACAAAAATCCATTTAGCCGTGGATAGTGGTGGGCTTCCAATTTATTTTGAACTATCAGAAGGCCAGAGAAATGATATAGCTCGGGCTCAAAGTCTGGTTGACCATTTAAGGGAAGTAAACATTTTCGTAGGTGACAAAGGCTACGATAGTGACGCATTAAGAGAATATATTGAAGCCAAAGGAGGTATCTCCGTCATACCTAA
>NZ_PVNP01000193.1 GCF_002993365.1 Marisediminitalea alba
TAATCTGATGAAAGCAGGCCTTAGCGAGAGTCGGGCATGGTGGTCAGCGACAAACCAACGAGGTGCATGGTGGAATGCGGGGGCTAGCCATATGAATCAGGCCTTCAGAAAAGGGTGGTTCGATAAAATGGGGCTGGTATCACTGCTGGAGTGTCACCGACAGTTCCAGTGTTAATATGAACCGCCGTGGTACGGAACCGTATGCCCGGTGGTGTGAGAGGACGGGAGTTGTAAAACTCCCTCCTACTCGATTGCCTCATCAAAAAGCCAATAACATATTGGGAGCTCCCGGATAGTTTCTACGAAACTTCCGGGAAGACGGGGAGTGTGAGCTTTGATCCGGTATTAATTATCCCGTCATCCCCGTAAAAAAATACCGTCATCCCCGCAAGCTTTTGAGCGGGGATCTCCTGACCAGGTTGTCTAAACTAATCGAGACAGTTAATTAGCTAAGAATAATTGACATTTTGTCAGGTCGCCGACGACGACCAGGGGTGGCAGTGAGGCCCCCCCTGGACCCCTCTCAGTTCTAAATTGCGAAAAAGCCTATTGAGAAACAAAAAGGGCAACCCTAACGAGCAGAGCGGGCGTCCTGCCCGCGCTGCCCTGGCTCGTCGTCCGTGACGAGCCTACGGATTACCTGAAACTTTTTGTTTATCAATAGTTCGCAATAACCGAACAGGTAAAGCAGCCGAATTGACTGCGGTGTTAAACCTGGACATTGCAAGGAGATACCGGATAGCCGCAAGCGGCTTCCGGCATGACAGGATAGGTGGGCTAAGAAATAATCGTCACCGGGCTAAATTAAGCCCGTCATCCCCGCATGCTCCTCCCTCGTCATCCCCGCATCCGATATCTCCGTCATCCCCGCATGCGATATCTCCGTCATCCCCGCATGCTTTTGAGCGGTGATCTCCTGAGCAGTCTGACTCACGTTAATAGTATTTTTCGATTATTGTTTTAACCGCACCATGACAGATTAGGAGATACCGGATAGACGCAAGCGGCTTCCTGCAGACGGGATCAGAGTCGGTATCTGCTGAGCAGGTTAGCTGACTTAAACCGTTCAGTATGCCCGCTGAATCGCCCTGAATCATCGCTAGAACGACCTGATTTTGCCATAATGTCTTTTTATAGTGAGTGGCGTAATCAATCATAATCAAAAGGACATAACATGGATAAAGGTGCTGCCGGAATATTGGCTCTGGGTATCTTCTTCGGCGCAGCAGCACTCGGAGGCCTGGGCGGTAATGCGTTAATCGAAGCCAAACAGTGGGAGCGCTCGGTTGTGGTAAAGGGCTTGTCCGAGCGTGAGTATGTGGCTGATAAAGTGATTTGGCCACTACAGTTTGTTGAAGCCGGCAATGACCTCACATCGTTATACAACACCATGTCGGCTAATAGCGAGAAGGTAAAAGCTTATCTTATTCTACAAGGTATAGATCTTGCGGAGATTACCGTAGGACTGCCTGAGGTGACTGATAAGCTGGCCCAGCGTTATGGCAGCAATAATGGCGTAAAGTTTCGCTACAGCGGCACGCAAACGGTGACAGTGTATTCTGCCGATGTGATGAAAGTACGCAGTGTGCAGCAAAACTTATCTGATTTGCTCGGGCAGGGCGTAGCACTGAGTACCGAAAACTATAATGCCCGTACAGAGTTTATATTTACCCGGTTAAACGAAGTAAAACCCGAAATGATAGAGGAAGCAACCATTAACGCCCGTGAAGTGGCAGAGAAGTTTGCCGATGATTCCAACAGTCAACTGGGTAAAATCAAACGGGCAAATCAGGGCCAGTTTTCTATTTTTGAAAGGGATAGCCAGCACCCCCACATCAAACAGGTGCGCGTAGTCTCTACCATTGAATATACACTAACTGATTAAAAACTATACTTTACGCCTGTGAAGGCGTGCTAAGCTAATAATATTGATTATTAAATTCTGTAACCATGGCAGACGACAAGCAGCCAGCTCAGCTTGAGTTTTTTACCATCCCAAGTCCGTGTATTGGCGTTTGTCAAAGCGGACCAAAAGGGTATTGTCAGGGCTGCTTTCGCTCCCGAGAAGAGCGGCTGTACTGGTTACATATTGATGACGGCACGCGACGCGTAATACTCGATGCCTGTAAGCGACGTAAGCGCTATTATCAACGTCGTAAGTCACAGTCGAATAGCCAATCCGATACGCAGCCGCTGCAACAGGATTTGTTTGGTGATGAACCAGATAAATAACGCAGCGAGGTTTTAACGCTCTGATATACTTAATTTATGATCGAGGAAAGGTCACAGGGTAATGAATCAATTTATTGAATATGCAACGCAATCTTTTACGTTACCGGATATCTGTTTACGGTTACGTAATGTGCTGGACGATCCGCGCTCAGATATGGACGATATCGCCGCGCTCATCAGCATCGATCCTTCGCTTACCGCCAAATTACTTCGTCTGGCGAACAGTGCACTTTTCCGCTTCCCCTCGCAAATAGAATCCATCACCAAAGCGGTTAGCGTTATTGGTGGTGAGGCGCTGTATAACCTGGTGCTGGCCGAAACTGCTAACATTGCCTTTAAACATTTTGACAACCAGTGCCTGATTGTTGATAAACACTGGGAGCAATCGGTATTTACCGGCATGCTGGCAAAATATCTCGCCAAAGACATGAACGTGCGTGGCAGCGACCGCTTTTTTGTTATGGGGATTTTGCAGAACCTGAGTGAACTGGTGATTGCAAAGTGCGAACCTGAGAAATATCAACAGTATGCGAAAGATGATTCACCAGGTACGCCCTGGGATCGTCAGGTAGCCCACTTCGGATTTTTATTCACTGAATGCAGTGGTTCAATTATGGAACAGTGGAAGCTGCCTATGCCGTTGTTTTATCCGGTTAAATTTGCTCACAATCGGGTGAAATTGGCTAGCGACTTAGACGTGTCTTTGTTAACCTGTGCTATACGGCTGTCAACGGCTCATTATCAGCGGGAACGGTATCCGGAGTTGGATATCATATCACCCGACATGGTGCGGTTGTTGCCGCTAGACGACGAAGTGTTACAAAACGCCAAACTGTTTGCCCAAAAAGAAACGAACAAGGTGGCAGTGTCTGTTTTGTAAACGCTCTTTAGGCAATAAAAACAAAACATAAAAACTGCTTCCATGTTACACCAATTTATAGCGAAGGCAGCGCCACTTGTTCTGGCGCTGTTTTGTATGTCGGCATCCGGCGCTGATAAAGATCTCATCAGTACCTTGTATCATGCCGACTTTGTCGAATACGACGAAGATCAAAAGAATAAGTTTACGCTCGACGGCGAACTTGGGGTGATATTTGCCTCGGGTAATACCAACGCGACCTCGATTAAGAGTAGTCTTAAATCCGAACACGAAACCAAGCGCTTCTCGAATAACTATTGGGTAGAGTTTCTGTATAAGGAAACCGAAGTAACTGTGGATGACAGTGTGGTCGATCAAACCACCGCACAGCGCTTATATACCTACGCCCAATCCGACTACAAACTGGCACAGGAAAACCGTCGGTTATTCGTCTATGGCGATTACGAAGATGATCGTTTTAATGGTTACGACTACCGTTCATCTATTGCAGCGGGTTGGTCACAACTAATGTGGCAAAACGAAATCAGCGACTTCCGATACAGTGTAGGACCGGGTTATGCCTTTGCTAAATTCGATAGCGGCGAGCGTGCCGATCAGGTTGATGGCTTTATTGTCCGGGCTTCGGCAGAATATCATTACATCTGGCCAACCGGGGCTAAACTTCGTCAGTTTGTCTCGATGGAAGCGGGTGATGAAAACATCAAGTCGCG
The DNA here is from genome assembly GCF_002993365.1 of Marisediminitalea alba. Taxonomy (GTDB): domain Bacteria; phylum Pseudomonadota; class Gammaproteobacteria; order Enterobacterales; family Alteromonadaceae; genus Alteromonas; species Alteromonas alba. Next base: position 3,823 of record NZ_PVNP01000193.1, read on the forward strand.
TACCGAGACATCCTTGAGCGCTAATTTATTTGAATCACTGGCGCTAAAATTTTCATTTATCATGCAACATAACACCAGCCCGGTGAATAATGCGCAGTCATTAAACACCGAAACGGCCGTGACTATTGTCTACCGTTTTTTCTGAATTTAGTCCTCGTGATGAATTGATTTTGCTCTGAGATGCTTTAACATAGCGGTTTCTAGCCATTGAGCGAGTCTTCTCCCCTCAGACTTGGCGAACAGGATTTGAATTTATTTAGGAACCCCCCGCATGAAAAAACTACTACTTGCCATCGCCGGTACCTGCGTTGCTGCCAGCGCTATTGCTCAGGATGAACCAAAGCCGTTTACAATGGATGGCGAGTTCGGTCTGATAGTAACTACTGGTAACACTGAAACCTCTTCTGCCACTGCTGGCATTACGGCTCAGCAAGAGCTTGAGAACTGGAGTAATGATTATCAAATAGAAGGTCTTTACAAGCAGGAAACGGTTATTCAGGATGGTGAAGAAGTAGAGCGCACATCGGCACAGAAGTTCTTCGCCTCAGCGCAGGGTAACTACAAGTTAGAGAATCCTGATCACCGTTTGTTTGCGTTCTCTTCTTATGAAGATGACCGTTTCAGTAACTTCGCCTATCAGGCAACACTGGCCGGCGGTTGGTCACAAAAGATGTGGGAAACGGAAAAAACTGCTTTGGAATACAGTGTCGGTCCGGGTTACTCGTGGGCTGAAACACAAGCTGGTGTAGACAATGACAGCTTCATTGTTCGTGGCTCTGCAGCGTTCAAATGGTTTATCTCTGATACGGCTAAGTTTACTCAAACAGCGAGTACTGAGGTGGGTTCTGAAAACACCAAATCACGCGCTGAGTCTGCATTAACTGCGACTATCAGTGGTTCTTTATCAATGAAGGTCTCTTTACGGCTTGACCACAACAGTAATGTTGCTGAAGGCGTTGAAAAGCTGGATACCGAAACAGCGGTTACTCTGGTTTACAATTTCTTTTAATCATAAATCTCATTCGACTTTACCGTTGAAGTTAATTGCTAAGGCTGTTTTAAAGACAGCCTTTGTTGTTTGTGTAAGAAAGGTTATCAATACGCGGCTAAAAATTTCGGTCAGTCCCGCATGCATCTCCTTCGTCATCCCCGCATGCTTTTGAGCGGGGATCTCCTGAGCAGTCAGGCAATGTTTAGACAACCTGCTCTTTTTATTTGGTTCTTTATATCGCGAAATACTGTGGCCGGCCAGAACAAGTAAAAGCGTAGAGGCATCATGGATGATGGTTCCGGTCAGGAGGGCAGGACGCCCTCTCTGACCGATAGGTTTTACCTGGCCGGTTACAGTATGCTTCTTCGCGATTAAAGAACTGGGAGGTTTCCAAAGGGGAGCCATCTCCCCTTTGGGTGCAGTCGGCACCCCGACAAGGTGTGGAGAAATGGTATTACGCACAGTAAGACGGGAATCTTAACACTACAGGGTAAGTAAAGAACCACAATAACATGTATGGAGATCCCGGATATTTGCTGCGCAAATTCCGGGAAGACGGGAATAAATATAGCCGCTGTACGGCCAATGAATCCTGCCATCCGGCCAGAATAACCCCGTCATCGTCGCTAAAAATTTCCGTCATCCCTGTATGCACCTCCTTCGTCATCCCCGCATGCGTTTGAGCGGGGATCTCCTGAGCAGGTTGCCTCATCCGATAAATCCTTATCAGAAGCTAAGGTTATATCAACATTTTGTCGGGTCGCCGACGACGACCAGGGGTGGCAGTGAGGCCACCCCTGGACCCCGCTCAGTTCTAAATTGCGAAAAAGCCTATTGAGAAACAAAAAGGGCAAACCTAACGAGCAGAGCGGGCGTCCTGCCCGCGCTGCCCTGGCTCGTCGTCCGTGACGAGCCTACGGATTACCTGAAACTTTTTGTTTATCAATAGTTCGCAATAACCGAACAGGTAAAGAGCGGTCGAATTGACTGTGGTGATAAACTTGAGCTTTATAGGGAGATCCCGGATATTTGCTGCGCAAATTCCGGGAAGACGGAATGATTGTGGCTGCTTTAATTCATGTTAAAACAACCTTGTAAGCCTTTTTAGTTACGCTAAAAACCCCCGTCATCCGCGCATTTTGCAACCCCCGTCATCCGCGCATGTTGCAACCCCGTCATCCCCGCATGCGTTTGAGCGGGGATCTCCTGAGCGGTACGACAGTCGGTTTTGATGCCGTTGCATTACCCATAAAAAAGGCCGTCTAAATGAAGACAGCCTTTTAGATAATTTATCCGGTGAAGCCTGATTAGTGCAGTACGCGGGTTTTGATAGTACCGTCGATTTGCATTAATTCAGACAGTGCGTCTTCGGCTTTGTCGGCTTCTACGTCGATAACCACGTAACCAATGTCGGCGTTGGTTTGCAGGTACTGCGCTTCAATGTTGATGCCTTTGGCTGCAAATGCCTGGTTGATCTGGGTTAAAACGCCAGGGCGGTTTTCGTGGATATGCAGCAAGCGAGAGCGTTTCACATTTTCTGGCAGCGATACTTCCGGGAAATTAACCGCAGACAGAGTAGAACCGTTGTCACTGTATTTGGCCAGCTTACCAGCCACTTCGATGCCGATATTTTGCTGCGCTTCCTGGGTGCTACCGCCCACGTGTGGAGTGAGGATAACATTGTCGAACTGACGCAGTGGTGATTCAAACTCTTCGTTGTTTGACTTAGGCTCAACCGGGAATACATCGATAGCAGCGCCACCAATGTGACCGGAGGCCAGTGCTTCAGTTAACGCGTCGATGTCGACCACGGTACCGCGTGAGGCGTTAATTAAAATACCGCCTTTTTTCATTTTAGCCAGTTGCGCCTGACCAATCATATTTTTGGTTTGCGGGGTTTCCGGTACGTGCAGAGAGACTACGTCTGACATGGCAAGCAGGTCATCCATTGATTTAACCTGTTCGGAATTACCTAGCACCAGTTTGTCTTCAATATCGAAGAAGCGCACACGCATGCCAAGGTGCTCAGCCAGAATAGACAGCTGGGTACCGATGTGGCCGTAACCGATGATACCGAGTGTTTTACCACGGGCTTCATAAGAGCCTTCAGCACTCTTGTCCCAGCCACCACGATGCGCCTGAGCATTCTTTTGAGGTACCCGACGCAGTAACAGGATCAGTTGGCCCAGTACCAGCTCGGCTACCGAGCGGGTGTTTGAGAACGGTGCGTTAAATACCGGAATGCCGCGGGCCTGAGTCGCTTTCAGATCGACCTGATTGGTACCAATACAAAAACAGCCTACGGCTACCAGTTTGCTGGCCGCATCAACCACAGCTTCAGTAATTTGAGTACGTGAGCGAATTCCCACAAAATGAACGTCTTTGATCTTTTCGATGAGTTCATCTTCCGGTAACGAGGTTTTTAAATACTCGATGTTGGTATAACCATTAGACTGCAGGGTTTCCAGGGCACTTTGGTGCACACCTTCCAGCAGCAAGATCTTAATTTTATCTTTTGATAGTGAAAATTTGCTCATTACATCGCTCTCAGTCAGGGAATTTAAGAGACATCTGGACGTCTATACGGGTAAAGTACCACAAACTCCCGGGTAGAACAAAGCGCTTTGTTGCATCACTTTGGAATATCTAGGAACGAATTGGTCGTTTTTAGCCATGTCAGGCCCCGGCGGTTTTGCCAGGGTTCATCCAGTAGTGTCTGATGGTTTATTACCGTGTTGCCACACCGTCGTCGGTGGCAACCAGCACAATATCAGCGCCACGTAAGGCAAAGATCCCGTTGGTTACCACCCCGGGGATGTTATTAATGGCTTTTTCCAGTTCTACCGGATTAAGGATTTCCAGATTATGTACGTCCAGGATCACATTGCCGTTATCGGTTACCACACCGTCGCGGTAAACCGGATCGCCGCCCAGTTTTACCAGTTCGCGGGCCACATAAGAACGTGCCATGGGGATCACTTCTACCGGTAACGGAAACTTGCCCAGTACGCCCACTTCCTTGCTGTTATCCACGATACACACAAAGGTTTTAGCGACTGCAGAAACGATTTTTTCCTGGGTCAGTGCCGCGCCACCGCCTTTGATCATGTGCTTGTGTTCGGTAACTTCATCTGCGCCATCAACATAAATAGACAGGCTGTCGACCTCATTGAGTTCAAATACGTCTATACCCAGCGCTTTTAAGCGCTCTGTCGAAGCGACCGAGCTGGATACCGCACCAGCAATCTGATGTTTAATATCGGCCAGTGCGTCGATGAAATAGTTAACGGTGGAGCCCGTACCAACGCCAATAATGGTGTCTGACTCAACATATTTAATTGCAGCGCGGCCTACCGCCTGCTTTTTCGCGTTCTGATCCATGCTAATACCCGCTGAAAAAAAGAGGCGGTATTTTAGCCGAATTTACCTCACTTCGCATAGGGAATTATAGAAACTGCCGATGTTAAAAACTGAATATCACGGCAGGAAGTGAAGAGCGTGTAAGCTGGATCAGCGGGTAGAGATGATTTGCGTTGGGGTAACGATAAGATCCAACGGCACATCCCAGGGTTCAACGGGTAGTTCATCAACCTGCTGGCAATCGTGGGCAACGCCAACCAGGGTAGGGCGGTTTTTCAGAGCATTGATATTGGCCAGCGTGCGATCGTAAAAGCCGCCGCCCATACCTAACCGATTTCCCTGAGCATCAAATCCTACTAACGGCATTAGCAGTAGATGATGTTGGCTTAACAAACGGATTGCTGTGCTGTTAAGGGCCGGTTCACTTATCCCAAAGCGATTTAAGGTCATTTCTGTCTGTTCAGTAAAGGTTTGAAACAGCAGATGCTTACCGGTAAACGGGTGTAACACAGGTAGTGTAACTACGCCGTTTTGCTGGCAACCTTTTATGGTGGGTGTTAAATCGATTTCACCATCATTAGCCAGATACCCTGCCACGGTGCTGTTTGGCTGAGTCATAATCGACTGAATCTGCTCGCTGAGTAAACGGGCTGCTTCACTTTGCTGGCCGGGGCTTAAGGCATTGCGCTGAGCGCGCAGTGATTGGCGCAGTGCCCGGCGGGTTAATGGCTTGGTGTTAGTCATAGGCGGAATAAAATGCCCCGCCAGGTGGCAGGGCGTAATACTTTACAGAGCGTAAGTGTCGATAAACAGCTGGAAAAGCTCGTCGTGTTTCACGCCGGTAGCGGCCTGCACAAATTTTGCTTCGGTCCAGAGCGGGCTGGCGGTGGTGCCAGGCTTGGCGACTACAGTCTGGCCCCGGTTTAATTCGTCGGTAGATACGCGAATGTTGCCACGGGTAAACTCAAACAGTTCCGGCTTCACCAAATGCGCAATCGGGAAGGCGTCGTGGAAAAAGCACACTTTTTCGTCGCGATTTTGCGAGTAAAAATCAATGTAGAACTGTGATGCTTTTTGCATAAAGCCACCCATCACCGGATTTTTCTCGGCCAGAATATCAACAAATTTCGGGTCGGTTGGGGCAAACAGGGTAACGTCCAGACCAAACATTTTAACTTCCCAGTCGGCTGAGAAAACAATGTCAGCCGCGTGGGCGTCGTTCCAGATGTTCGCTTCCGCTACCGGCGTAACATTACCGGGTACAAAAGCGGCACCACCCATAATGCTGATCCCTTTTACCAGTTTTGGTAATTCAGGTTCCAGGCGCAGCGCCAGGGCAATATTGCCTAACGGACCAATGGCTACCAGGGTAATCTCGCCTGGGTGCTTGCGGGCCATTTCAACAATGAATTCGGCCGAACTACGAGGGTCCACCTCGCGGGTTGAAGGCGGGTAATCGATGTTACCGAAGCCGTCGTCGCCGTGCACAAAGTGCGCGTAATCAGACTCGGGGCCTACCCAGGGTAGCGCTACGCCTTTAGTAACCGGTACGTCTTCACGGCCGGCGATATCACATAAAGTGAGTGCGTTGCGCGCCGACATGCTAACCGGAATGTTGCCATAAACGGTAGTCAGGCCAAGTACTTCTATTTCAGGTGACTGAAAGGCAAAAAAGATCGCCATAGCATCGTCGATGCCCGGATCCGTGTCGATAATAATTTTGTGCGTCATAGTATTCTCATTAATGCTTTTTACTCTGCCGTTTAGCCGGTGTGTTTCGCTAAAAAGCGATCAACTTCTTTGGCCTCGGGGATCGACTGAGCCGCGCCAGCCTGGGTAACGGAAAGGGCTGATGCTGCACAGGCGCGTTTTAATGCCTGACGGGCATCCGCATGCTGACTGTAAGCCGCTAAAAAATAGCCTATAAAGGTATCGCCAGCTGCGGTGGTGTCTACTGCATCCACTACAAAAGCGTCGACCTGAATGGTTTGTTGATTCTTGAGCATAATCACACCGGCTTTACCCAGTGTAATAATAACCTCAGCATGTGACCACTGGGTTTTATAGTGCTCAATGATGGCATCGAGTTCCTGCTCGCCGGAAAGCTCGGCCGCTTCCACTTCGTTGACAATCAGCAGATCAATACATTCGTGGGGCAAGGACTTCACCGACTCACTCATCGGCGCCGGATTAAAAGCCACTTTAATATGCTTTTGTTTAGCTTGCTGAAGCGTTTCGGCCAGACCACTGGTTTCGTTCTGCGTTAATACCCAGTCAGATGGCCGCGCTTTATCCAGCGCATGCATGATCTCTTTGCTGCCGATTTCCTGATTGGCACCGCCAAACAGTACAATGGCGTTTTCGCCCGAGGGGGTAACCTGAATAATGGCGTGGCCGGAAGGCGCCTCGACACACTGTAAAAACTGGCAGTCGATGCCATGCTTGATCAGGGTTTGCTTAAATGAGCTGTCTGACTGATTTACCTTGCCGACATGGCGAACTTCTGCGCCGGCTGCCGCCAGAGCGATTGACTGGTTGGCTCCTTTGCCGCCAAGTAATTGCTGGTAATTAGTTGATGCGATAGTTTCGCCGGGCTGGACGAAGTGGTCGACCTGGTAGACATGGTCAATATTTACCGATCCAAAGTTTATTATTGCCATTATTAATTCCGTCGATAAATGGCGTCTCCCAAAGTGCCGCTGTCTATTGTTCGCCCTAGAACCGAAAAGTTCAGGGCGGAAGCATCATTATCACCGTAGGCTTCTCGGTACGAGCCGAGCTTGCTCAATAGTAACAAGTCAACTTCCTTGGTAAATAGCATCGGCCAGGGACATGAATAGACTGGCAAACACTCCAGGAGACATTGTTGTTAGCGAGTTCAAGGGAGTAAGTTTACGCCCTCTGTGTCGCTATGCAAGTCTGTGATGAATAACTTGCGAAAAGTGATCATAGTAGAATCAGCCCTGAACTGCCAGACACGATACGACATATGATATTCAAATGCTTACTTTGTATCCGCTTAGCGGTTTATTTAACCCGCCCGCTTTTTATATGAGCGGGAGTTTTGGATTTAAACCAGTGCATTTGTTAGCATTGGCCAAATTGTTTATGGAATACCCTATGTCCACTGAATTCGATTCTTTAACCCAGTGCCTTGCCGATAACGAGATGGTTGTGGATGGCGCTGAAATCCATGGCATGATGTGCGGCATGTTGTGTGGCGGCATGTCACTGAGTGAGCAGCAATGGCTGGTGGTACTGCAGGACACCATGAATCAGGGGCAGCCGCTGGCCTCTACTGTGGTCTCTCAATTGCAAAACCTGTTTAATGAAACCTGCCAGCAACTGGTAGACGGTCAGTTTGCTTTACGCCTGATGCTGCCAGATGATAATCAGCCTATTAACGATCGCGGCCTGGCACTGATCAACTGGGTTCAGGGCTTTATGGCCGGGTTTGGTTTGTATCAGCAAAAACTCAGCAATTGCTCCGGTGACGTTCGCGAAGCGCTACAGGATTTCTCGGACATCGCCCGCATGGAAGAACCCATGAACGATGACGAAGAGTCAGAGCAAGCCCTGCACGAAGTGGTGGAATATGTGCGCATTTCTGCGCTGTTGTGTTTTAACGAACTGGGTCAGTCATTACTCGACGACCAGCAAGATACGCCTTCTGTACATTAATGGTTACGGTTAAACAATTTCGCCAGCGCCAAACCCGCCTGCTGCGCCAGTTACCACCATCGAGTGTATTGGTGCTGCCGGCAGCGCAACGGGTTACCCGCAGCCGGGACACTGAATATGTGTTTCGACAAAACAGCGATTTCTGGTATCTGACCGGCTTTAACGAGCCCGACGCCTGGCTGTTGCTCTCTAACCACGAGCGCTACGCCGGGGATTACCGCGCCCTGGTATGTCAGGCAAAAGATCCGCAGCTTGAAATCTGGCACGGCAAGCGGCTGGGCCCGGAGCAAGCACTGGAAACGTTCAAACTGGATGAAGCTTATCCCACCGAAGTGTTGCCTGAGGTACTAACCGAATGGCTCGAAGGCCATCAACAGGTCTTTTTTCCACAGGGGGAATTTGCCTTTGCCGATGAGGCGTTATTTGCCGTACTCGATGCCCTGCGGAAAACGCCGAAACAAAGCTTAGCGCCCACGGCGCTGATTGACTGCCGGCCGTTAGTTCACGAAATGCGGCTGCTTAAATCGCGCGACGAAATTGCCGTAATGGGCCAGGCAGCCGAAATATCAGCCCGGGCTCACCGCCGGGCAATGCAGTTTGCCTCGCCGGGCTGCTACGAGTATCAGCTTGAAGCCGAATTACATCACGAGTTTGCCATGGCCGGTGCCCGGCAACCCGCTTACGGCACCATTGTGGGTGGGGGCGAGAATGCCTGTATTCTGCATTACACTGAAAATAACCAGCAAATAGCGGATGGTTCTTTGATCCTGATCGATGCAGGGGCCGAATTTCATGGCTATGCTGCCGACATCACCCGTACGTTTCCGGTTAATGGCAAATTTACTCCTGCGCAGGCCAGGGTGTACCAGTTGGTGCTCGATGCGCAACTGGCCGCTCTGACGCAACTGAAAGCCGGGGTAACCTTACCGGCCGTGACGGAAGTGGTCATTGAGGTGATTTGCCGTGGTTTGTGCGAATTAGGCTTATTGACAGAAAGCCCGGAACAAGCACTGGCCAGTAAAAGCTGGCGACGCTTCTTTATGCATGGCCTGGGGCATTATCTTGGCCTCGACGTCCATGATGTGGGCGATTATCTGCAGGATGGCCAGCCCAGACAGCTGGTAGCCGGTATGGTTATCACCGTTGAACCGGGCATATATATACCGGTTGAAGACGATATTCCCGAGCCGTATCGTGGCATAGGGATCCGAATTGAAGATAATATCGTTATTACCGATGAGGGTTACCAGATGTTAACGGGTGACGTGCCGAAAACCATTGCAGACATTGAAGCCTTAATGGCCGAGGGCTGATTGCCCGTAGAAGGATTAAACACAGTCAGTGGCAAAAAATAACCAGTCAGACATTGTTATTGTTGGTGGCGGAGCCGTGGGCTCAGCGTTGGCGCGTTTGTTGGTAAGGCAGGGGCGCCGCAGCGTTACCCTAATCGACGCCAACCAGTTTAGCCAGGACCCGCACAGCCATCCGGGGTTTGATGCCAGGGTCATAGCCCTGGCAAAACGCACAGAACAGGCGCTCACTGAGCTGGGCGTAGATTTGAAAAAAGCCTTCGCTACGCCCATCGAACACATACTGGTTTCCGACCAGGGATTTATTGGTCAGACCCGACTTCACGCCAGCGATTATCAGTTGCCAAGTTTTGGCCAGGTAGTGGGGATACAGGCACTTGGCCAGCAGCTTTTTCCCGCCGGGTTACCAGAACTCAGCGTATTGGAAGGCGTAACGGTTGATGAAGTTAACCAGACTGCCGAAAGCATCGAGCTACAGCTCAGCAATGGCAACACGTTAACCGCCGGTTTACTGGTGCTGGCTGACGGCGGGCGTTCTGAGCTTGCCGATAAACTCAATTTTAAACGAAGTAGTGACGACTACGGCCAGTCTGCGCTTATTGCCAACGTGCAATTAAGTGAGCCGCATAACGGCTGGGCGCACGAACGCTTTACGCCCAATGGGCCACTGGCCCTGCTGCCCTTTGCTGAAGATGACAGCAGTGATTACGCTAACTGTTACTCGTTAGTCTGGACCTTAAGCCACGAAGAAGCAGAGGCCGCCCTAGCGTGGCCACAGGCGAAGTTTATCAGCCGCTTACAGCAACAAATCGGCTACCGCCATGGCGTGATTAACAAGGTGGGCAGCCGCCACAGTTATCCTTTGGTGTTAAATCAAATTCGCGACTTTACCGGCCACCGCTGTGTGGTGGTTGGTAACGGCGCACAGGCTTTACATCCCATTGCAGGGCAGGGCTTTAACCTTGGACTCAGGGATGTACTGGCGTTGGCCGATATTCTGGAAAGCGCAACCGATCCAGGGGCGTTTGCGGTGTTAAACCAATACCGCCAAAACAGAGTAAAGGATAAAGCGACGACCATCGGTTTAACGGATGGTCTGGTTAGGCTGTTCTCCAATCGGTATGCACCACTGGTGGCGGGGCGAAATGCCGGCTTACTGGCAATGGAGTTTTGCGACGGACTGTCGCAGAAGTTTGTTCGTCAGACCATGGGTTTTGGACAGTAAATCCGAACAATACAGGACTTAAAATATGTATCAGGCGGACATCGCAATTGTTGGCGCAGGCATGGTGGGACTGGCACTGGCCCGGTCTCTGAAAGAAGCCGATTTGTCGGTTATTCTGATCGACACCACTCCCATTGCTAAGCCTCTTTCAGAGCAGCCCGAACTGCGGGTGTCAGCAATTAATGCGGCCAATAAGCAGGTGCTTGAGCAACTGGGCGTGTGGCAGCATCTCGACCAGCAGCGCCTGAGTGCTTATACCCAGATGCAGGTTTGGGATCAGGACAGTTTTGGCCGCATCCAGTTCAGCAGTGAAGAAATGGGCACCTCTGAACTGGGGCATATCATTGAAAACCAGTCTCTGGTTAACGCATTACATCATCAGGTCAGTCAGCAGCCTAATGTGCAAATGTTACCGTCGACCCACATTGCCAAAGTGTTAACCGGCCAAGCCGAAACCATGCTTATGCTGGACACCGACGAAGTGGTATCCTGCCGATTGTTAGTGGGTGCCGATGGGGCTAATTCAGCGATTCGTAAATACGCCAACTTTCCGCTCACGTTTAAGGATTACGGTCATACCGCCATTGTGGCAACCATTAAAACCGCCGCGCCTCACGGTAAAGTGGCACGCCAGGTGTTTACGCCAACCGGACCGCTGGCCTTGTTACCCTTAAGCGATCCTAACTTATGCTCTATTGTCTGGTCGCAGAACAGTCAGCAAGCCGACGAGTTACTGGCGTTGTCTAACAGTGACTTCGCCAAAGCCCTGCAGGTTGCCATTGAAGGTGATGTGGGCGAAATTGCGGTTGAAAGTGCGCGCATGCACTTCCCGTTAACTATGCGCTATGCCCGCCAATGGCTGAGCGATGGCCTGGTTATTATTGGTGATGCAGCACACACCATTCATCCTTTAGCCGGGCAAGGCGCAAACCTGGGTTTACAGGATGCTTTTGCGTTGGCGGACAGCCTGCAGAAGCTAGCCGCCGAGCAGGCAGCGTTTCATCAGGCTCGTCAGTTAAGGGCTTTTGAACGGGCCCGTAAGAGTGAAGCGGTTAAGATGATTGCAGCCATGGAAAGCTTTAAGCAACTGTTTGGTGGCAGCCATCCGCTCAAGAAGCTCATCCGCGGCGTAGGGATGTGCACGGCCGATGCTATCCCGGCGATAAAACAACGCTTTATAACCCAGGCCATGGGCTGGTAACAGGCCAGTTCCAATACCGCCTTTAACCTCATCGCACGCCAGGTTATCGCGCTGGCGTTGCAACGGCGGCCAAGCGGGCATACAGTAGCCAATACCAATCCGCATAGAAGTTTGCCCACTCAGCAAGACTGTCAGGCTTTCTGGCTAGGCTTGGTTGCACAGGTTTGGTGGTGTCAAATCAAGCAAGCGTAACAACGCCAGAAAGCCTGACAGCCTTGCCCGAAGGGAGTGGCCAAAACGACTTACATCTGTGTTGCGCCCTCTGGACATAGAATGACTATGCCACAGAGAACGCGTCGTGATCTAAGTCGTTTTGACTCACTCTGAGAGGGTAAACTTCTATGCGGATTGGTATAAACCTTTGATCACAATCAGGAGCATACCGGGTATGCGCGTGTTGAATGTATTACTGCTACTGGGCGGGTTAGCCGTATTTAACAGTCAGGCGGCACCGGCCGACGAACTACTCTCATTGCGCGAGCGCGCACAAGTGCAGGATACCTTGCTGGCCAAGCGGGTTGAGCAGCTCTTACCCCAGTTAATGGCCCGCAGCGGCATCGACATGTGGCTGATGATCAGCCGCGAATACAATGAAGACCCCGTTTTACGCACCTTCCTGCCGGCAGACTGGCTGCAAACTGCCAGACGCACCACTATTCTTGTTATCGCCAGGGATGAGCAGGGCAAGGTGCATACGCTGGCGGTAGCGCCGTACAAGGTGGGGAGTATGTTTGAACGGGCCTGGGATAAATCTGCGCAGCCGGATCAGTGGCAGGCACTGAATGCAATTATTAAACGTTTTGATCCTAACACTATCGGCGTAAACCAGTCGGAAATCTGGGCCCATGCCGATGGTCTTACCGTTACCGACCGCGCCAGTTTGATGGCTGAACTCCCTAAAAAATACCAGTCGCGGGTAGTATCGGCCGAGGCTCTGGCCGTTAGCTGGCTGGAAACCCGAATTGATGCCGAAATTGCCCTTTACAAGAAAATGGTGGCGGTAGCCCATCAGATCATTGCCGAGGGCTTTTCAGCCAACACTATCACGGTAGGTAAAACGACTACCGATGATCTTGTGTGGTGGTTCAGAGAGCGTGTTGCGGAGTTGAAGCTATCGACCTGGTTTCATCCTTCGGTATCCTTGCAGCGAAGCGATAATCAGCGCTTTGATCATGAAGCCACGTTTGACGATGATAAGGCCGAGGTCATTATGCCCGGTGATTTGCTGCACGTGGATTTTGGCATTACCTATCTGGGCCTGAATACCGATACACAGCAGCATGCTTATATTTTAATGCCTGGCGAGAGTAGCGCGCCGGAATACCTGCAGCAGGCGCTGCAAAAAGCCAATCAGTTACAGGATATCTTTACTGGTGAATTCGCCGCAGGCCGCACTGGTAACGAGGTACTGGCAAGCAGTCTGGCTAAAGCCAAGGCGGCGGGATTAAAACCGACTATTTATACTCATCCGCTGGGGTATCACGGTCATGCCGCTGGCACCACGCTGGGTATGTGGGATAAGCAGGGCGGCGTGCCGGGCGACGGTGATTACCCGCTGCATATAAGTACTGCCTACAGCATTGAGCTGAATAACGCGGTGATGGTAGAGCCCTGGGGCAAAGAAATTCGCATTATGCTGGAAGAAGATGCGTTTTTTGATGACACCGGCGTCTGGTATCTGGACGGGCGACAGACCCGCCTGATAGAAATCCCTTCGCGCTCGGTGTATTCGCATCAGTTTTAATATCCAACAAAAGAAGAACGAAATATGGATAAACGTACATTTTTAAAATTAACCGGTTTAAGCAGCGTAAGTTTGTTAATGGCGGGCAATACCCGCGCCGCGGGCCAACAAGAAGAACTGGCTTCTTTGTCATCCCTGGTGGGTGACTTGTCGCCCATTTTGGCCAGTGAAAGACGCGCCCGGATCGCCCGGGCACAACAACTGATGGCACAACAAAACATCGATGCTATTGTTCTGGAACCCGGTGCGGCCATGGTGTATTTCACTGGTATTCAGTGGTGGCGCAGCGAACGGCTAACCGGGGTAGTGATCCCCCGGGAAGGTGATATTGGCGTAGTGTGTCCGTTCTTTGAAGAGCCCAGTATCCGCGAATCCCTGGAAGTGGGCGATGATGTGCGGGTATGGCAGGAACACGAGAGCCCGTTTGCACTGGTGACAAAGATCATGGTCGATCGCGGTATTAACAAGGGCACCGTTGGTTTTGAAAACAGTGTGCGCTTTTTTGTCTCAGACGGGATCCTGAGTGCTAACCCAAAACTGCGTGCGGTAAGCGCCGAACCGATTACCCGCGGCTGCAGAATGATGAAGTCGCCGCATGAACTCAAGCTGATGCATAAAGCTAACGAAATCACCCTGGCGGCTTATGGCTACGTGTATAAACGCTTACGCAAAGGCATGTCTCAGGCCGAAGTAAAAAGCATGATGAACCAGGCCATGGTGGCGCTGGGAGGCAGCCGGCCGTGGAGCCTGGCACTGTTTAACGAAGCCAGCGCATACCCTCATGGTACCCGTCAGCAGCAGGTCATCGATAATGGCTCTGTGGTCTTAATGGATTGCGGTTGTGCGGTGCATGGTTACCAGTCTGATATCAGCCGGACGTTTGTATTTGGCGAACCTGATAAAAAGCAACAGCAGGTGTGGCAGACCGTCCGTAAAGGGCAGGCGATCGCATTCGCAGCGGCACAACTGGGTAAGCCTGCCGGCAGTGTGGACGATGCGGTGCGCGAACACTATAGCGCATTGGGTTACGGACCGGATTATGTGCTGCCAGGACTATCCCACCGAACCGGTCATGGGATAGGTATGGAAGGGCACGAAAGTGTTAATTTCGTAAAAGGTGAAAGTACCCTGCTGCAAGCCGGCATGTGCTTTTCTAATGAGCCCGGGATTTATCTACCCGGCGAGTTTGGTGTACGACTGGAAGATTGTTTATACATGACTGCCAATGGCCCTGCCTGGTTTACATCGCCACCAGAATCCTTAGCCGATCCGCTGGGTAAACTGGTGCCTTTAAAAGCATAATATAAAGCGACGGGCGGCCACTGCCGCCGGTCGCTGTCAAACTGCTTTATTCCATTGGGGTTACCTTAAGGCCAACAAAAATGGTGTCGTCTTCCTTGTCGTCGGGAATGAGCACCGGGCCTGGCATTGGGGCTGGCATAGGAATAGGAAACAGGCCTGGTAAAGAAACTGTACCAGCACCGTTAACGTTTAACAATTGGTGAGGCTTAAGTGGGGTAAGGGTTGTTTTGCTCATGATTTTTCTCCGTGATTAAAAAATAAACTGCCAGCTCATAGTAGTGCATGTAACGCTCAATGAGAGCTGACAGGAAGACCGGAAAAAAGCCAGTATTGTCAGATGGAATAATCGGGGTTAAGCATCGATAAAACGGTGTCGATGAGAATTTTCTTCCGTAACGGTTTTGTAATGTAGGCGTTCATGCCGGCCTGCAGGCATTCTTGTTTATCCTGTACGGATGCATTGGCCGTACACGCCACGATGGGGATATTTTTGTACTGCTCACCCGCTTTGCCGGTGCGGATAGCATAGGTGGCAGCAAAGCCATCCATTACCGGCATGCGGCAATCCATCAGAACAAGATTGATATCATTGTTAGCTTTGAGCAAATCGATAGCGTGTTTGCCATCTTCGGCCGAGAGCACCGAGAAGCCAGAATCCTGCAACATATAAAAAGCAACCTCCCGGTTAATTGGGTTGTCTTCTGCTATCAGGATACGGCCTGTTGGAGCCACCATCTGATGGGGCGGGATGAACGACAGATCGGCATTGTTTGTAACGTTCCTGGCTGAGCCCTGCAGCAAGGCGAATAGCTCATGGCGTAACACCGGCTTATTGAGCGTATGGAGTGTGTTGTCAGGTAAGGACGTAACGTTAATGGTAGTATCGCGATCAACAAGCACAGCCAGATTGGTGGGTAATAGCTCAACCCGCCGGGCCTGTTTTTTGCTGTTTCGCCAGGCGCTGAATTCAGCCTGTAGCGCAGCATCAATAATCAGCCAGTCCATATTGGGCGGCATTTTTTCGCTGAACTCAGCCAGTGAGTCGAGCGAGTCAATTAATATAAAGCGAACCTTCCACACTGCCAGTTGCTTACACAGCAATCGCGCCTGACGGTGCAGTGAACTCAATACGATGACACCACCTACCTCAGGCAGTTGTTGCAGGCGTACCGGTGAAGATAACGTTGCCGTGGCGGTAAACTGACTGCCTTCATTGAGTTTACTGGTTACGGTGACTTTGCCTTTCATCATGTGAGTCAGACGCTGCACAATAGACAGCCCCAGGCCGGTGCCACCAAAGCGCCGGGTAGTGGAGGAGTCGGCCTGGCTAAACGGCTTAAACAAGACTTGTTGCTGAGCTTCGGTCATGCCTATTCCGGTATCTTCCACGGTGATTTCAAGCAGAATATGTTCGCTGTCCAGCGGAATGCCGCGCAGACCAAGTTGTACCTCCCCCTCGGCAGTAAATTTAATCGCGTTGGACAACAAATTGGTTAACACCTGGCCAAGGCGCACTTCATCGCCGGTAAGCCGGTTAAAGGGTAAATCACTTAAATCAACATGGAGTTGTACAGGCTTCGTATTCAGATGAGCCAGTTGTTCCTCGACAATACGCTGTACCAGTAAATCTATTTCGATAGAGGCGTACTCCAGCTCCATTTTCTGCGCTTCGATTTTAGAAAAATCGAGAATATCGTTGATGATGGTAAGCAAGGCACTGGCACTGGTGCGGGCAAGTTCAAGGCGGCGCTGTTGTTGTTTGTCGCTAGCCTGTTGTACCGCGAGCTCTAACATCCCCATGATGCCGTTCATTGGGGTGCGGATCTCATGACTCATGGTGGCTAAAAATTCACTTTTAGCCTGATTGGCCTGCTCCGCTTCATTTTTGGCCAGTTGCATGGCCAGTTCACTGGCCTTCACGTTGGTAATGTCAGTAGCCACTCCCAGAATAAAAGATTCTCCCCGGGCATCCTCAAAACGGATTTTCTTAGTCCATAAAGTACGGATTTCGCCATTGGGAAACTGGATCTGCTCTTCGTTTTCTGCACTGCCAGAGGCAAAGGCCAGAATATCCATGCGCAAAAACTGTGCGGCTTCATCTTTGTTATAATCTTCTACCGTCGTGTAGCCAATCACTTTATGCCGCTTCTCGGGAGGATACAGCGAGATGAATTTGTCATTGGCCATCACAATACGATAATCAGTGTCTTTTACAAATAAGTACACCGGCAGGTGGTCGAACATTAACTGCTGAAAACTGGCTTTTTCAGCCAGCGCAATTTCGATGCGCTTTTTGTCATTAATATCCGTGTGGGTGCCGGCCATCAGCACTGGTTCGCCCTTGGCGTTATAGTCGGTAACCTTGCCCTGCTCGTGAAACCACATCCACTCGCCGCTTTTATGCAGCATGCGGCACTCGCAATCGTAGTATTCGGTGTGGCCTTGCAGACAATCGTGCAATAAAGCTCTGGCTGTCTCGCGGCCTTGAGGATGCATGGCATTAAATACGGTATCTATCGACAGCGGGCCCAGTTCGTTGAGTTGGTAACCAAGCATATTGGCCCAACGGGCGTTGAGTTGTAAGCGCTGGGAAGGGATTTCCCATTCCCAGGTACCAGCCCCGGTAGCCTCTACAATAAAGCCGAGGCGTTTTTTCTTAATTAGCCTGGCCTGTAAAATGCGCTGCCGGGTAATGTGCTCACACAGAGTAGTGAGTATTTGCAAATAATGCTGTAAGCGATCAAACAGCGCTTCATCGGCCGTGGTGCCGGCCTTTAGCATCACACACAGGCTAAGCTCTATATTGAGAGATTCACTGAATAAGGTAAGTGCTGCCAGCTCGTCGTGAACAGGCAGGGCAAAGTCGAGAATACCAGCAGGACAATGCCAGTGACTCTCGGCTCTGAATTGCCCCAGCAATGACTCGATAAACTCGCTATCCAGTGATTGCTCGGTGGTGAAATACAGCTGGTTCCACAGCGAACGAGAATGACACAACAGCATCGCACCATCCAGATTAAGGTGATCGGTGAGCGTTTGAAAGACAGGTGTAAGCTGGGCGGCTTCCTCTGCGGTCATGTCGCTGGTTAATAAGGAGTAATCATCGTCAACCAGATTGCTATCTATGGGGGTACTTAGCATATCTTCGAAAAACAGGGGCTTTGAGCAAAGTATAGTGCAAAGTAGCGAACCCCCAAGTTCTGTTGGAAATTATCGTTCTCTTAATCGACGAGTAATAAAGTCTGCCAGTGTTCTGCTGACTACCGGGTGCTGGGTAGACTGAATAAACAGGCATACGTTGATCCCCCCGAGCGCCGGTAGATTACGATGTTTCAGCTCCATCAGATTCGCCGGCATACTGGAGCGTGCCAGCGCAGTGATACCCAAACCCTGTTGAATAGCCGCAACGAGTCCGGATAAATCGGCGTTGGTGTAACTTATCTTCCAGGCCGTGGTTTGTTGTTTAAGGTGGGTGATTACGCGACTGCGATAAATACAGCCATCGGGCGCCAGCACCAGGGCAATATTGGGAGTGATGAGCGGATGAGCCGGATCGCCAACCCAGACGACCTCATCTTCGAGGATCACATCACCATCGGTGGCTTGCTCCGGGTTAACCAGCGCGAGGATCATGTCAAAGTCATTTTGCCGCGACGGGTGAAGCAGTTCGCGGCTCAGGGCCGAAGTCACTTCCAGTGATACATCCGGATAGCGTTTGGAAAACTCGCCAATCAGGCCGGGCAGCAAGGTAGAGGCAAACTCGTTGGGGATCCCTAACCGCATGCGACCGCGTAACGGAGTGGGATCCAGACTGCGAAAAATACTGTCGTTAAGTTCCAGTAGCTCCTTGGCTTTAGGATACAGCCAGTTACCATCTGAGCTTGGTAAGTGTCGCTGACCGACTTTAGTGAATAGCTTTTTACCCAGCTGTTCTTCCAGTTTTTTTATCTGCAGGCTGATGGCAGGTTGTGAACGCCCCAGCCACTGGCCGGCTTTAGCATAACCGCCTTGTTCAATGACACCAACGAAGGTGCGCAGGTTGTCTAAGGATAGCTGCTTCATCATAAAGATTAGTAATTCTGATATTCAGGCTTGTGTATATAAGTATTTTAAATGCATTCATAAGAATTTCCAATTTGTTGTGATTGCCAGGCCTCCCTATACTTTTATGCAATCTCTTCACAATGTCGGGTTAGCCACAATGAGCAGCGCAACTACACAACGCACCGCGTTATACAACAAACACCTTGAATCAGGTGCCAAGATGGTCGATTTCCACGGCTGGGATATGCCGCTTCACTATGGGTCGCAAATCGAAGAACACCATACTGTACGTCAGGCGGCGGGCATGTTTGACGTGTCGCACATGACCATTGTTGATGTTACCGGCAGCCAGGCTAAAGACTATCTGCGTTACTTGCTGGCTAACGATGTTGATAAGCTCAAGGACAAGGGCAAAGCGTTATACAGTGGCATGCTGAACGACGATGGCGGCGTGGTTGATGATCTGATTGTGTATTATTTTGATGCTACTAACTACCGCATGGTAGTTAACTCGGCGACCCGCGAAAAAGACATGAACTGGCTGTTAAAGCAAACTGAAGGCTTTGACGTAACCGTTACCGAACGTCCTGAGTTCGCCATGATTGCGGTGCAGGGGCCAGAAGCCAAAGCCAAAGCGGCGGTAGTATTCTCTAACGCTCAGAATGAAGCGGTTGAAGGCATGAAGCCGTTTTACGGTGTGCAGGCCGAAGATCTGTTTATTGCCACTACTGGCTATACCGGTGAAGCCGGTTACGAAATTATGGTGCCGGTAGAAAAAGCCCCTGAGCTGTGGCAGAGCCTGCTGGATGCCGGGGTAAAACCCAGTGGACTGGGTGCACGGGACACGCTGCGTTTGGAAGCGGGCATGAATTTATATGGCCAGGATATGGACGAAACCATTTCGCCGCTGGAAGCGAACATGGGCTGGACCGTGACCTGGGAACCTGCCGAGCGTGACTTTGTGGGTCGTGCAGCGCTTGAGGCACAGCGTGAACAGGGCACCCAAAAGCTGGTTGGCCTGGTGATGAAAGAAAAAGGCGTATTGCGCGCCGGACTTCAAGTCAAAACCGCAGAAGGCGAAGCGGGCATTATTACTTCGGGTACCTTCTCACCTACCTTAGGACATGCCATTGCCATGGCGCGTATTCCTGCGACTAACAGCAGCACCGTAGAGGTGGAAATGCGTAAAAAGTCGGTTAAAGTAGAAGTGGTTAAGCCCAGTTTTGTCCGCAATGGAAAAAGTGTTTTATAACAATTTAACGAAGAGCAGGAATACACATGAGTACTATCCCAAATGATTTACGATACGCGGCGTCACACGAGTGGGTTCGCCCGGAAGGTGACGGAGTTTTTACCATTGGTATCACAGAACACGCGCAGGATTTATTAGGTGATATGGTATTTGTTGATTTACCGGATGTGGGTGATCAGGTGAATGCCGGCGACGACGTGGCAGTAGCCGAATCGGTAAAAGCCGCATCAGACGTTTACACCCCAATCACCGGCGAAGTGCTGGCAGTAAACGAAGAGCTTGAAGACTCACCGGAGCTGGTTAACTCAGACCCATTCGGTGACGGCTGGTTATTTAAAATCAAGGCCGACGATGTGGCTGAAGTAGACGAACTGCTCGACGCTGAAGGCTACGCCGCCAGTATCGAAGACGACGAATAAGTCTGACGTTACAACATTGATAATAAAGGGGCGTTATTGGCCCCTTTGTTTATTCTTTTTACTCTATTGCAGATGCTTAACGAATTATGTCAAACGCTTCAATTTCACTGGCTCAGTTAGAGCAAAAAAATGCCTTTGTTGGCCGTCATATTGGCCCTGGCGAAGAAGAAATCCAGCAGATGCTGGACAAAGTGGGCGCCAGTTCACTGGATGACCTTATCGAGCAGACCGTGCCCAACAGCATTTGTCTGGATAAACCTATCGAAGCCGGCGAAGGCGCCACCGAAGTTGAAGCGCTGGCAGCCCTTAAAGCCACTGCCGCAAAGAATAAAATTAACCGCTCGTTTATTGGCATGGGCTATTACGATACCCACGTGCCAAACGTCATTTTACGTAACGTGCTGGAAAACCCGGGCTGGTATACCGCCTATACACCGTATCAGCCAGAAATAGCCCAGGGCCGTTTGGAAGCCATCCTTAACTTCCAGCAACTGACAATCGATTTAACCGGTTTAGAGCTGGCATCAGCCTCATTGCTGGACGAAGGCACCGCGGCGGCCGAAGCCATGGCGCTGGCCAAACGGGTATCTAAAAACAAAAAAGCTAACCTGTTCTTCGTGGCCGATGATGTGCACCCGCAAACTCTGGACGTGGTAGAAACCCGTGCTGAGATGTTTGGTTTTGGCATTATTACCGGCCCGGCCGAGCAGGCAGCCGATCACGATGTGTTTGGTGCGTTACTGCAATACCCCGGCACTACCGGTGAAGTGAAAGAGCTCTCCGATACCATTGCCGCGGTACAGGCCAAAAAAGGCATTGTGGCGGTTGCCACCGATCTGATGAGCCTGGCGCTGCTGAAGTCGCCCGGTGAATTAGGTGCAGATGTTGCCTTAGGCAGTGCTCAACGTTTTGGTGTACCCATGGGTTACGGTGGTCCTCACGCGGCCTTTTTTGCCACCCGTGATGCTTACAAGCGCTCATTACCAGGCCGTATCATTGGTGTAAGTAAAGACACCCGTGGCCGTCAGGCACTGCGTATGGCGCTGCAAACCCGCGAGCAACACATTCGCCGCGAAAAAGCCAATTCAAACATCTGTACTGCCCAGGTATTGCTGGCCAACATGGCTTCGTTCTACGCGGTTTACCATGGCCCTGAAGGCATTAAAACCATCGCCAGCCGTATTCATCGCTTTGCCGATATTCTGGCTGCAGGTTTAACCAAGAAAGGTCTGGCACTGAAGCACTGCACTTACTTTGATACGCTCACCGTGCTGGTGGATAACAAAGACAGTGTGATTGAAAAGGCGCTGGCACTGGGCCTCAATCTGCGTGCAGACCTTGAAGGCGCTGTGGGTATTGCGCTGGATGAAACCACAACCCGCGACGACATTCTGAACCTGTTCAGCGTATTAATTGGCGATGATCACGGCTTGAGCATTGACGACCTCGATGCCCAGGTGACCACTCAGGGAAGCCAGTCTATTCCGGCCGATCTGGTACGTACCAGTGACTACCTGACTCACGAAGTGTTTAACCGCTATCACTCAGAAACAGAGATGCTGCGTTACATTAAGAGCCTGGAAGACAAAGATTTAGCGCTGAATCACTCAATGATTTCTCTGGGCTCATGTACAATGAAGCTGAACGCTACGGCCGAAATGATCCCGGTAACCTGGCCTGAATTTGGCCAGCTGCACCCGTTTGCACCGCTGGATCAGGCTACAGGCTATCAGGAAATGATCAGCGAACTCAGCGACTGGCTCATCAGCATTACCGGTTACGATGCGCTATCTATGCAACCTAACTCTGGTGCTCAGGGCGAATATGCCGGGCTGCTGGCGATTCAGCGTTACCACGAAAGCCGTGGTGAAGGTCATCGTAACGTGTGCCTTATCCCAAGCTCTGCCCACGGTACTAACCCGGCTTCGGCGCAAATGGTTAGCCTGAAAGTGGTAGTCGTTGCCTGTGACAAAAACGGTAACGTAGATCTTGACGATCTGCGTGCAAAAGCTGAAGAAGTGGGTGATAACCTGTCTTGTGCCATGATTACGTATCCTTCTACTCACGGCGTATACGAAGAAACCGTGCGTGAAATTTGCGATATCGTGCATCAGCACGGCGGTCAGGTGTATATGGACGGCGCCAACATGAATGCGCAGGTAGGAATTACCGCACCAGGCTTTATTGGCTCAGATGTATCGCACTTAAACCTGCACAAAACCTTTTGTATTCCACACGGTGGTGGCGGCCCGGGTATGGGGCCTATCGGCGTAAAAGCGCATTTAGCGCCGTTCCTGTCTAACCACACTGTGGTAGACATTGATGGTGCGGGTAAAGACTGTGGTGCGGTATCAGCCGCGCCATGGGGCAGTGCGTCGATTCTGCCTATCAGCTACATGTACATTAAAATGATGGGCAGTGCCGGTTTACGTAAAGCTACCGAGGTGGCCATTCTGAACGCTAACTATGTGGCGCGTTCACTGGAAGGTCATTACCCGGTACTTTACAAAGGGCGTAATGGCCACGTGGCACACGAATGTATTATCGATTTACGCCCGCTTAAAGAAGCCTCTGGGGTTACCGAGCTGGACATCGCCAAGCGTCTGAACGACTACGGTTTCCATTCGCCAACCATGAGCTTCCCGGTAGCCGGTACGCTGATGATTGAGCCAACCGAGTCAGAATCGAAGTTTGAGCTCGACCGTTTTGTGGAAGCCATGATCCATATTCGCGAAGAGATTGCCAAAGTGGAAAGCGGCGAATGGGATGCCACCGACAACCCACTGCACAACGCACCACACACACTGGCCGATATCTGTGATAACGACTGGAACCGCAGCTATGACCGCACCACCGCGGCATATCCTGTACCTACAGTCGCCCGCAATAAGTTCTGGCCAAGCGTAAACCGTATCGATGACGTATACGGCGACCGCAATCTCATGTGTAGCTGCCCGCCGCTGGAAAGCTATATTGAAGAGTGATGAGTTGGTGATCAACAATTAAGTTCGTGACTGACTAAGCTGTTCATAGATTTGAAAGGCGAGCCTTAAGTGCTCGCTTTTTTTATTTTGGTAAAAATTGGCAGTTAGTGTCTCGTATCGAACGGGGCTATCTGACGATCATCTTCCTCCTCAGAATCTTCAGAGAATCTATTTTGAAAAATTGAACGCCCTGAAAGGAAACAACCCTGTCCTTCCTGGTGATATAAGTCGTTCAATAGTTATTACTTATTATCCTGAAGGTTAAGTTACCAGCGACGGCCAGGTTTTTTTAAGCATTGTCCAGTACTGATGGTTGTCTTTTACATTAATGCCGTCATCGATATGCACAGGATCACTAGGCGCAAAATGTCCTCCCCAGCGCAGTTCAAAACCTAATTCACTTTTTGATTCATGGACGATACTATAAAGAAAGCGACGTACTTTCTCTTCATCATCGAGGGGGATTTGCCTGGATTTTGCTTTGTCGATGATGTTGATCCGTTCCAATCGGTTAGAGTTAAACCACTCGGAAGGGGTAAATAAGTTCATATCGATAGCATGACCAACCAAGTGATTGGACAAGCTGGCAGGATTAACCACGGCCTCAGAAACTGGCTGTCCCGGCTCTCTTAATGAACTGGTGACCCACATACTAAGATCATGCTTCTGAAGCTGTTTTTCTAACCAAATCATGACGGGTTTAAAAGCGATATCGATTTTAACCGGCTTGCCCTGGATAAGACTCGTGAAAGGCCGATAGGTTATAATATGATTGTTAGCTGCAGATTGTGTATTTTTCGGCGGTCTCACATTGGAAAGTTCTACATAGTCTGCTAGTACATAGCCTTCAGTGCCGTTGACCGTTTTCACTTTTAGCCAGGTTTCTTCGCTGATTACTTCGAGCTGGCTACCATACTCCAGGGCCCCGATAATGGCTCCGGTTTTTGGCTGCGCTCTAAGACATAGCCCTGATCTGGCGGTAGTCTGACCTTTTTTCATGTTTATCCTCTCAAATCGTCTTTTGACGCGCCAACCTGCTCACTTGGCGCCAAATCACTGCGATTCAGATTAATTTCCAGTGGCTTGCCGTCCAGCTCAAACAGTACAGTAATCGTTGTATTTCTAATGGATTTAACGGTACCAACCGACAATAATTCCAACACATTGCCGTTAGGCAGCATTTTACTATTTAATAATTTGACTTCTTGACCCACTTCGAGTGGCGCTAATGAAACTGTTCGTACCCGTAGGGCCGGACTCGGCTTGGGGCTATCACTGTTGGTAACGTCAATCGTTTGTGGAATCTGCTCACGACTGACTAGGCGACTTTTCGCAATAACTCGCGGCTCAGCTTCTACCAATCTTTTTGATACACCTCTTACTGCTATCAGTACGATTTCAGATGAGAAGCCGGCAATAAAGGCTAATACAGCGCCTGCTGCCATTTCATTCGGGGTTGCCCATGAGTATGCAATAATCGCAACTCCTACTGAGGTTAAAACCTGCACCATTTGAAACATTACTAATTCCCGGGCTTCGGCGCCGGTCATAGGGGCCGCCAGCTTGGGGTTTTCCTTTACATCGTGAATATAGCGAAGGTGATAAGCGGGCGTGACACGCCTTTGAAATTCGGGGAGCTTTCTGGCCATGCTGATTAAAGCGCCAATCATCGCCAGAATTAAAAAGTAGATTGGTACTACAATGCCGCCAGTGATCGGTTGGCCAAAGATTAATGGCTGCTCGAAGACTTGTTCTTGATGTTTCAACTGCGACTGCGCTTTAGCTATTTTCTGCTTTAATGCCTCTATCTCTCGGGATAAACCTAAAAGCGAGTGTTCATCACAGCTTATACATGGAGTAAAGGCTCTAATTCTCTTTTCAACCTGATCACTTTTGAATATATTGTTTTCCATAGTCAGGCCGCTAAGTACTCGCTTATGGTCAGCAATTTCAGTTTCCAGACGATGTTTTTGCTCCTGCAGATCGCTCAATTCCTGCTTCAGAGTGGCGAGATCCCCGTAATTTATTTTTTCGTTGTTGAGTGCAGCAATCGCTTCAGCACAATTGTTTAATACATGGCAGAGCAGCACATTACCGCCAATGGACAGTACCCATTGCGGCGGAAGATCTCCACAATGGGCTTGTTCAGGCATACGTCCTTCAAGACGCTCTAGTCTGGTGGAAGCGGTGGGATCAATAGCCTCCTGATATTGGAAATCGCATCCTTTTACGATAGCAATGAGGGTATTTACTCTATTGTTAAGGACATCTTGCGGATGATATTCGCGGGGCAACTCAGTTCTAGTAGGGTTTAGTATGAGGGGCTGATTATTAAAAGCGAGAGCGACTAGGGCAATCACACACAAAAAGACGAATCCGTAAGCCAAACGAAAGATCCCATTGATCACGTAGTTATCTTCTTCCACGGGATCTGACTTGTTGTCTCCGTTTTTATCCGGACCTAGTTGTTTGTAATCAATGGGACGAGTCAACGCCAGTAGTGTTGAACTTGCACTCAGATAGATACCGATGAGTAACCATAGTGTGAATTGCTTCGAAACGAAGGAACCTATCAGCGCCATTGCAGTAAAAGAATAGCTGACAAAGGTCAACCAACCGGCATTTCGCTCTATAATCGATAGTGTTTCATGCTTTTGAGGAGTGCGTGTGACAACAGCAAGAGCAACACAAACAAAACTTAGTACTAATAAGAAAAATAAATTGTTCCAGTCAGAGACCTTCCTACTGCTATTTTCTTCGTATGTCAGGACCATCCAATTTACCGCGGTCACTGCCAGAATAAGCAAAGCCAATAAGCCAAAGTAGGGTCTGACAAAGACGTAGCCGGTGCGTGTCCACATTCTGATTTTTGAAGCAATCTGACTAAGCATCTTGAGCTACCTCAAACCGCACTTTATAGCCCTGCAACAAGCCAATAATCCGGTTTCGTAAGGATTTCAGCCTGGCTTCAAACTTTTGTTTTTGTTTATCATCGTCGGGTTCATCAAGCGTCAACGTTTCGAGTTCACGTTGCAATACTCTCAATTGATTTGTCATAGCATTTAAGACTTTTTGCT
Organism: Marisediminitalea alba; assembly: GCF_002993365.1. GTDB lineage: Bacteria > Pseudomonadota > Gammaproteobacteria > Enterobacterales > Alteromonadaceae > Alteromonas > Alteromonas alba. The sequence goes on from NZ_PVNP01000193.1 coordinate 30,413, forward strand.
TTTGTGCTACCTGTCTTTTTTGTTTTTCCGCGTTGCCGGCAGGAGTTACAGAGGTAAGCTCAATACTTTCCTTTTCGGGGGCGGAACCGGTAAGCGCTGCGCGTCCGCCTAATTTAACGCCTGCAATGGTTAAAGCCGCATCACCAATAGCCCGGGCTATTTCGAGTTGACCTTTAATTAATGCACTTGGGTCATTTCTGACATGATGAGCTCTAAAGTGCAGCGGATTGTCTCTAACAATGACCATCGACGTGTCTCCCTGAGCTTTCACGAAGGTCTTACTGACTTTTTTATTCCAGTGGTGCTCATTGAGCGGGTTGGTAATAGTCCGCCATACGGGATCACCAACATCCTGTAATCGGTCGATTAAATAATACAATCCTGAGGTGTTTCTTGCCTGCTCTGCCAGTTGCTCCCGTATGCTGCCAGCTAATGGCATTTCTCGCTTTAAACCAACAAAGCTGACTTCCACCTCGCCGCGCTGTAATTGCGCGAGGCTGTTTTTCGATGACCGAGCCTTGTCGAGTTTTTGCTGATTATCAGCCCCCATTTTATTGTGCAGTAATTGGATCTTCTGTTGCGACGATGAGAGAAGATTGCGTAAACGTTGTTGTTCGAGTTTATTGTTGTGGGCCTGAACCATTTTTGCCTGAATTAAGCTTTCTACTGGCGCCCAGTCCACTAAAATATCGGCAGTTAGTACGTAGCTATCATACGCAGCAATGACTCCTGCAAGCGCTTGCTGGATATGATTTTGGCACTGAAACAGGTTTTTGCACGTGAGAGTAGCTGCATTTTCTTGCACCGGTTGAAGCGCCTCTGATACGTCTCCGAGCGCCAGTTTACGCTTTATAAATTGCGATTCTGTAAGCAGCACCTTAGCCGCTTCTTTATCTTGAATTACGCAGTTGCGCACGATAACTGAACTGCCATTGGTATTGCGCGAACAGTTTCTTTTTTCCAAACCAAGCTGCGGAATAATGCTGTTTTTATTCTGAATATTGAGTAAAGGAATAACTCTGAAACACGCTTTGTGTGGTGTGCCGTTGCCGCTCTGATGTGTATTTGTTGCAAGCGGAGAAGAGCGCTTTTCGTCGCTCGCGGTGGCGCCGATACAATAATCGGCATATTCTTTTTTAAATTCCTGTAACTGGGCAAGGTAAATATTGTTGTATTGGCGAATATTGTTTTGCAGCGCTTCCAGTGATTCCTCCAGGAACGCCAGCGCATCATCTTCCTGCTTATCATTGTTGTTAATAGTGTCAATCAGTCTTCTGACCGGGTGGCGAGGAGCGTTGCTGCCGAAAACCTTTTTCCCTCCTGCACTCTCATCGTCAACGCCACCGGCGCTATACCACAAGGTTTGGTATATATTCGCCACCTGATTCTTCCACTGCTGTGAGCGCTGCTTGTCGGAAGCGGCCTCTAATAACAATACCTGGCTTTGTGCGAGCAAATCCAGATTGTCCTGCGGAGTAGAGGGTAAAACGACTCTCGGATCTTCATCATAAATGTCTACCTCCACCGCTATTTTGGCCGAAGCGCAGGAGAATAAGAGGCTACAACCTGCCAATAAGGTTAGGTGTTTTAGCTGGCTCATTGAATACTCTCCGCCAAGGTAATCAGTGAGATTAAGCGTTGAATTAACGCATCTTTATCTGCTTGCTCTGAATCGTTAAGTGCTGCTTCCAACTGCGCAGCGAGCAGCACAAAGTCATCGCTGACGGCGTTCATTTCAGCCTCGGTTTCATAAGCCTGATTGTTTTGCTGTTGGGTAAAAACTTCGCCTAGGCGCAACACCGATGCGCTTGTTTCGGTGGATTGAGAGAAATTACTGATTTCTGCAATGACATCATCAGGGTCGGAGGACAATACCATGACCAGCTTTTGACCTGCCCGACGGGTAACCAGGTTTTCTGCAGGATTGTACTCCATTTCGATGGCACCACCGGGGAGTGGGGTATTACTGCCCGGGGCAGCCCGCAGCCGCTTGAGTACGTTGAGCCATGGCGCCAGTTCGGTGTTAGTTTTTGTGGGGTCTGCTGCCGCCTCAAGGTAACTTTGATAAGCGCTTTCTATCTGCGCATTCAACGTATCACGGATATTTTTTTCAACGTTTAGCTCTGCAGCCGCGGTTGACGAAGTCACGTCTGAATATAATGCATCAACTGAATGGGCAGAAAACCATGCGGCATCGTAATTAGATACCCCGTTTGTTGCATTGGCCGATACCCTAACGCGATAAAAATTAGTGTTTTCGCCGCTGGGTACCGCCAAATAGTAGGTTTCCTGCACGTCCATGCCTGCACATCCAACTATTACTGTGAATAATATGCCGAACACAAGCATGCGGTGCCAATCGCGCCATTTGACAGTTGTTTCCGACCAATTTTTTGAATACATAACCAGCTCCCGGGTACGTTGCAAACTCTCGTTGTTAAACGTCTTAAACCATTTCACGATTCACATTGTTGATTGACGGTGTTCATTTTTTGCGTCTACCGATACGCACTTTCTTAATCTTCATTAATCTTGATTTTAAGATTTGAAAACGCCTGTTTGCCTGCTTCTCTAGTTGTGCAAATTTTTGTTTGAACTCATTGATGAGTTGTTCAGTCGTCTGAAGCGCATTCTCTGCTTCGTGCCGCGCCTCCGATGCCTCATGACTTGCTCTCGTGGCTTGTTGAAGTGCATCTTCTGTATTGCGTCGGGCTTGTACCGTTAAGTTGCTGGCGAGTGCAGTTTGCTGTTGCGCGCGCTCTGTATTGTTGAGTGCAGTCACTGCTTCATTACACGCGTGTTTGATTTGCTGCAGTGTGCTTTCGGTATCACTTTGTACCTGAGAGGCTGATTCGTTGACCGCCGTCGCGTTTTCAAGGGTCATTTCAGCTTTGTTTTTGGCTTCGCCGGCTTTATAAACAACCTTATTCATTGCCTTATGAATTTCGTCGCTTTCGGCGAGCATCTTGTCTTTTAATTTGTTTAAGTTAGTGACTAAATCTCGTTCCATTTTTTCTATTTCGAACGATAACTTATCTGAGTCGGCTGAAAGCTCCGTTAACTTTTTTCTTAGTTCGCTTTCCAATTCATTATGTCGGCTATTAAAAGATACAGAGAGGGCAAAAGGCACCAATAAACCAATAATGGCCGAGAGGATGGCTATTCCGGTAAACCAAAAAGTGATGGTATGAACTTTGGCTTCGTATAAAGCGTGATAATTGTTTTGTAATGTATCGAGCCTGTCATCCTGAAGCTCATCTACAGCATCTTCTGCTTGACTGCATCGTTGTTGTAAATCGCGATCCAGGCTGTTTAACAGTTGATTAATCTTGCCTGAATACACGTTTGGCGCGTCATCAGAAAAAAAACTGCACTGACTGGAAAAACATTGGTGATGTTTTGTTTGTAGTACTTCTGCCAGAAGGGATTTAGTGTGATCGCTTAAGGCACAGGAAGCGGATAGCTGATTGGAACTGGCAGCAGAAGTGTCTGACGCAGCAAATAATGGGAATATTAGAATCAAAATCGTAAAGGTATATTTCATGCTGAGTTCCATTCATCACATCATTCCCTCTCAATTTCACATCGACGTACGACTGCTCATTCTACAATGCGCGTGAAAACTACCTTTACTGCCGGGACAATTTTATTTTAATCAGTCTGTTTTCGTTATTGAGATTTATTATTGTATAAAAAACAAGCATGCTGCAAGCGATAAATGAATATATCGATTTCACTCGGAGTGATCGCGACTACAGTCTGCGCAACCTTTAATACCGAGTACCGCCAGAGTACAGTTTTGAGTCGCGAGCGGCTTTAAATTTGCTAGTAGCCTCAGATTTATTGCTGGCTTGTATACAGCAATAGAGCTCAAACAGCTTTAAAGTTTATAAGGGTCAATATCAAGTCTATTTTTCTTCGGCTTTAACCTATTCACCTAACTGTCGCGGGTAAATCTACTACAATCACTGTTGTATATGATTGCAGTAGCTAGCCGTAATCACGGACTCACCAAATAATCCGGAAAGCGGGCTACCAATATAGACTTGGCGGTTGAGCATTCCAAAATCTAATGGAGGTCTGTTTGATTAATCATGTTCATACTTTGAAAAATCGAAAAGAAAATCTTACATCTATCGAAAGCGATATCAAGCTTATTCAAATGGCAGTAAAAAAATGAAAATAAGGGAAACTGGTGATAGTCCAGTCCCCCTTCTTAATTCATTGTGTCTTGTAAGATTATAATATTAAAGGTTTTTTAGTTCGGGTTGAAAGCGATCCCGGGTTGCCCGGGAGCACCCACTGCAAAACCGCGCACTCATTTAAGCGTGCTACTTTGGATGGTTCACCTGATGAGTTGCTTCACCATAGCAGTAGCCACACTGTGAGCACTTGCCGGGTTCTGGCCGGTGATCACTCGGTCGTCTTCTACCACGAAGTCCTGCCATGGCTGTACTTTGCTGAATCGCGCCGCTTTGCGGGCCAGCGCTTCTTCGAGCAGAAACGGAATATCGTTGATTGTGCCGTAGTCAACTTCTTCTTCACGAGTAAAGCTTGTGACTGATTTATTTGCCAGAAGCGCTTCGCCTGAGCTTAAAGTAATGGGCAATAAGGCCGCGGGGCCATGGCAAACCGCGCCAATTAACCCGCTGTTTTCGTAGTGAGTTGCGGCCAGTTTGGCAAACTCTTTATTACTGGCTAAATCGCTTAATAGGCCAAAACCACCGGGGTAAAATATGGCATCGTAATCGTCAATATTTACCTCTGAAACCGGCAGGCTGTTATTCGTACGGTTTTGAAAATCTTCGCTGGATAGTACTTGTTGGTTAACCTCGTCGTCTTCAATGTCAGTACCGTAGACTGGCACTTTACCGCCGGCTATTGAGGCAATGTCATAATCAAATCCATGCTGGGTAAACACGTGAAGTGCGTGGGTGATCTCGGGTGAAAAGGTGCCGTTGGCCTGATCAGTGGTACCTAGCGTGGCGTGATTGGTTACCGGTACAAGTATCTTTTTCATGATGCTCCTTTTAGTCTGTTGCCTTGTTCATTCGCAATTACTATAAAACGTCCCTCATTGAATGATAATATGCTTATTTTTGTAAATACTGTTGTTATACAGCAATAATGGGGCAGGGCTTTGGATAGTTTTGAAGGGATCGTCGAATTTATTGCGGTAGCCGAAAGCAGAGGTTTTTCAGCTGCGGCAAAACAGCTTGGCTGTAGCACCAGCCATGTGAGTCGTCAGCTGGCCAGACTGGAGGAGCGCCTGGGTTGTGTTTTACTCTCACGCACTACCCGGTTGGTGAGTCTGACTGACACTGGCGCGGTGTATTACCAGCAGGTTAAAGAACTACTCATCGGCTTACAGCAAGCTAATGAGCTGGTTAATCTGCAGCAAATTCACCTGACCGGTACCTTGCGAGTGAGTGCAGCAGGTGGATTTGCCGAACACTATGTGGCCCCGGCGCTGATGCGTTTTGCCCAGGCCCACCCCGAGTTAAGCATTGATATGGATTTTAACAGTCGTATGGTTAACTTTGTTGAAGACGGCATTGATTTCGCCATTCGTTATGGGGAGCTTGCCGATTCGAGCCTGATCGCTCGCAAACTGGTTAACCGGCCGATGATGGCGGTGGCCGCTAATGATTATCTGCAACACTATGGCGAGCCGAAACAGCCGGGCGATTTAAAAAACCATAGTTGTATCGTTACCAATAATGATACCTGGAAGTTCTTCCATAATGGCGCGCAGGAAAGTGTAAAAGTAAAAGGGCGCTGGCGCAGCAATAACGCCAATGCCGTACTGCAAGCTTGTGAGCAGGGTCTGGGCATAGCGTATATGCCCAAAAGTACGTTTACCGAGGCAGTTAAATGTGGCCGCTTGATGCCGATTCTACAACCCTATTGGGGGAGCGGCTCCAGTAGCTGGATTGTTTATCAGAACAGGCGCTTTATGCCTCTGCGTACCCGCATGGCCATTGATTTTCTGGTGCAGTATTTTGCCCGGTGGCGCGAAGATGAGAATATATAACAGAATTTAGCGTGGCGCTGGTGGTGATTAACTCGCTGAATTGGCAACAAGTTGAGCTTATCCCTGATAAATCACGTAGGTAACCTGATGATTATGAATAGCGTGTCGCATAAGTGTGACAAGTATTGCGCTAACAACGAATTAGGTAGGGAGCCTCATTTTGCAAAAAATACCCGCGCGGAAACAACTGCTGTTTATTATTACGCTGCTCACTTCGTCATTTGTGGCGCTGGCTCAGAGCGCTTCGTCAGCACAAGTTAAGATGGAAGGCAGCGAAGGCACCACACTTACCGGTCAGGTAATGGCATCCTTTGATCACCCCTGGGCAATGACATTTTTACCAGATGGCCACAGCCTGGTGACCGAAAAAGAAGGTGTCATCTGGCTGCTCGATAAAAATCAGCAAAAACGGTTTTCAGTTGAAAACGTACCCAGCGTTACTGCCCGCGGGCAGGGCGGCCTTGGCGATGTGATTATTCATCCGGAGTTCGCCACTAACAATACCATTTATGTGTCGTACATAGAACGCGACCCGGAAAACGATGCATTCAGCGGCGCTGTGATTGAGCGCGCTATGCTAAAAATAACCAATAACAGCGCAAGCTTGTCAGACCGCGAAATTATCTGGCGCCAGTCACCTAAGGTGACCGGTAACGGGCACTATTCCCATCGCATGGTGTTCTCGCCCGACGGTTATTTGTTTATTTCCTCTGGCGAAAGACAAAAGTTTACGCCAGCGCAAAACATGACAATGAATCTGGGTAAAATCCTGCGTCTAAACGACGACGGCAGCATGCCGGAAGGTAATCCGTTTGTTGGTAATGGCGAAGTCAGCGGGCAAATCTGGACCCTTGGTCACCGCAACCCGCTGGGCATCGATTTTGATGCCGAGGGCAACCTGTGGGCACACGAAATGGGCCCTCGCCATGGTGATGAGTTGAACATCATTGAACGAGGGCGTAACTATGGTTATCCCATGGTTTCACAGGGCGATCACTATTCGGGCGTTAAAATTCCCAATCATGAAGATTTCCCAATTTTCAAAGCGCCGGAGAAGGCCTGGGTTCCCGCTATCAGTCCGGCTGGATTTATTATCTATAAAGGCAAGTTGTTCAGCAACTGGACCGGTAATGGCTTTATCGGTGGATTGTCTTCCAAGGCCTTAGTGCGTGTTACATTTAATCAGAATGACAAAGGCGCATGGCAGGTTGAAGAAGCAGAGCGTTATGAGTGGGGTAAACGGGTGCGCGAAGTCGAACAAGACGATAAAGGCAATATTTATGTGCTGGAAGACAAAAGAGATGGCCGCTTAATCAAACTTCAGCATAATCATTAATTCGTAACCTGGGTGGCTGCATGGCTTCGACCATGCCCACCCGGTTTTTCCTCTCTTACTGTGCATACCCACAGAAAAAACTGACTTAACACTTTGTCGCCACAGAGTTTTTTATACCTGTAGATGTGAAGCAATACGCCTGAATAGTTGTTTGTAGGATAAACAGCGTGTATAAAATGATGTGATGTTACTTACCGTTTCGTAAAGGTTTTCATGTCCTTTCGTAATACCCTGCGGTGGCTTGGATGCGTGCTTTGGGTAACCATTGTCAGTCCGGCAAACGCTCAATCCCCACCCCAACTAAGCGAGTCAGTCGAAGATGTGACTTCACAGATTGTTGATGCGCGCATCGAGGGCAAGATGCGACGTGCCGATGAGCTTGCTGAGCAGTTTATTAATCAAGCCCGGGCGCGGAATGATGCCGGTCTTGAAGGACAGGCGCTATATCAGCAAGCACGTAACGCCATGGAACGAAATCGTTATGACCTGGCGCAAAGTAAACTTATCGAAGCGATAGAGCGATTTAAACGTGTTGACGATCAGCCTCGGCTGGGTAAAGCATATCGTCAGATGGGGCTAACTTATCGCTATCAGTCGGGTTACTCTCAGGCGCTTCAATATGTTTATTTGTCGATGCAGGTTTTTCAGAAAATTGGCGATAAAGACGCGATCAGCTCAGCATACAACAGCATCGGGGTCGTGCTGGAAAAGATGGGATACTATGAAGAAGCTCTGGAAGCTCACCAACAAGCTTTAGAAATGAACACCGTGCTTGATGATAAATCCGGAGTGGCCAGCGCATTATATAATATTGGTGATCTGCGCCGGGTGATGGGAGATCTGGACACTGCATTAACCTACTTTGAGAATGCGCTTGAACTGGATGTTGCTTCGGGTGACCCCAAAAATATCGCGTACAGCAACAACAAGATTGGCTATCTGCTTAATGCTCTGGGCCAACAAGAAAGAGCCCGTACTCATATCCTGAAAGCACTGGAACTGTTCCGAAAAATTCAGGCGCCACGGGATATCGATTGGGCCTTATCGTCACTGGCTCAGCTTGAAATGGACAGTGGCAACCTTGCAAAGTCTAAAACGCTTATCGACGGAGTAATAGAACGCGCCATCAAAAATGGCTATCGCAGTCTGCTGGTCGACTCCTATGAAATTGCTGCTGAGCTGGCCTACCGGCAAGCAGATTATGCCTCAGCGCTATCATTTATAGAGGCCGGCCTTGAACAAGCCAGGCAAAATAACGAACGCGCTGAGGAATCTGATTTTGAGGCGTTACGGGTTAAGGTTCACTTAGCGAATAACTCATTGGAACAAGCCTTTGAAGCACTGCAAAGGCAAAAAAGGCTGGATGACCAGCGACTGAACGAGGCACGGCTTGAGGGCATTACTAAAGTACAGGCTCAGGCCGAGTTTGTGCGCCGTGCTCACCAAATCGAATTGCTCGAAAAAGAGCAGGCCCTTGAGCAGACATCGCGTATTTTATGGATGACGGCAACTTTTACCATTGTCTGTGTATGCCTGCTCCTGTTGTTACTTTATGGTCGGTTAATTCAGCGCCGGATTAACGGTCAGCTGGAACAAAAAGTGGCCCAACGCACTCTGGAGCTGGAAGAGAAAAACCAGCAGTTGTCGGCAGCCTATCAGGAAGTAGAGGCGATCAGCCTTACTGATAATCTTACCGGGTTGCATAACCGCCGGTTCTTGAAAAATCATATTGAGCCAGACTTCGAGCATGTGCTAAGGATTTATTACGACTGGCATGTCGGCAAATCAGTCAAACCTGTCCACGCCGATGTAGTTATGTTTATTATCGACCTGGATGATTTTAAAAAGGTGAATGATTCTTACGGTCACAATATCGGCGATAGCATTCTGGTTGAACTTGCCCGGCTTATGAAAAAGGTATTTCGTCAGTCTGACTATATGGTACGTTGGGGCGGTGAAGAATTCGTTGCTGTTGCCCGCTTCATTAACAGGGAAGAAGCGGCACTGTTGGCGCAGAGGATGCTTGAGATCATAAACACCCACCATTTTATAGTGAGCGATACACTGACACTCCAGCAAACTTGTTCCATCGGCTATGTGTGTTTCCCTCCGGTACTGCAAGCGCCAGAGATGAATATCAGTTTTAAAGCACTGATGGCGATTGCCGATAGTTGTCTTTATGCTGCCAAAGCGGCTGGCAAAAATAGTTGGGTTGGCGTGGAGTCTGCTCAGGATCCGGCGCTATTTGAAGATGAGGCATCGTTACCACCAATAGAAAGTTTACTGGATAACGAGCAGGTAGTTATTCGACGTGCCGGTGGTTAGCTGGCGATCATGAATAACACGGTAATTATCTGCAATTGAGCTAAACTTTTTATAAGTGTACGATTGTGTGAGCAATTTACAACGCACTGCTTAGTGCTTGTATAGGAAGACAATGTTTACAGATAAACGGCGAATGACAGACTTCGGTGACTCCTATGATGCGGCAGAGCTGAGATTTTTGGATCTTATCTGTTCACTTGCCAAGGTGTCTATTCAAGGCTACGACAAGCACAGAAATGTCATCTACTGGAATGATTCGAGCGAAGAAATTTATGGATTTGGTCGTGAAGAGGCTATTGGGAAAAAGCTGGAAGACTTAATTATTCCTCCTCCTATGCGGGAGGAAGTGCTTACTTTGCATCAACGATGGCTGGACCAAGGGGTGCCGATTCCGTCGGCGCAGTTGCCGCTGCAGCGCAAGGACGGCAGCATCGTACACGTCTTTTCTTCCCACGTTATGCTCAAAGCCAATACCGATTCGCCTGAAATGTTCTGTATCGATATTGATTTGAGTGAACAGTATGCGGCGCGGGAAAAACTGGAGCAAATGGCGTCTACCGATTTACTTACTGGCTTACCCAATCGCCGTCAACTTGAAAATGCCCTACAGAGTCGCATTGCGAATTCTCAACAAACTGGTGAGCAGTTTGGACTGTTCTTTCTCGACTTAGACATGTTTAAAGAGGTTAATGATACCCTGGGTCATGCATGGGGTGATGAGCTGCTGCGAGCAGTGTCACAGCGCTTGCAGGAGTGTCTCGACGGTAGAGGGTTAATTACCCGGTTTGGCGGCGATGAATTTGTGTTGGTGAGCGAAGCCCTGGATAGCGCCGGAGCCAGCGAACTTGCTGGCAAATTAACCGATTGCTTTCAGCATGCGTTTGAGCTGAGCGATGAAAGTGTTCGGATTACCCTGAGCGTGGGCATTAGTCTGTATCCTAAAGATGGCGAAAAGGCTGGCGATCTGCTCAAAAATGCAGATTTAGCCATGTACGATGCTAAAGCCAAAGGGCGTAATCGTTATGAGTTTTTCACTCAATCGCTGGCCTTGCAACTGCAGGAGCAGCGCAAGCTGGCTGCGCAATTACATGAGTCACTGAACAACCATGAATTTGAGTTGGTGTATCAGCCGCAATTTGACTTAAGCTCCGGCAGCATCGCAGCTTGTGAAGCCTTATTGCGCTGGCGGCCTACTCAGGAAGTGGCCAGTGTTTCTCCTGGCGTGTTTATTCCGATTGCTGAGCGCACCGATCTTATTTTGCATATTGGTCGTTGGGTAATGGAACAGGCTTGCCAACAGGTGAAGACCTGGCGTGAACAAGGCATTAATATCCGCGTCGATATTAATGTGTCGGGCCGCGAGCTGGTTGAGTCAGGCTACTTTGCCAGTCTCGACGAATGCCGTGCTCGCTATGGGCTCAAGCCACAGGATATTGGTATCGAACTGACCGAAAATATCCTAATTAAAGCGGGGAGTGAGGTCCTGGAAGAGCTCAAAAAGCAACGCGAAAAGGGGGTTGAAATCTCGGTTGACGACTTTGGCGTGGGCTATTCATCGCTGAGTTATTTAAAACATTTCCCGGTAAGTCATCTTAAAATCGACCGCACGTTCCTTAAGGATGCGCCGGAAAGTGCTTACGATGGCGCCCTCATGGAGGCCATTGTTAATGTGGGTCATAAGCTGGACTTGTTTATTGTTGCTGAGGGGGTCGAAACCGAAGAGCAGTCTTTGTATTGCCAGGCACTTAACGTTGAATATGCCCAGGGCTTTTTGTATGCTAAGCCCATGGCTGCGCGGGAGCTTGAAAACCTGTTAATGCCCACCGAATAACCATTTACTACCGCTTTTTAGTCAGTTGTAGCTGGGCGAACAGCGGAAAGTGGTCAGAGCCGTAGCCCGGTAGTCTTTCCACCTTCACCATATCAAAATCCCGCGAGTGAAAAATATGATCCAGCGGCCAGCGCACCATCGGGTATTTGGCGTGAAAAGTATTGTAAAAACCACGTCCTACACGCGGATCCTGAGCTTTACTAAGCTTGCGGAATCGTCTTGTACTGGGGGACCAGGCTACGTCATTTAAATCGCCCGATACAATCACCGGATCCTTATGTTCTGCCATCTCTTTACCGATTATGGCTAACTCAGTGTCCCTTGGCGCGGCAGATTCATTTTCGGTTGGACTCGGCGGTTTGGGATGCAGAAAATAAACAGTTACCTGCGTGCCACTAATATCGATTTGTACTTCCATGGAAGGCACATCATCTTCCACGATATAGCGGATCTGTTCGCCTTTAAAAGGCAGCTTGCTGTATAAGTGCATGCCGTACAGGTTTTCCAGCGGGCAGGCTAAGCGGTGCGGATAATCGGAGTGAATCGATGACATAGCATCCTGCCAGGCCTGATTACTTTCCAGCAGGATAAGCATATCAGGCTGATATTGCCTTACCAGAGTTTTCAGCCCCTCGTAGTTATCGTTATACATATACACATTACTGGTTAGAATACTGAGCGTACAGTTGTCATCAACCTTACTCACCGGGTTCACCTGCTTGGGCCACAGTGCGGTATAGGGCAGGATCCAGATTGCCTGGTAGATACCCGCAAGCGCCAGGGCCATAATCATAACAACCGCTGCGAACGGATGTGTCATCGTCATAAAAAACCAGCCTGTCATGCACAACAAAATGAGTACAAACAACTGTAAACGGGGAAATTCCCACACTCTGATAAGCCAGTGTTTACCGGGCAGATGAGGTGCCAGGGTGCTGAACAGCATAAATAAGCTAGCCAGAAGTAGCGTGATGTACATGGGCGTCCTTGAGCAGTAGGTCCTGAAGGTAAGATACCTTTATTCTCTGACTTTTAATACGCAACCGCCAAATTCGATCAATTCGGGTCGATAAATTCACCAGTTGAGAAAAAGGGCTTAATGCGCGTATGATTATCGTTTTTCTGTGATAAGAATTCCCAATGTATCAGGACTTTCAAGCGGAGCTGGCCTGGGCCAGGCTCCATATGCCGCGCACTCGCGCTGCCATCAATGCGATACCGGACCTTAAGGGCGTAAAACTTGCCTGCAATATGCATCTGGATCTAAAAATGGCACCACTGGTAGTCGGTCTACTCGATGCCGGTTGTGAAGTATTTCTGACAACCTGTAACCCTACTACCGTGCAGGATGATGTAGTGGCGCATCTGGTTAGCAAAGGCGCGGTCGCCCATGCCTGGCGAGATATGAGTGACAAGGACTGGTCTGAATCTTTCGATAAGGCACTAGCCTGGGGGCCAACCCATTTGTGCGAAATGGGGGCCGACCTGACCACACGCCTACACGAAGGTGATCTTCAGCCAAATATAATTGCCGGCCTGGAAGCAACCGGCTCTGGCATTAATCGGTTGGGCAATGTAACGCCCCGTTACCCTATCTTTAACTGGGATGACCTGCCGGTAAAAGAAGGGCTGCATAACCGCCATATGGTGGGATTAAGCGCCTGGCAAACCTTTTTTCAAACCACGCACCTGACGCTGCACGAAAAAGTTGTGGTGGTGATTGGTTACGGACTAGTCGGGCAGGGGGTTGCCGCCTCGGCCAAAGCCTTTGGCGCACAGGTGCAGGTGGCCGAGCTGGATCCGGCGCGCGCATTACAGGCTAAATATGATGGCTGGCCGGTAGTCGATTTAAGTGAAGCGGTTAAAACCGCCGATGTTGTTGCTACTGCTACCGGCGCTTATGGCGTAGTAAGTGCCGCGCATCTTGATAGCATGCAAGACGGAGCGTTTATTTTAAACGTGGGTCATGTGGCGCAGGAAATCGACGTGCCTTACTTAAAGCAGAATGCTTCCCACAGCGAACCAATGCCCTATGTTAATGCGTATCAGTTGGGCGATAAGACGCTGTTTTTACTGGCTGACGGTTCTATGTTTAACCTTACCGCCGGCTATGGCGACAGTTTAAATGCCTTCGATGTCACCCTGGCGGTAATGGCTGCAGGGATTGGCCATATCGTCGGCGAAGGGGCATCAGCAGAAAAAGGCCTGTATCTACTGCCCGAGCACGCCTGGCTGAGCGCGCTCTGATAAGCCCGGTTTACAGGAGGTGATTTAGCACCTCCTATTTATCCCTCTGCTTTCATACTTCGCTTAATTTCTGTTTACATGGGTTAACCCAACGGTAGCACTGACGGTAAAAAAAGTGTTATCTTTGGCGCTGAAATTCATTTGTATGACAAATGCCTCGATATAACTTGAGAAATAAATGATGACAGCAAAGACAAATGACCCATTAGTGGCCCAGCGTGCCGACCCTTTTGTGTACAAACACAGTGACGGTTTTTATTATTTTACCGGCTCAGTGCCTACCTACGATCGCATTGAACTAAGAAAGTCTGCAACCATTGAAGGCTTACAGGACGCCGAAACTTTTGATGTGTGGTTTAAGCACGACAGTGGCCCCATGAGCCGCCACATCTGGGCACCAGAAATCCACTACCTGGATGGTAAGTGGTACATCTATTTTGCCGCCAGTCAGGAAGATGACATCTGGGCGTTACGCCCCTATGTGCTTGAGTGTCAGGGACAGGATCCGCTTAACGACGAGTGGATAGAGCTCGGCATGATGCAGCCTGCCGATGGCGACGAGAAATCCTTTATCGATTTTTCACTGGATGCCACCGTATTTGAAAATAACGGTAAGCGTTATTTTTGTTGGGCCGAGAAGACCGGCGGGCAGTTTGCAGCGTCCAACCTGTACCTGGCTGAAATGGAATCGCCTATTAAACTTAAAACCACGCAGTTTATGCTCACCACACCGGACTACGACTGGGAGCGGGTTGATTTTTGGGTAAACGAAGGTCCGGCTGTGCTTAAGCATAATGGCAAAATCTTTATCGCGTTCTCGGCCAGTGCTACAGGTGCCTGCTACTGTATGGGCTATATGGAAGCCGATGAAAACGCCGATCTGCTGGATCGCAATGCATGGACCAAAACCAGACATCCCGTGTTGCAAACCGACTACGAGAAGAAAATCTTTGGCCCCGGCCATAACTGCTTTACCGTAGCTGAAGATGATGTAACCCCTTTGTGTGTTTATCATGCCAGGGATTACGAGCATGCCGTTGGCGATCCGTCGGTGGTACCAAAAACCGATACTCGCCCGCTGGAAGAAATCAAGCAGGATCCATTGTACGATCCCAATCGTCACGCCCGTGTGATGGAAGTCAAGTTTGATGCCAAGGGCAAACCGGTGTTTGAACTCTACTAAATATTCTTTTAAGCCGCCGCATTACAGCGCGGTGGCTTTACCTGTTTTGCACAATTGTGTTTTTGATAACGGCGCGCAGAGTCGAAGCCGTGAAGCGTGTTCTTGCTTTACACCATTCATCCTATCCACAGTATTTTGCTGACCATCGATATCCTTTCACTGCCTGATTTTATGCCGTCGGTTAATCAGATTTAGCAATGATTTGAATCAACTTATTTCGCCATACCATTGCGTTATTTTCGACTATGATTAGGTTTAAATCTTCACGATTTCCCTGGAATCGCCTACAACAACAGAGGTAAAAATCATGACAGACGATAGCAATACTGCGTCGAAGTGCCCGGTAATGCACGGTGGAATGACAGCGTCAGGAAAGAGTAATACTGATTGGTGGCCAGAATCCCTTAACCTTGACATATTGCATCAGCATGACCGCAAGTCGAATCCTATGGAAGACGATTTTAACTACCGAGACGCGGTTAAATCGCTCGACTTTGCTGCCCTTAAACAAGATATGCTAGATCTGATGACTGATTCTCAGGATTGGTGGCCAGCGGACTGGGGCCATTATGGCGGCCTGATGATTCGTATGGCGTGGCACTCTGCAGGATCCTACCGTATCGCCGACGGCCGGGGCGGTGCGGCAACCGGAAATCAACGCTTTGCGCCACTCAATTCGTGGCCTGATAACGTTAACCTGGATAAAGCCCGGCGCTTACTTTGGCCGCTCAAGAAAAAATATGGCAATAAAGTGAGTTGGGCCGACCTGATGATTCTGGCGGGAACCATTGCTTATGAAAGCATGGGCCTAAAAACCTACGGATTTGCCTATGGTCGCGAGGATGTCTGGCATCCAGAAAAAGATACGTACTGGGGAGCCGAAAAAGAATGGCTGGCCCCCAGCGATAACCGTTACGACGATGTGGCCAATCCTGCCACCATGGAAAACCCGTTAGCCGCTGTTCAAATGGGGCTGATATACGTTAACCCGGAAGGGGTTAATGGTCAGCCTGAACCGCTGAAAACGGCCGCTCAGGTGCGTGAAACCTTTGCGCGGATGGCAATGAACGATGAAGAAACGGTCGCGTTAACCGCTGGCGGGCACACGGTAGGGAAGACCCATGGTAATGGCAAGGCCGAGCATCTGGGACCAGACCCAGAAGCGGCTGACGTACATGAACAAGGCCTGGGCTGGAACAACCACACGACCAGGGGGATCGGCCGGGATACGGTAACCAGTGGTATTGAGGGCGCCTGGACTACCCATCCGACTAAATGGGACAACGGGTACTTTTATTTGTTGTTTACTTATGACTGGCAACTCACCAAATCACCAGCCGGCGCATGGCAGTGGGAGCCGGTTGATATTAAAGAAGAAGACAAACCGGTGGATGTGGAAGATCCGAGTATTCGGCTCAATCCCATCATGACTGATGCCGATATGGCCATGATAAAAGACCCGAAGTACCGGGAAATATCAGAACGGTTTTATAACGACCCGGCATACTTCTCAGAAGTCTTTGCCAAAGCCTGGTTCAAGCTGACTCACCGGGATATGGGACCGAAGAGCCGGTATATAGGCCCCGAAGCGCCGCAAGAAGACTTAATTTGGCAGGATCCGGTGCCAGCAGGTGCTACCGATTATGATGTCGATGGCTTAAAAGCGCTTATTGCAAACTCTGGTCTATCGATTGCTGAACTGGTGTCAACCGCCTGGGATAGCGCCCGTACATTCAGACAATCCGATTTACGTGGGGGAGCAAATGGTGCTCGTATTCGCCTGGCGCCACAAAAAGACTGGGAGGGTAATGAGCCTGAACGTTTAAAGCGGGTGCTGGCTGTATTAACACCGTTGGCTGAAAAAATGAGTGCGAGTCTGGCTGATACCATCGTGTTGGCCGGTAATGTGGGATTAGAGCAGGCTATTGCTGCGGCGGGTTTCGCTGTGCCAGTTCCTTTTACCCCAGGGCGAGGAGATGCCACTGATGAAATGACGGACGCTGATTCATTCGCACCGCTTGAACCGATTGCTGATGGTTTTAGAAACTGGTTAAAACAAAACTATGCGGTAAAACCCGAAGAGTTGCTGCTCGACCGCGCGCAACTGATGGGGCTAACCGCAGCTGAAATGGTGGTACTCGTGGGCGGTATGCGCGTTCTGGGTACCAACTACTCGCAACAGTCTTTTGGTATGTTTACCGATAATCCTGGCACGTTAACGAATGATTTTTTTGTTAACCTGACCGACATGCAGTTTACCTGGAAACCGCTAAACGACGGTTCATATGCCATTGTCGAACGTGACTCGGGTAAGCAAAAGTGGTCTGCAAGCCGGATTGATCTGGTGTTTGGCGCCAATTCAATTCTGCGTTCATATGCCGAAGTGTATGCCCAGGACGATAATCAGCAAAAATTTGTTAGTGATTTCGTGAAGGCCTGGACCAAAGTCATGGAGGCGGATCTGTTTTAGGCATTCGATGGCAAGCTTTGACGCTTGCCCGTTTATTGTCTGTTCAGGTATAGCCAGCGCATCTTGCGCTGGCTATGACGAGGCGGTCTGCGTAACTTCTGCATTATCAGGCAGTATTTAATGCCGATTGATGTGGTGAGGTACTCGAAAGCTGGTCGGTGATTGCGGTGCTATATGGCACTAAAAGGAAGAAGGGCGTTATAAAGTAACGCCTAAACCTGGGCGTCAGGCTAAAGCACAGCAGAGTTCATGGCTGAGCCAGCAAAGGAGCTTGTGGTTTGTTTGCTGGTCTTCCACGTCCACCATTTTTCATGAAAATAAAACGCGACCGTATTAATCAATGGCTCAACCAATGCCATAGCACCACCAATCAATAAACTCCCCGTAAGCAGGTATGCCACGGTAAAAGCAACAGTGAAATGCAAAATGGCGAAAGTAATAGTTTTTTTCATATCGAACTCTCCTGAAGTTGTTATTAAGAATTATTATCGATTAGAAATGCTTTTTAAAATCTAATAAATTGATTGATTAAATCATCGAAAAGCATCAGGCAAGGATTTGAATCAATAATTCTGCCGGTAGCGCTGGCGTCAGTTAAACGGGCAAGGTATAACAGAGTGAAAATCTCAGTCTAAAGAACTGAGTTTGAATCAGATTATTTCGGCAGAGTACTGCAGTCTGAAATAAAATGACTATCCTTTAACGAGTATTTAAGGATAAATGTGGTGCAATGAGTTCACAGCCGTCGCTTACAATTCAGCAAAACCTGACCATTCGATTACTGCGGGTGCTACGCTATAACAAGGCCCGTATCGAGCGGGCACAGGCGTTATTGCCGCCAGAGCGCCGGCCATTGTTTCATGTCATCCCATTTTTATTGCACGTTAATCATCCTGATCTTCCCGGTTATGTCGATGCCGATGCAGAGCTCTTTTATGGCCTTAATAACTTCAGTTTTCGTGACGAAATAAAAGATGCGTTGTTTACTATTTTTCCTCAGCATCATGACTTATTTGACGACATCAAGTCTGTCTGGCCCCGCCAGCGAGCCATCGACGCTTTGGTGTTAATGGGCAGTATTGGCACCATCGCGCAATCGGAGAAGTCTGACTTTGATTACTGGGTTTGTGTAGACGGCAATAAACTGAGCGAAGCGTCTTTAGCGGCTATGCAGCGCAAACTCAACACCGTTGAAGACTGGGCGATGAGCTGCTACGACATCGAAGTGCATTTTTTCCTGTCGGATATCGACAAAGTCAGAAACAATGATTTTGGCGTAGCCGAAGGCGAAAGTGCCGGATCGGCTCAGGCCGTGTTCTTAAAATCCGAATTTTATACCACCAATATCGTGGTGGCGGGTAAGGCGCCATTCTGGTGGTTAACGCCCGACGCTACTACCGAACAGCAGTATTACTCCCTGCTGAACGCCCTGGAAGAGGGCGGCTCACCGGATCCCAACTGGTTCATGGATCTGGGCCATCTCGACAAGCTGGATATCAAGGAATTGTTTGGCGCGGCAATCTGGCAGTTGGGTAAAGCTATCGAGTCGCCATTTAAATCAGTTTTAAAAATGGCCAAGCTGGAAGTGTTTCTGGAGAATCTGGAGCAAGAGCAGCCGTTGTGTAACCTGCTGAAAAAACGGGTTCATCACGGCGATGAAGCGCCGGGCAACGTGGCCAATATCGATCCCTACGCTCTGATGTTTGATCAGCTGCTGAGCCATTATCAGGCGGTCAACGAACCGGAAACCGTGTTGCTGCTACAGCAGTGCCTTTATATTAAGTGCAATTGCCAGCTCAGCCAGCCCGTGGCTGAGAGTGATATTACCTTTAAACGGCGAATAATTGCTGGCCTGGTTAAACAGTGGGGGTGGACCAAAAGTCAGATCCGCCATCTGGATAATTCTCATAACTGGTCGCTCACCGAGTTAGTCCAACTGAGCCGTAAAATTCACCGTTTCTTAATTTATTGCTACCGGCGCATGTCCTCTCAGCTGCAAATGGATAATCAGTCGGTCAGTCGTGAAGACATGGCCGTATTGGGCCGCCGCCTCGATACGTTTTATTCAAAAAAAGAGCACAAGCTGGAATTTTTACGCATCGGCTTTGACGACAACGTATTTTGCCCGGTGATTACTATTAAACAGCACCGGCGTAAAAATGGTCAGCAGGTTTGGGCAGCCTATAGTGACGACCAGCTCGGCGTGCTGGGTAAGAACCAGGAAAAAGCCCGCATTAGTGTGGCCGCATCGCCAGTGAGGCTCATATTATGGTGCGTCTGTAATCGCGTCATCGATATCAGTACCACAGTGTTACTGGATTACGATACCGACCCGGTTACCGACAGCGACATACATGCCCTGATTAAGCATTTTGGTAAGATCTTCGGCCCGGTGCGGGTTAATACCATTCCACGGGAAGCCCTGTTAAGCCCGATGCAAATAAAGGCCTGCATGGCGGTCGTCAATTTCACCTCCAGCCGTCTCAAGCCTACGGTGGATGAAGTAACCGTTATCTATACCACCACGTGGGGGGAGACTTACGTGGTGCCCGGAAAAGAATCGCTGGATAAGCTGGATAAATTGTGGTTTGAGTTGCAGGAGTCTGTTCCTCGCCCGCCTTGCTACATCTTTGTGCCGGAAAGTTCGCAGCGCAAACGTATCTATCAGGCTTTCATTGATGCCGCAGAACAGGACTTTGAGTTGCTAAACTACTGGTAACCAGACGATTTTTTATTTCCGTGATTACCCTGGAGCCTTTAACTCGAACTGTTTAGGCCAGTCGCGGTAATTAAACACCTGCCCCTCATTGCGAATTCGGGCAATTTCTCCCAGGTCGACGGTGGCATACACCCAGGCAGGATCGCTGTTTTCACCTTCGGCTAAAATGCCGTTAGCCGGAAAACCATAATCAACCGGACTGTAAACGCTGGCGCGGCCGGTGTTGGCGTCGACGGCGGGCGACCAGCTGGCATCACCAACCGTTGGGGACTGAACCACATAGCATTGATTCTCTAGTGCACGTGCCTGACAACCTATGCGTACCCGGTGGAAGCCCGCCTGGGTATCCGTACAACTGGGTACCAGCAGCAGATCCGCGCCAGCCGCCACCTGATGGTTGGCGATTAAGGGAAATTCAGAGTCGTAACAAATGTGAATGCCTATCCGGCCTAACGGTGTATCAATCACTTTAATCTCGGTGCCCGGGCTAATGTGCCATTGTTCGTTCTCGAACCGGGTCATGATGAGCTTATCCTGATAGCCGAGCAGCTCCTCAGGGCCAAACAGATTGGCACGATTCACAAAACTGCCATCCTCCTGCGCGGTAGGAAAAGAACTGGCCAGAATATGCACATCGTATTGGGCTGCTAACGATTTATGCAGGTCAACCCAACGGGGCAACAGGCCTTGCATAGCGTGCAGTTGCCGGGCTAGATCACTATATACCGCTTCGCCAAACAGGGAACTAAGCTCCATGCTGCCATACTCAGGAAAAACCAGCAGTCTGGCCCCTTGTCTGGCCGCGCGGCTTACCCAGTCTTCAAGCTTACTGGCAAACTCATCCCAGTGTTCAAAAAAACCGATGTCATACTGAGCAGAGGCCAGTTTAAATGTGTGCATTGCTACTCCTAAGAGAGTGATTTCATCCAGAATGTCATGGGTTTGGTAGACTCCTCAGACTCACCTATTTCCTTCCAACTGAAGGTGGTCGTCAGGTCGGCACATTTCTGATAACCGCGATGCTGCCAGAATGTATCAAGTGGCTTAAAATCTGCCGGGCGGGCCGGGTGATCAGCCGGGCGCTGAACCGCACAAAAGCATGAGTGAGTCATGCCGGCGATGGCTTTGGCGTGCGCCTCTCGATATTCAAAAAAGGCAACACCCGCCCCCTGACCACGATATTGCGGCAGCAGCACCGACTCGCCACAATAAAAAATGCACTCAGTATCAAACCCGGCATTCACAAAAGGCTGCTTTACTTCTGAAGTTTCATGCTTCAGCGGTACGCCGGTAGACGCGCCTACGGCTTTAGCGCCATCGAATGCGAGCACAATAATACTCTCGGGCGCTGCAATATAGGTACTCAGATAACGGGCTTCATATGCGGCATCGCCATCATATAAATAGGGAAAGTCGCGAAACACCTGCATGCGCAGCTGGGCGAGTTCATCTATATATTGATGTAGGGCTGCACCGGATAAACATTTAAAAGTAAGCATATTGGGTGTTGTGTAGCAATCAGGCCGAAACCTGTGCTATCCATTCTTCAAGGTTGTAATAGTTGGTTACCCGGGCAACCAGGCCATCACGAATATCAAAAAACGCACCGGCCGGCAGCTTATAAGTCTGCCCGTTGGCTTCGGGTAACCCCTCATCGGTGGCCAGGTATTCGCCTAATACGGTAAATTCTACTGCAGCTCGGTCGCCCGCGGTATTGGTCATTACTTCAATATCTACAATGGTTTCTTTGTAGTGTTTGTTCATGCGCGCCATAAACGCCGCAAAGGCATCTTTACCGTCTTCGCGTGCGCCCTGATTGATGTCATGAATCACATCATGGGTGAGCAGCGACAAAAAGGTGTCCATATCCTGCTTGCTAAAAGCAGCGTAGTAATCCTGAAGTAACTTAACAGTTGCCTGACTCACCAAAAATATCCTTCCTAAATAGCTAAGAAGTGAATGATAGTCCGCTGGAGTAAGAGTTTAAATACCCGTCGGCGGTGATCGACCGATTTATGTCGCAAGTTCAATGGTCAGCCAGTTCTGACAGCTGTGAAGTTCACGATTTCGATTAGGTGTGTGCTTTTTTTATGCACGGATTCTGATCGCTTGTATACTAAATGGGTGGGCGGTGCATATTAACAGGACTGATTTTGTATACTGGTGCATTCTAAGTATTTAATTTGTTGAGTGTAAATTGATGTCGGTGAAAGACTTAAGGCGTGCATCCATCCAGAGCAGCATCAGCAAGTCTGTGTGGTTACCACTGATTGTTTTGGTTATCGGCTACCTCTATGCCACCGAAGTGGGTAAAAGTTACGAAGCGCAGCGAGGTCAACTGATCACCGAAGCCCTTGAGCAGCGCCTGGCGCAAATCAGCGAAGCGGTAAATGATCGCGTATCACTTTATGCGTACGGGCTGTCGAGCTTAAAAGCATCGATTGTGGCAGTGGGTATAGATAACCTGAATTACGATTACGTACAAACCTATGCCAGAAGCCAGAATTACAGTCAGCAATACCCGGGCGCCCGGGGATTTGGCTTTATCCGCAGAGTCGAGGTAACAGACTTTGCCGAATTCATCGCCATGGCGGGGCTGGACAGGCCGGATAAACAATTTGAACTTCGCACATTAACACCTCATACCAACAGTTATTTTATCATCCAGTACATAATGCCTGAGCACGCAAACCTACAGGCTATCGGGCTGGATATTGGCTCTGAAACCATGCGACGTCGCTCTGCAGAGAAAGCCGCAAAATCGAATTCTACCCAGTTAACGGCGCCTATCACCCTGGTGCAGGCAAATAAAAAGCGCTTGCAGGGTTTTTTAATTATGCAGCCGGTGTACAACACGTTGAACGTGCCGGAGGCGGATGATGCGCGGATGAAAGCGTTGGTGGGCTGGAGCTACGCACCGCTGCTGATCGATGAAGTGTTATCTTCGGTAAGTGGTTTACGCGATGACGTGATGCTTACTATCGATGATATCTCTGCCGGCGATGCCCTGACGTTCTTTGGGCGTCATCAGGATGGCAGTCTTGACGCCTTGAAAATTCAGCAAACCTTACAACTGTTCGGCCGCAACTGGCGTTTATCGCTAACGCCAAACCAGGCTTTTATTGATGGTTTGCGTTTACCGTCCAGGCAACAGGCGTTCAATAATACGCTGGCTATCGTGACCAGTCTGGCATTGGTGATTTTCAGTCTACATATTGTGTTAAGCCGCCGTGCTGATGCAAAACGTTATAAACGGGGGCTTGCCGAGGCCAATCAACGCGCCCTGGAGTTAAACAATGAAAAGCTGGAAGGCGAAGTAGCTGCCCGTACTCATGAGATAGCCCAGGCGAATATTTTACAGCGGCGGATCCTGGAAAGTGCTGGTTACGCGCTGATTGCTACCGATAATGAGGGTCTGATTACTGCATTTAACCCGGCTGCCGAAAAGTTGATTGGCTACCGCTCCGACGAAATGGTTGGTAAGCAGACCCCTGCTGTTTTTCATTTGTATGAAGAGATGGAAGCCCGGGCAGCAGAGCTCACCGAAGAGCTCGGACGGCGGATTGAACCTGGCTTCGACGTATTCGTGGAAAAAGTGATAAACGGTAATACTGACATCAACAACTGGACCTATGTGCGCAAAGATGGCTCTAAGGTACCGGTGCGACTCAGTGCTACCAGTTTATTCGATGAAGACGGTAATCTCTTTGGTTTTCTTGGGATCGCTTACGATCTCACTCCGCAGTTAAAACGCGAGCAGGAACTAAAAGAGGCGCGGCTTCAGGCAGAGCAGGCCAATGAGGCTAAGTCGAGCTTCCTGGCCAATATGAGTCATGAGATCCGCACACCGCTAAACGGTATTTACGGTGCCCTGCAACTGATCCGCCGCTCCGATGTGGGCGAGCAACACAGTGGTTTGCTGGATAAGGCAGTTTACTCCACTCGCAATCTGAGCAGGATTATTAACGATATCCTCGACTTCTCTAAAATCGAAGCGGGTAAGATAAGTATCGACCCTCATCCTTTTAGTTTGTCGACTATGCTTGATGGACTGCAATCGGATATGTCGATGATTGCAGGCAATAAACCCGTGGCGCTGCTCTTTGAAAATCAGGCAAATCATGATGTCTGGATTGGTGATGCGGGGAGAATACGTCAGGTGCTGCTGAACATTGGCACTAACGCTATAAAATTCACCGAGCAGGGAAAAGTCACTATCTCGGCCCGCAACACTGCCAGTGATGAATTGCTGTTCAGTATTACCGATACCGGTCAGGGCATGACCAAAGACGCTCTGGACCGATTGTTTGAGCGCTTTGAGCAAGCTGATTCCTCCACCACTCGTAAATACGGCGGTACGGGGCTCGGAATGGCCATCACCCAATCACTGGTGCACGTAATGCACGGCAAGATCCGGGTGGTGAGTAAACCGGGTGAGGGGTCGAGGTTTATTGTCACTCTACCAGTAGTTAAGGCTGCCGGTGATGTGCTTGACTCGGCACCGGATAATGATGAGAAACAACCCGATTTAAGCAACGTAATGATCCTGGTGGCTGAAGACAACGAAATTAATCGTGCAGTGATAGAGGCTATGCTGGCAGAAACCAGAGCAACCCTGTTTTTTGCCGAAAACGGCCTGGAAGCAGTTGAGTTTGTAGGTAAGAAACGTCCGGACTTGGTGTTAATGGATATTCAAATGCCGGTCATGGATGGTGTGGAAGCCTGTAAACGAATTAAAAGTCTGCATCCTGAATTGCCGGTGGTAGCGGTAACCGCCAATGCCATGGCCGCAGATGTAGCGCTCTATCGTGAAGAGGGTTTTGATGATTATTTATCGAAGCCTGTAGAAGTGGGGCAGCTTAATGCTGTACTGGCGCAATATCTTACTGCGGAGACAGAGTGAATCGGGCAGTCCGTTGCCCGTCTGAGGATTATTGAATGTCGATAGTCGTTTGTTCGGTTGCGGTTACCGATGTTTCGACCACGGCCTGGAAGCTGAATACCTCTGCATTCTCATCAGTTTCCGGCTCGTCGTTTAACGCCAGGCAGCTGAAGCCTACCGTATAAGGGCCGGCCGGCAGGTAGCCAGCGACAAATTCATAGTTCTCACTCTCTTCATTGTAATTGACGTTAGCCACAGTGTAGGGAGAGATTTCATCGGCATTGGCCGGTTCGTCGGCATCATCGCCCAGCAGCGTTTCATCCAGCGTGTCGCCTTCATATACGTAAACGGCATTACCGCTGTTCATATCTATCTTTTCGGCACAAGCCGCGCTTTCAATTAACGCCGGTGAAACCGTGCCGAATAACGTGCCTACTGAGTCGTTTGCGACTAACCGTACGCCACGGGGTTTTAAGAAGATAGTGTTGGGCTGACCCACCGGGTCGACCAGGCTCTTACGCAAATCAAATTCTACGGTATAAGCGGCTTCTACACCCGGTAGGGCTTCAATGCCGTCGAGCTTCAACTCGTTGCTGGGCACTTTGAGTTCAAAGGTGCCGCTGTCCATTTCAATGTAAGAGTCTGCGGTGACTTCAAGGCGCAACTGGGTATAAGTCCCGATGGGAATTTCGGTGGCATCCACGATGGTAACAAAGGCTTCGCCCTGATAATTGAGCAGGTCGATAGCCTGTGGATCGTTGTTTTCATCGCGCACATCAAAGGTAATCGGACCGTCAGGACCAATAAGCTCCACGCTATTAAAGTACACCACAACAGCGTTAGCCTGATCTACCGGAGCATCTGATATGGCGAGGCTGAAAGAGGCGGTGTCTGGTTCGGGGGTGGGATTATCACTGCCACCACCGCCACAGGCGACCATGGCGGACGACATGGCAACAACAGAAAGTGTTCTCGCGGTTTGTTTTTTTAAAGCGTCTGAAACGACGTTTAACGGCTTTTTCATTTTCAACTCCTACATCAATGTCTGGCATTGAACATCTTTTTTCATTATCTGAATACTTAAAGTGCCATTATGCTCCATCAAGCGTTATGCCAGGCCGGTAATACGTATGCTTATCAATGCTTTAGTTTTAATTATTGTAAGTGTTCAACGTTGCTCTTCCGGTAAATGTTGCAATATTGCTACAGAATTTACTTATGGTTCATGAGCATACGTTTAGGCATGTACGTTGCAGCTGTGTTCTGGCGGTAGAAAGATAGCCCCTCGATAGTAATATCGAGCATTGCCTTGCCGGCAGTTCGTTCATTGATTTGAGCTGTCAGACGTGTTCTGGATAGCTCGCAAGTTGATTGTCAATAATCACACATATCCCCCTTTGTGCGATACCAGGTGTTGTATTAGTCAAGTTTATTTCGGGTTTTACCCGGTAGTATAAGTACATCCCTTTGCCCGGATGAATGTGCAATAAAGTAGTGCTAGTTACCTATTTTTTACAGGGTGAGTCAGAAAAAGTAGCACGAATAACCAATCATAATGTTTTGCTGGCAGGATCACTGCCAGTAAGTGAAATGTAGGCAGATCACGTTCACCACAGGCAATAATACCTGCAGTGCTGAACTGAACGACTCACTTGCGGCGTGGGATTTCGTCGCCGGTTTTCCGGTTTTTTGAGCGGTGATGTTGGTAGATTGCAGTTTACCGGGTGTTCTTTATACTGGCATTGGATAACAGCAGGTTTGCTGTAATAAGGAACAGGCAATGAATAAAGACAGGAATAAGACAGGCAGGACCCTCTGCGCATGGCTGTTAGGGTCAGCCGGCTTTATGGCGTTTGCCGTCGGCGCAGTCGAAAAACCACTGACCAGCCTTAAAAATTATCAGGTCAATACGCCACAGATGATGAGCTCCGGGTTACCTGATGCTGCCCATTTTGAAACCTTTAAATCTCTCGGAGTCACCCGGGTAATCGATCTTATCCCCGGAGACAGGAATGAGGAACAAACTTTAGTCAGCGATTTGGGCATGGATTATCACAACATTCAGGTGGAGTGGGAAAATCCAACCGTGGCCAACTTTGTCGACTATGTGGCGTTTATGGAAAGCCCGGCCCAGCAGGGTGTGACGTTAACACACTGCAAGTTAAACTGGCGGGGCGCAGTATTTACCTATTTATATCGTGTTATCCGCCTGCAGGAAAACGAAGCCGCAGCGCGGCAAGATATGCTGGCTATCTGGCAGCCCAATGACACCTGGCAGCACTTTATCGAAAAGGTAAAGCAGCATTACCAGGCGGAGTCGTTTGCGGGTTAATCGTTAATTTTTTAGGAGGCAAGGATGCGTTTAGCTAACAAAATAGCACTGGTGACCGGCGCAGCCAGAGGGATTGGTCAGGCAATCGCTGAAGAGTTTGCCCGACAGGGGGCAACGGTCATTGTTACCGATGTAGACGAACAGGCCGGCCAGCAGGTTGCCAGTGATATTGGTGATTCTGCGCAATTTTTGCCGCTGGATGTGGGCTCTGAGGCTGCGTGGGCGGCGATTTCTGAGCGCGTGCGCGACGATTTCGGCAGGCTCGATATACTGGTGAATAATGCGGGGATTACCGGCTTTATGAGCCATCCCGGCCCGTTTGATCCTGAGCATTTTAACTTAGACAGTTGGCATGCCGTGCACCGGGTTAATCTGGATGGCGTTGCGCTGGGCTGTAAATACGCTATAGGCTTAATGAAGCAAAGTCCGGCAGCCAGTATCGTTAATATTTCCTCCCGCTCCGGCATGGTGGGGATCCCCGCGGCAGCGGCTTACGCATCGAGTAAGGCGGCAGTACGAAATCATACCAAATCAGTGGCTTTGTACTGCGCAGAGAAAGGCTACCCAATTCGGTGTAACTCCATTCATCCCGGTGCGATCCTCACGCCCATCTGGGAGGCAATGCTTGGCAAGGGGGAAGCTCGAGAACAAGCTATTGCGGCCATTGCCGCAGACATTCCTCTGCAACATATGGGAGCGCCACAAGATGTGGCCTTTGCTGCGCTTTATCTTGCCTGCGAAGAGTCAAAATATGTTACCGGCACGGAGCTAACCATAGACGGTGGTATTCTGGCCGGTTCGTCAGCCCGACCACCCACCAGTGACGAAGAATAATCTTAAGCTTTTCGCGGTCATAAACCAAAGGGCCAAAAAATTAGATGTGGATCAAATTTTAATCAGTTGGCCCTGCTATACTTTAGTTTAGATAAAGCAAGTCGCTGTGCTTTGCCGGTTTACGGAGGCTGGCCTGTTTTATTTTTAACCTCATACCCTACATTTATTCTTTCGGTTGTCGTATTGCGAAAGACATAGCAACGGAGTTACCTATGACAGTGCATGCAATAAAATCGAAGTTAGCCTCGAAGGCCGATGAGGCTCTGATGGTAGAAAAAGGGCATCTTTGGCTTCACTGCTTCAGAACCTGTAAAAGTTGTAAGTCTTTATCGAAGAATTTAACTCAGTATGAGTTCGGTGATGGCAGTTCACTGATCCTTGACTCCAGCGCTGATTTTCCTGCGCCGGTGGCTCCTGAGTTAGTGATCCCCAAACTGCGCTATAGCGGCGTGATCAGCCACTAAATCAACCACTAACGCGCTTAGTTTAAATTTATTTTCATAATTTCAAGGCATTACGCAGAGTGTAATGCCTTGTTTGTTTGCCTAACCGAAAGTATCTTCCGATGCAGTTTGCATTTTAGCTTTTCAAATCCATCCTTCCAGCAACATCAATATTGCATAAAATTTACACTATAATTACTTCGAATGGTGAATATAGTTGCTATTGGGCACGGATAGCTCATACTTTAGTTGAGTATATGCCAATAAGTTTATGTATCTGGAGTCGCCCGTGAATCTGTCTATTAAGCAAAAGTTGTTGCTCATTTCCATTGTGCCTGTGCTGATCCTGGGCGGGGTGATGACTTTCTTTTCTATTTTTCAGGTTAATCAGCAGGCTGAAGAACGTTTATCAAGCAGTCGTGAGGTAATGATTAACGATCGCGAAAAAGAAGTAAAAGCGTTGCTCGAAATGGCAGTCAGTCTGGTAAAGCCCATTTACGAAAATGGCGGCAGTATGGAGGAGGCCGCCGCTCTGCTCAGACAGTTTCAGTTTGGTGAGTCGGGGTACATATTCGGCTATACCGATAAAGGTGTGCGGGTATTGAATGGTCAGAGCCCGGACCGGATTGGCGACAGCTTCTGGGATTTGCAGGACAGTAACGGCGTATATCTCGTGCGAGAGCTGGTGGCGGCAGGCAAAAAGAACGGCCTGGCTAAGGGCAATCACTATGTCACTTATCACTTCCCTAAACCTGGCGAGCGCGAACCTCATCCTAAGTTATCTTATTCCGCCTACTTTTCTGACTGGCAATTAATGATTGGCACCGGTTTTTATATTGATGAAGTGGACCGTGAACTGGCGGTAATTGAAGACGCCGTTTATCGCAGTCGTAATCATCTGGTAACGCTACTTATTGTCAGTTGTATTGTGCTCGGCGCAGTCTCCTTTGTGATCGGCTTACTGGTTCGTCGTAGTATTACCCGGCCGCTGGATGAAGTAAATTCGTCAATCAAAAAGCTGGCCCAGGGGAATGGTGACCTCACCCGTAAAGTCGAGGTTGATGATCAGTTTGAAATGGGCACGCTGGCTAATAACGTTAATCAGTTGCTGGCCAATTTGCATCAGATGATGTGCATGATAAGAGACGTCACCAAAGACATCGAGCAGGAAACCACGCATCTGGACGGGCGTGCGTCTGACCTCAATGTTATTGCTGAAGAGCAGCAGAGCAATACCGATCAGATTGCCACAGCGGTTACCGAACTCTCTCATTCCTCGCAAAATGTAACCCAGCATGCCTCGGCTGCGGCAGAGGCGGCGCAGCAGGCTGAACAGCAAAGTGAGCTGGCCGATAAAACGGTAGATGAAACCGTTAGCAGTATGAATCAGCTGGCCGAAGAAATCAGCCGTGCCAGTAACGTAGTGCAGCGCGTTGGGGGGGATGTAGATGGAATCGTTAACTTGCTGCATGTGATTGAAAACATTGCGGCGCAAACCAATCTGCTGGCCCTTAACGCCGCCATAGAGGCGGCTCGTGCCGGCGAGCAGGGACGCGGATTTGCGGTGGTTGCCGATGAAGTGCGTAGCCTGGCCAGCAAGACTCAGGACAGTACCGAGCAAATTCAGGATATGATCCAGCGGCTACAAAGTGGCTCGCAGTCGGCGCTGGAAACCATGCAAAGCAGCCTGGACAAAAGTCAGGAGACTCAGCTAAGAGTAGAGGCTACCCGTGAAGCCCTGCTGGCGATAATTACCGCTACCCAGACGATTAATCAGATGAATGCCGAAATTGCCGCTGCCGCCCATGAGCAAAGTGAAGTGTCGGCCGATATCAGCGTGCGGGTGAACGAAGTGAATGAGCATACCGGGCAACTGGCTAAGGCTTCGTCCGACAATAAGCAGGGCTGTAAAATTCTGAATGATAAAACCGACCGGTTGGAAAAGCTGGTGGGTCAGTTCAGGCTCTGACAGACTTCACTAATTCTGGCTCGGGCAATGACATTCGGCGCTGGCGCCTGTGTTTGGCCAGTTTGCTGATGCAAGCTGGCCGTGATTTCGCTACTATGACGCAGACGCAAATCATCATAATAACAACAGGACGACAATGAAGAATCTCGCATGGTTACTTACCACCATTCCTTTATTCACCGCTTGTTCACCGGCGCCTGAAACCGATAGTTCAGTGCCGGCGGCCGAAGCAACTGCTGCTGATAACAGCGGTATTCAGGCCGGGGTGGATTATCACTCCTTTTCTAATCCTGCTGAAGTCACCGTAACTCACCTGGATTTGGATCTCACTGCTGACTTTGCTGCCAGCGTATTAAGCGGCAGTGCCACACTAACGTATCAGAAACAGACTGCACAGGCCGATACGCTGATTGTGGATACCCGTGATCTTAGCATTCAGAGTGTCACCGCCAACGGGGAAACGCTGGATTATCAGTTACAACCTGCCGATCCGGAACTGGGCGCGGCGCTGGAAATTGACCTGCCGGAGCAGGGCAATAAGGTAACTATCGAATACGCTACCTCGCCACAGGCCTCCGGGGTACAGTGGCTTACGCCGTCACAGACGGCAGGCAAACAGCACCCGTTTTTGTTTACCCAGGCCCAGGCGGTTCATGCCCGTAGCTTTATTCCCTTACAGGACTCGCCACAGGTACGGGTAACTTACAATGCCACCATTCACACGCCTGAGGCGCTGCTGGCCGTAATGAGCGCGGCCAACGATCCCGATACCGAGCGTGACGGCGAGTACGATTTCACCATGCCGCAACCGGTCCCGTCTTATCTGATTGCACTGGCCATTGGTGATTTGCAGTTTAAACCTATGGGCGAGCGTACCGGGGTTTACGCTGAACCGGCATTACTGGACGCTGCGGCAGAAGAATTTGCCGATACCGAAAGCATGCTGGAAGCCACCGAAGAGACCTACGGCCCTTATGGCTGGGACCGCTACGATCTGCTGATCCTGCCGCCCTCATTTCCTTTTGGCGGGATGGAAAATCCTCGTTTGTCGTTTATCACGCCAACCGTGATTGCCGGTGATAAAAGTCTGGTATCCCTGATTGCCCACGAACTGGCGCACAGCTGGTCGGGGAATACTGTTACCAATGCCACCTGGCGCGACCTGTGGTTGAACGAAGGTTTCACCACCTATCTTACCTACCGCATAATGGAAATGATTTATGGTCACGACCGTTACCGCATGGAAGCAGTGCTGGGCTATCAGGATTTGCAGGAAGATATTGCTGCGTTGCCAGCGAATGATCAGATCCTGGCGATTGATTTACGCGGTCGTAATCCGGACGACGTGTTCTCAGATATTCCCTATGAAAAAGGTGCGCTGTTTCTACGCGAACTGGAACAAAAAGTCGGGCGTGAAAACTTCGACCAGTTTCTGTTGAATTACTTTCAGCACTTTGCCTTTAAGAGCATCACTACCGATGAGTTTATCGCTTATCTGAGCGATACACTGTTAGCCGAGTACCCGGATAAACTCGACAGCGAGCGAATTGAACAGTGGATCTTCAAACCGGGCATTCCGGCCGATGCGCCAATGCCAACCTCAGATGCTTTCTCGATTGTTGATCAGGCGCGTCAGGACTGGTTGTCGGGCGAGAAAACCGCCACCAGCATTGATACTGCGAAGTGGACCGTTCACCAGTGGCTGTATTTCTTAAATAACATGCCAGAGAAATTGTCTGATGAGCAACTCGCAGAACTCGATGATGCCTTTGGCCTGACAGCCAGTAGCAACAACGAGATAGCTCACAGCTGGCTGATGATTGCCGTGCACAATGAATACCAGCCAGCCTATGACAGACTGTATGACTATCTGGTCTCTATCGGTCGCAACAAGCTGGTTAAACCCTTGTACCGTGAATTGTCGAAAACCCCGCAGGGTAAAGCTTTTGCTCAGAAAGCCTTTGCCGAGGCTAAGCCGGGCTATCATCCGCTTACCATTAAAGCCAACGAAGGCTTTGTAAATTAACCTTTGTAGCTGCTAGCGCGAGGCCTCCGCTGCCTCGCGCAATTTTGCCTTCAACCGGTCGCCGGCACTTTTTTATTGTTTATTTTATGTTAATTTGTCATACAAAATAACAGGGGAATAAACCGTGAAACTATCTACACTGGTTACCAGCTTGTTGCTGGTAGTGAGTTTTTCTGCGCAATCAGCTATTCGCAAACTGGACCTTGAACTCTACCCACAAGGTATACCTGGCGCTATCGACACCAGCAATCAGGGGAAGCTTTTTGATGAGCGCTTTAATGACCGTTTTATCACCGCAATAAGTAAGCCTTCACTTACTCTTTACCTTCCTGAAAGTAAGGCTGTTGAAAAAACGGTTATTATCTGTCCCGGCGGCGGCTATTTTGGCGTGTCATCCATTAAGGAAGGCCAGGAAGTGGCTGAGCGGTTTGCTGAAAACGGCGTTGCCGCGGCGGTTTTATGGTATCGCATGCCCAATCCTGCCACCATGGAAATTCCTCATGAAGGGCCACTGCAGGATTTGCAACAGGCCTTTTACCGGCTTCAACAGGGTGGCGAACAGTGGCAGCTTAGCCAGAGCAAGTTTGGCGTGATGGGCTTTTCTGCCGGCGGTCATCTGGCAGCAACCGGCGCGACGCATTTTGCGCAACCGGTGATCGACAGTTATGACGCTAAAGTGCTCAGACCTGCTTTTCAAATCCTGATCTATCCGGTGATCAGTATGCAGGCAAACAATACCCATGAGGGCTCACGTAATCTGTTGTTGGGTGAACAGCCCGAAGCGGCATTGGTAACCGCTTATTCCAACGAATTACAGGCTACTGAGCAAACGCCGCCAGCCTACATCGTTCACGCAAACGACGACAGTGTAGTGGTAGTTGATAATGCTCTGGAGTATTACGCAGCCTTGCGGGAGAAAAACGTGGCCGTGCGTATGTTGTTGCTGGAAGAGGGGGGACATGGCTTTGGCATGCGGCATAAGGTGGATTGGTTTACCGGTGTGCTTGATTGGGTTAAAGCCCAATAAAGGCGTTTATAAAAAAGGGGCGCTAGTAGCGCCCCTTTGAGATTATATATGCTGGCAGGTAAGATTACTGAATCTGCCCCCGTAGCTCACCGTTAGGGTAAGCTGGCGTGTGCACATTCACATAATGTCCGCCTGCCGCCAGCACGCTAAAAATAGCAGCATCAAGCATCGCGTTAGCGGGTGCCATCCAGCGATTTACATCATCAGTGTCCTGCTCAAGTCCTAACAGCACCGGGCCATCAATGCCAGCTGCACCGGTATGAATGTGCGCGGCGGTTGCGTCGGCTACGCCACTGGTAACCACCTGCAATTCCAGGCTGAAATCATCGGTATTGACCAGCGCATAACCGCTGCCTGTAGCCGCGGTGGTAACCGCGTGGGTTTCCTGGTCACCGCTTAATCCAAAAGCGACCATCACAAAGTTGTCGGTAAGGATTTGACCACGAAGTTCACCACTTGGGTTAGCAGGTGTATGTACATTTACATAGTGACCGCCGGAAGCCAGCACCTCGAAGATCGCCGGCGTCAGCATGGCGTCATCGGCTGTCATCCACATGCCGGCATCATCAGCAGACTGCTCAAGGGCCACCAGGACGTCGCCATTCATGCCAACCCGACCTGTATGAATATGCGCTGCGGTGGCATCATCCACACCATTGGTGTGAACCACTAAATCAAGGTCATAGGTGAGCGAATTGACCAACGCATAACCGTTACCTGAGGCCATTGTAGTGACCGCCGGGACTTCCTGAGCACCACTTAAGCCGAAGGTCGCAATAACGTACTGAGGCGTAACAATCTGACCACGAATTTCCCCGTCAGGGAAGGCCGGGGTATGAACATTAACGTAATGGCCACCGCCTGCAAGTACGGCGAGAATGTCAGCATTAATGGCGGTATCGGCGGGAGTCATCCACATACCCGGGTCGCTCATGGACTGTTCCAGTGCAACTAACACGTCGCCATTTGTACCAATTCCACCGGTATGGATATGAGCGGCCGTGGCATTGTCAACGCCGGTCGTGTCGATGACCAGTTCAAGATCGTAGGTTGAAGTGTTAACCAATGCATAGCCATTGCCCATAGCACTGGTAGACGCCACTGGCACCTGTTGATCGCCACTCAGGCCGAATGTTGCCAGGGCGAAGTTGCTGGTTAATATCTGGCCTCTTAACTCGCCACTGCCGTTAACCGGAGTATGCACGTTAACGTAGTGTCCACCTGACGCCAACACGTCAAACGTGGCAGCATCAATAGCCAGGTCGTCTGGTGTGACCCATTTACCCATGTCGTCTGCGGATTGCTCAAGCGTTACCAGTACATCCCCGTTCATGCCTACCCGACCGGTGTGAATGTGCGCAGCGGTGGCATTGTCCACACCTTCGGTGATAACGGTTAGCTCCAGGGCGTAAGAAGATGTATCAATCAACGCATAGCCACTGCCATAGGCAGTGGTATCGACTACCGGTACTTCCTGTTCACCACTCAGGTCAAACGTGGCGAGGGCAAAGTTATCGGTCAGTATCTGGCCGCGGATTTCACCATTCGGGAAAGCATCGGAATGGACATTAACGTAGTGACCACCTGATGCCAGAACAGCAAAAATATCCTCGTTGATCATTGTGTCTTCCGGCGTCATCCACATGCTGGTATCTTCCATCGACTGCTCGAGGGCCACCAGCACATCACCGTTATTGCCAACCCGACCGGTGTGGATGTGCGCTGCGGTTGCCTCGACGTCTTCTGTGTAAATTACCAGATCTAAATCGTAGGTAGCCGTTGATACCAGCGCATAACCATACCCATCGGCCAGGGTGGTCACCGCAGGAACTTCCTGCTTACCGTCGAGCATAAAAGTAACCACTGCCATATCGTCGGTCACAATCTGGCCGCGCAGTTCACCGTCTTCAAAAGTGTTGGTATGTACGTTGATGTACCATTCACCTTCCAGTAAATCAGCGATCAACTCACTGCTGACACTGGTTTCATCCAGGGTATAGGTACCGGCCGTTGACCCTTCAGAAAATTCGAAGGCCACTTCCCCGTTACGCCCGATGTCACCATCGTGAATATGAATGGCCTGCACACCTTCCACATTACTCACGTCCACCGAAGCGCGCATTAAGCCAAGCGTTTCGTCAAGCTCAATGGTGGCAGAAGCCATTTGTTCAGACATGTTCGCCGGTACCTGTTGTTTACCGGTTAAGTCAATTTCAATGGTAGTGCTGGCGCTGAAGGTGGGTGGGGGAGGCGGTGTTTCTTCTGTTTTATCGTCATCGTCCATACACGCGGTTAGCAGTGCGGTACAAGCAATGATTGCGAGCCCTCTGTACTTCATCATGTTCTCCGTTGCTACAGATAAATTTACAAACCTTTAACGTTTTGTACACATCAGAGGATCATAGAAAGTAATAAAATTTTATTTTAGATGGATAATGCTTTGTTTATGATGTTGGCGCTAATAAGCTTATAAAAGCTGTACAGGCAGGGCGGATAGCGGGCCTGGGAGGCATTAACAGAGCATCTCAGTACTGCCAAAGTGGCTTCACAGGCAGTGCATTCGGCAGTGCAGGCGGTGTGGTTAAAAATTCCGCAAAACGGTGAACTAACCAGTTATAAGGTTCAGTTTACAGCTCACAACAGTTGGTTACAATTTATCGACTAAATTTTAGTAACAATAAGTGTTACCATTTCCGGGCTATTTCATCACCAAATCATAAAAATACCAATCCCAAACGACAGTGAGGACACGTTCATGAAAAGACTCTTATCCTGGGTCTCCTGTATGTTAATGCTAGTGGCAAATGTTGCCACCGCAGAAGATGTGGACTATCGGCTACCTGGCGCCATCAAGCCAACTTTTCAACAAATTCATTTAAATATTGACCCGGATCAGCC
This sequence comes from Marisediminitalea alba, assembly GCF_002993365.1. Classification (GTDB taxonomy): domain Bacteria; phylum Pseudomonadota; class Gammaproteobacteria; order Enterobacterales; family Alteromonadaceae; genus Alteromonas; species Alteromonas alba. Next base: position 66,969 of record NZ_PVNP01000193.1, read on the forward strand.
TGACTATTCCGGCGAAACGATTATCGAGCTCAATATTACTGAGCCGGTGACTAAAGTCGGCTTTTATCAAATGGATATTCAGGTTACCAATGCCGAACTTCGCCAGGGCAACCGTATTTATCCGCTGCGTATTACCGAAGACGATTACAACATCAACTGGGGCCACAGTTCTGCGACCGTCCCGGTAGGTACTTATGAGCTGGCAATCAGTTTTGAAGGCAAGGTAAATACCTCTTCAGATGGTATGTACCTGTCGAGCTTCGAAGGCCGTAATTACATCTTCACGCAGTTTGAAGATATGCATGCACGTAAGGCGTTCCCCAGCTTCGACGAACCTGCGTTTAAAATTCCTTATCAAATGACCATTACAACGCCGGAAAAACAGGTTGTAGCGTCCAATACACCGGTTGAGAAGCGCACCGTTGAAGACGGTATGCAAACCGTTACCTTTATGAAAACCAAACCCATGCCAACTTACCTTATCGCTTATACAGTAGGTCCATTCGACAGCGTTGAAATGGAAGGCCTGTCAGTGCCTGGTAAGCTATATGTGCCTAACGGTTACGCCGATAAAACCAAGTTTATTGTGAAGCACACGCCTGAAATTCTCGAATCACTGGAGAACTTCTTTGGTATAGATTACCCGTACCGTAAGCTGGATTTTGTGGCGGTACCTAACTTTACCCACGGCGCCATGGAAAATGCCGGTCTGATCACGTATCGAGACAGTCTGCTACTGCTGGAAGACGAGCCGGGTCTGGCAGAACGATCCGCACCGTTAGAAGTGGTCGCCCACGAACTCGCGCACCAATGGTACGGCAATCTGGTCACCATGGCCTGGTGGGATGACTTATGGCTAAACGAAGCGTTTGCCTCGTGGATGGCCAGCTATGTGATGATGGAGCTTTATCCTGAACTCAATTTCAAAGATCGTATTATTCAGGAAGGCGCGTTTGGTGCTGATGCCAGCCCTACCGTTAAGCCGGTGAAAAAAGTTGTTCGCAGCCAGCCTGACGTCATGGACGGACTGGGCCTTAACTATTCGAAGGGCGAATCCATTCTGCAAATGATTGAGTCACTGATTGGCACGGAAAACTTCCGAAAAGGTGTTCAGGCATACATGAAAAAACACGCCTGGGGCAATACACAGGCCGATGATTTATGGGCAGCACTGGATGAAGTATCAGACTTCAACCTGAGCAAAATGATGAAAGGCTACCTTGAACAGCCGGGCTACCCGCTGCTGGACATCGATGGTGACGGCACCATCGCACAGAAACGTTTCCACCTGGCCGGTGCCGACGTGAAAGAGCAAACCTGGGCGGTACCGCTGAACATCAGTTACAAAAAAAACGGTAAAATCCACCGTGAGATTGTGTTTGTGGATAAGAAGTCTACCCGTTTACCACAGTTGGCAGAAGCGGAATGGGTTTTCCCTAACGATAATGCCACCGGCTATTTCCGCTGGTCTATTCCGGCTGCGCAGATGGATAACCTGCTGGCTGATTTGGATGTGCTGAACAACCGTGAAAAGAAAAACGTACTGTATAACATGCAGGCACTGTTAAACGGTGGTGAAGCAGGCATCGACAGCGTAATGAAAGTACTGAATGCCATGGCTGCAGATGATGATCCGGTGGTTATTCGTGCCTCAGTGGGCACGCTGGCTGGTTTCCTGTATCTGGTTAATGACGACAACGAAGCGCAATTTGCCGAACTGCTCAATGAAAAATACATGCCGCTGCTGGAGAAGCTCACGCTGACACAGTCGGATGATGATGATGAAAGTGTTATCAGACTGCGTACCCAGCTGTATAGCTTACTGGGTCGTCATAGTGACAATGAAGAGCTGATTAAGAAAAGCAAGGCGTTGGCTGAGCAGTACCTGGCCGATACCGGCAGTATGCCAAATGGTATAGCCAGAACCGCTCTGAACGTCACAACCATGGGGCCGGATGCCGACCCTGCCTGGTTTGATCGCATTATGAAGGTCTTTGCCGACAGCAAATTACCGAACGTGAAAAACACGCTGCTTTATTCGATGGGTTATGAAGATCCGGCAATGATCGACAAGCTGCTCGATCTGGCACTGACCGACAATGTAACGCCGGCTAATACGATTTTAATGCTGGCTAGCGTGACACGTAATCTGGATGATCAAACGCCTTATTATGCCTGGTTAACCAAAAATGCCGATGCCGTGGTAGAAAAAATGCCTGATTATCATGTATCACGCATGCCTGAGTTTATAGCGACTACCTGTGATGCTGATAACCTGGCGCTGGCCATTGAATTCTATGGCCCGATTAAAGACCAACACGAAGGTATGGCTCGCAGTTATGACATTATGATGGACGAGTCTAATCAGTGTCTACGCCTTAAAGAAACCTATCAGAGCAAGTTTGATGCGTTTCTGAACGGCCTGTAAACACGCCACCAGTTACTAAAAAGCCTCCGTTCGGAGGCTTTTTTTTGCCTTTAAAAAACACCGCGACTGGCGATGGTTTTTATTAAGGTCAAAGGTTTTATTCTTCCGCGGATAGTTCCTGCATAATTAAACGGCCTACAATGCGTTTGACCATAGGCGCGACAACCATGATGGTAGGGAAGGCGATGGCAAAGGTCATTGGCCATGAAACAAGCCAGCGCAACAATAAGTCATCGACCAGGCCAATATTGATGGTAGTAACCACCAGCGACATGATCCCCGACATAAAGAACGCCATAAACAGGGCAAACACGATAGGTGCAAAGCGAGGATGGAACATAATATGAGAATTCCTGTTAATAGGGGACAAACAAATTAACTACGTTAAAAGTGTAATGCGTTACAATTATGGTATAAATGCTTAATTTATTAATCTTAAATTACATAAATGAAATCATCTTTAGACGATATCGCTCTGTTTGTTCAGGTGGTAAAGCACGGCAATCTGGCCAGTGCTGCACGCCATGCCGGGTTACCTGCGGCTACGGTCACACGCAGACTACAAAAACTTGAGCATGCCCTGGGCGTAAAGTTACTTCACCGGTCTGCACGAAAATGTGTTCTTACACAGGATGGAGACGCCTACTTTGATGCCTATGCGGAACTTGTCGAACGTTTTGAGGCTGCTCGTCAGCAATTTAGTGAGGAGTCACAAAAGCTTGAAGGCAAGTTAAAGGTGTTGGCGCCGGTGAATATTTCCCATGGCATATTGGGGCCGATGTGGATCGCCTTTACCCGTGAGTATCCCAAAATAGAATTGGAATTGCACTTAAGCAATCATCCCATGGACATGATAGAAACCCAGGCGGACCTGGCCATCCGCATCGGCAGACAGGATGATTCATCTTTGTATCAGCGTCGTCTGGGTCAGATTGAAAACGTGCTGGTGGCCAGTGAGGGATACATTGCCCATCACGGGATGCCCCAAACTCCCGCCGACTTATCTGAACATGACTTAATTGGCCTGAGTATGCGCCCAAAGTGGCATTTGCATCATGAAACTAACGGCCAGACCTTTACCTTGTATCCTCGCTGTCGGGCGCAGGTAAACGATCCTCTGATGGTTAAATATTTTGTTCGCGATTCCCAGGGGATTGCCCTGGCGCCGATTACTGAGGTAAAAGAAGAACTGGCCGGTGGTCAACTCATCAGAATACTCCCTGAATGGGGCGGAGAGGTCAGAGATATGTTTTTACTCTGGCCAGGTGGCAAGCTGCTGAGTCAACGGGTAAAATGTTTAAGAGACTATATTTACCAGTATGTACAGCAGCACTTCTAAGTCGGTTCGGTACAGTTATTTAGCCTGATCCGGGCTTTGCTCTACCGTGGGTAATTCCTCTTCGGTGCGGTGCACAGGCTTGCCAACGATGTAAAGCACTATAAATCCCAGCACGGCAGATACCGCCGAACCGGCGAGTATGCCGACCCGCTCATCAAAGATCTGATTGATGCCAGTTTCCTGAAACGCCAGTCCGCCTATAAACAAACTCATGGTAAAGCCAACGCCACACAGCAGTGAGCAACCATAGATATGTTTAAAGTTAAGATCAGACGGCAGTGATGCCAGCCTCAGTTTGACAATCAGCCAGCAAAAGGCAAATACGCCTACTTGTTTACCAATCACCAGACCTAAGAATATCCCCCAGGTCACCGGGTGGAAAATACCTTCAGGCGCGATGTTGCTGAAATTAATGCCGGCGTTAGCGAAGGCAAATATAGGAATAATCGCAAAACTCACTGCAGAATTAAGCTCGTGCTCCAACCGCACCACCGGTGAATTATCCGGGTTGCTTTTCTCCCGCATAGGGATAAAGGCGGCCAGTAACACGCCTGCCAGCGTGGCATGCACACCGGATTTTAACAGCGCCACCCATAACACCATGCCAACGATAATATAACCGGGTAAGTCCACTACGTTACGTTTGTTCATGATCCATAAAATCAGAAAACATACTGCGGCAATCATTAACGCCACTTCCGTAATATTCTCGGTGTAAAACAAAGCGATGATCACGATAGCGCCGATATCATCAATAATCGCGAGAGTCACCAGAAATACCTTGAGGCTGGCAGGCACCCGTTTGCCCAACAAGGCCATGACTCCCAGGGCGAAAGCAATATCGGTAGCTGCGGGAATAGCCCAGCCAGATATCGCCGCAGGATTACCCCAGTTGATACCAACATAAATCAGCGCCGGAATGATCATGCCTCCTATCGCACCGCTGGCAGGTAGAATAATATTTTTCGGATTGGCCAGTTCGCCCTCACACACTTCACGCTTGAGTTCCAGCCCGACATGGAAGAAAAACACGGCCATCAGACCATCGTTAATCCACAGCAACAAAGGTTTATCGATTCTGAAATCACCGGCGGCAATGATTACTGGCATGGAAACCAGCTTGTCGTAATAGATGTTGAGCGGGGTATTGGCTACCACTAACGCCAACGCAGTAGCGATCATCAGCAGAATGCCGGCTGAGGACTCACGCTTAAGAAAATTTTCTACTACTTCGGTAATTTCATTTATCTTTTCCACACATGCTCCTGCCTTGATAAATCAATTAGTTATTACGCTCCTCTGCTAAGGATAGTTTACTCCACCGGCGATGAAAGATTAAACATTAATCAAAGGTCTATAAAGCAAAGGACTGAAAGGGAACTGCTGCTATGCACAATAACAAACTCGTTTCGCGAACACGACAGGTTTACCTGGCGATTGTGTTGCTCGGTGTACTGCTGGCTGTTGGCGTATATGGACTAGCTGCCAGCGTGCAGAGTAAAGCGCGACAATACATGGAAACCGACCTGGCTATTTTTAGCCAGGTTCAGCAAATAGGCATGTTACTGAGTGAACAGGAACGTATATTGTATGAGTATTATGCCACTGAGGAATCCTCTCTGTACGAAGTGGGGTACTTACAAAACTTTAATCAGCTCAATAATATTCTCAATGAAATGGCCGGTGCAGAACGCTTTACCGACACGGTCACCGATGTTTCTGCTCACCTGTTGGCGGCTTCAGAGGTAGCCGGGGCACTGCATGAAAACCTGATGTCATCGCAAACCCAATGGAATTTGTCACGTACTCAGCTAGAGCAAATCAGCCAGCATCGCCGGGCCGTGTTACCCTTGCTTAAGAAAATAGAGATGGCCACCAACCGGTCGGTGAGCAATGGCTATCTGTCTATCATTAAACTGCTGGAAATTACCGTTTGGGTGGTGGCGTTATTTTCGTTAGGTATTGCGGCTATTAGCTTTTATCTGGGCCGCTATGCAGCCCGGTATATCCGCCTTAGTACCGAAAACGAAACGCTGGCACTGTTTCCGAAAAGAAACCCCAACCCGGTGATCAGAATTGATGCGAAAGGCAAACTTTTGTATGCCAACCCGGCTGCGGATGACCTGATAGCACAATTGTATCCGACAAATCAGCTTTCTATGGCCAGTTTTCCAGCCCCCTTGTCTGAAGCGCTGTCACTGGCCAGCAGTGGTGGTGAGCTCTGCGCCCAGACGGTGCTCAAACTTTCAGAGCGCTTTTATGCCATTCAGAGCCATTGGATAGCAGAACATCAAACCTATGATTTGCATGTGCGGGATATTACTCAGCGTCACCGTGCTGAGCAGGCTTTGGAGCATCAGGCGTATCATCATCCGGTCACCGGTATAGGTAATCGCAGTTATCTTGAAAAAACCGCCAATCAGTGGATAGCGCAACAGCAAACCTTTAATGCGGTGATGATTGATGTCACGGACTTTAAGTTACTCAGTGAAAATTTCGGGCTGGCCGATGCGCTGGCGTGCATCTATTCGGTAGGTTACTTTTTACAAAGCAGTGTGCAGCAGTATGCCAGCGTAAACAGCGAGCCGGATGACGTGTGTTTATTTCATGTAGCCGATGCCTGTTTTATGGTACTGGTAAAAACGCAGGGGCCGGCTCACCGCCTGGCCTCTTTACTCAGTATGTTACGCACCAAGCTTGTCAACACTATCGATACCCCTATGGGAGCAATGCGCTTTCATGTGACTTTTGGTGTCAGTGATTATCCGGTGCACAGTGTGGACTACAACACGCTGCTGCTACATACCAATATCGCAGTGGAAATCGCACTGAAAAATAATCAGGGAGTGCACTACTTTAATGCCGATGACGGTGCTTACCATCAGCGCAGGCTCACCATTACCCGCCGCCTTGAGCAGGCGTTAAAGCATAATGAACTGACCCTTTACTATCAACCCAAGCAACAACTGAGCGATGGCAGAGTGCAAAGTTGCGAATGTCTGTTGCGCTGGATTGATAACGGTGAATTTATCTCGCCCGGCGAGTTTATCCCCATAGCTGAACGCAGTGGCTTAATTCTGGTGCTGGGGGAATGGGTTCTCGACAGTGCGTTTAATCAGGCCAGAGCGTGGTATGAAGAGGGGCGTAAGATACAAATTGCGATCAATATTTCTGCCCGCCAGTTTTTACAACCGGGTTTTGCTGAGTCGATAGAGCGTCGTTTGCGTGAATACGCTATTCCTGCTTCGTTAATTGAACTGGAGCTGACCGAAACATCCATAATGGACAATCACCAACTGGCCAGTGCGGTGCTGATGGAGTTGCGAGCACTGGGGGTGAGTCTGTCGATAGATGATTTTGGTACCGGTTACTCGTCGCTCGCTTACCTGAGTGCTTTTCCAGTGGACAAAGTGAAAATTGACCGCTCTTTCGTCAGTCAGATGGTGGATGCTCCCAAACAGCAGGCGATAGTGTTAACTATTTGTCAGCTGGCACATAACCTCGGCCTTAAAGTCATTGCCGAGGGCGTGGAAACCGATGTGCAACGTGAGCTCCTGCATCAGTATGGCTGTGATTTCCTGCAGGGCTATTTATTTGCCCGGCCGGTGCCGGCCAGTGAAGCGGTTACGCTGTTTAACTAAAAACGGCGCCTGCCGGCGCCGTTTGACTTTAATCATTCAATATTTCAATGCCTCAGGCAGCATCGCTCACTTTCACGTTATCCTCTTTAGCCTGGGCAAGGCCAAGGTCAAAGTCGAATTCGTCAACGTTAACGACCTGTTTACGCAACGCGTCTGCTGCCGCGATTTGTTCGGCCTCGGCCTGGGTAATTACCTGCTCAGCCAGCGCTTTCTCGCGTAACTGGAAGATACTGCCTTTGCGCGGCAGGGTTTTAGCCTGCTGCGCTGCTTTCACTTTTGCTGCCACCGGCGCGAGTGCGTCAATGGCATCCATAGCCTGGTTCAGCACGGCAACGGCATCATCTTCATTTTTACCCACATAACACATGGGAGTAATAGCATCGCGCAGTGATTTATCCTGACACAGGTTAAGCGCCAATTGCGTTTTCAGCTTATCCTTAGGTGGATTGTAAGCACTGCCCCACGGGAAAATCAGGCGCTGTATCAACGCACCAACTACGGGGTTGGAGATATGGCGGCAGTAACCTTTGAGCGCAATCTCACAGTTACACAGAGACTGCTGAATAAGGTAATCAACAATCGGTTGCTCTTTAGGGTTCGCACCACGGCTGTAAAAGTGTTTGAGTACCGCTGAAGACAGATACAGTTCACTTAATACATCACCTAACCGGGCTGATAACATCTCACGGCGTTTAAGTTCACCACCTAGCATCAGCATGGCAATATCAGAACAGATCGCAAGGGCTTTACTCATGCGCTGAATTTGCTGGGTGTGGCGTTTGTTGGCATCGTCTTTGGGGGCCGAGGCAAAGCGTGCGCCGGTTAAACCATGGCCAAAAGCTGCGAAAGCATTACCCAGTGCAAACTTGATATGTTTGTACAGTAACGGCTCAAACTGCGCCAGTCCGGTTTTAAAGTCAGGCTCGGCGGCAGCCACCATCTCGTCGAATACATAGGGATGACAGCGAGTCGCACCCTGGCCAAATATCATCAGGTTTCGGGTCAGGATATTGGCCCCTTCGACCGTGATAGAAACCGGCATGGCCATGTATAAAGAAGCCAGGTAGTTATTGGGACCCATCTGAATACCTTTACCACCACTAATGTCCATGGCGATGTTAATACTCTGACGAGCTGCTTCTGTCATATGGTATTTAGCGATAGCGGTCACCACCGCCGGCTTTTGGCCAAGATCAATAGCACCAGCGGTTAAATGACGCACCGCTTCGGCTTGATAAGCATTGGCAGCTAGTTGGGCGAGCCCTTCCTGTACACCTTCAAATTCATACAGTGAACAGCCAAATTGCTGGCGAATGCTGGCATAAATTGCGGTGGTTTGCGCACTGAGCTGGGCGTTACCGGTAGACAGAGCAGGCAGTGAAATACCACGACCCGCCGACAGGCATTCCATCAGCATGCGCCAGCCCTTGCCAGCATAATCTGCGCCGCCAATTATCCAGTCGATAGGAATAAACACATCCTTACCGCGCGTAGTACCGTTCATAAAGGCCTGCTCAAGCGGTAAATGACGGTTGCCCACTTCTACACCCGGATGGCTGGTGGGAATAAGCGCACAGGTAATACCAATGCTTTCCTTTTCACCTAACAGTTTATCCGGATCGTAGAGTTTAAACGCCAGTCCTAAAACGGTGGCTACCGGGGCAAGGGTAATATAGCGCTTATCCCAATTAAGGCGGATCCCGAGGGTTTCTTTACCGTCGTACTCGCCCATAGTGACTACGCCTGTATCTGGAATGCCGCCCGCATCAGAGCCGGCTTCGGGCCCGGTTAATGCAAAGCAGGGAATATCCGTACCGTCGGCCAGGCGCGGCAACCAGTAATCTTTTTGTTGCTGCGTGCCATAGTGGCTTAGCAATTCACCGGGGCCCAGAGAGTTAGGCACCATAACGGTAACGCCGGCACTTACCGAGCGGCTGGCAATTTTCGATACGATGGTTGAATTAGCCAGCGCAGAGAAGGCCTTACCGCCATACTCTTTAGGTATGATCATAGCGAAAAAGCCTTTTTCCCGCATATAGCGCCAGGCGTCCTCAGTGAAGTCTTTGTCTTTGTGGATCACGTCGAAATCATCAATCATGCCCATCAGTTCATTGACTTCGTTATCTAAAAACGACTGCTCTTCGTCGGTTAACTGGGGCAATGCCATGGAGTACAGGCGCTCCCAGTCGGGCTTTCCGGAAAATAAATCGCCTTCTACCCATACCGAGCCGGCTTCCATAGCTTCCCGCTCGGTTTGACTTAACGGTGGTAATACCTTTTTGAAAAGCTTAAATGCAGGGCCGGTGACCCACTGTTGGCGCAATGATTTAACCTGAAACAGGACGAAAATCAGTGCCGCGACAATAATCCAAAAGAGCATAATGTATCCCCTGAGTTTATTTATGAGGCAAATCCCGATTTAAATATTTGAATTAAACGGGCGTTTGAATTTTGCAAATTTAAACACTTGTTTTAATTGTCGTCAATCAACAAATTTGTCGGATCACACAAAAACGCAACGGGGTCAGATTGTCTTAACTACGCCACAACTTACTAATACATAATATAAAATGACTTAAACCGGTGGCTGGCAACAGGAAGGCGTAAGGACTTTTACAGCTCATCCGATGAGCTGAGTGTCATTCTCTGGCGGCAGAGAATGACGTGTGATGGTTCAACTGACTTTTGTATTCGTGAACCACTGCTAAAAAGGCGCTGAGTAGCGGTGAGTGATCGTCTTTGAGGTAAATACAGCTTAAATCTACGGTGGCGTTATCCGGTAAACCGCCAAGGGGAATGTATTTAACCCCGGGCAATTGTAAAACACTGGCCGAACTAGGGATTAAACAAAAGCCAAACCCTCCGGAAACCAACGCGATACCGGTGACGGCATCAATGACCGTTTGGGTGATATCCATGGTCACACCGGCCTCCTGAAAGACCCTTGAAACCAGGTCGACAAAGTTGGGCCGTGCACCTTTGGGGAATACCACAATGGGCTCATTATCCAGCTCTTTAAGGTTGATGAGGGGTTTAGTGGCCAGCGGGTGATCATCGCGCACAGCCACCATCAGCTTATCCTGCAAAATCATGGTGGAATCGATATCCGGCAGGGGCGCAAGCAGGCGATTAAAGCCCACCGAAATGCGTTTTTGCCGCAGCGCTTCGATTTGTTCCGCCTTACTCATTTGATGCAGAACAATATTTACGCCTGGGTAGGCGGTTTTAAAACGCTTGAGAATATCCGGGATAGTGTTGAGGATCCCGGAGCCAAAAATGGCCACATCGAGCCGGCCTAACTGACCTTTTCCTGCCCGCTGGGTTCGCTCCTGCGCCTGCTCAATAAGACTTAAGATATTGCGTGACTCATTGAGGAATAACTGGCCGGCCGAAGTCAGCTCTACGCCTTTGGCAGTGCGCTCAAACAGTTTAACCTGGAGTTCATCCTCGAGCTGTTGGATCTGCCTGCTAAGCGGTGGCTGAGAGATAAATAATCGTTTCGCAGCGCGACCAATATTTCGCTCTTCAGCAACGGCAACAAAGTAACGGATTTGACGAATATCCATGGCAGACATTCCGGGTGAGTAAACTTGATAATACCTTAAAGGTATAAATCAGGGCCGTCAATAGTATTGGAAGGTAATTAACAGCAAATATACATTTCGTTCACAACGCGTGATTTATCAATATCCAACCTATTTGGTGCGACAGAGGTTCGCTGTTACACCAGGCTGTGAGGTGAGGTATGTGGGTCGCGCAACTCAGCATAGTGAAACATTCGAGGAGGAACGCTATGAATGAAGTGTGGGTGAAACAAAACAACAATAAGTTGCCTCGCAACGCACTCGCCGCAGCCGTTGCCCTGGGCCTTTTAGCCTCAGCGCAATCCCAGGCTGCAACCATCGATACGGGCAATCGCGACCTGCGTGTTCGTTGGGATAATACCGTTAAGTACAGTGCCATGTTCCGCGTAGCACCTGCTGAAAACGACGTGGCAAATGGCTCTTTGGGGCCACAGGCTAACACCAACGATGGTGATCTCAACTTCGATAAAGGGTTGGTCTCCAGTCGTCTGGATTTGTTTTCAGAATTCGATCTGCGCTACAAGCGCCGTTACGGTATACGTATCAGTGCTGCCACCTGGTATGACTCGGTTTATCACGAAAGTAATGATAACCCGGGTTATCTGGACGGCGCGCTGGTTAACACGCAATCGGTCCCGGCTGGTGAGTTTGCCGAAGACACTCAGGATTTGCATGGTCAGTATGGCGAAATCCTGGATGCTTTTGTGTACGGTGGATTTAACGTCGGCAAAAAGTCGATTAACCTTAAAGCCGGCCGTTTTGCTCAGCTTTACGGTGAGAGCCTGTTCTTTGGTTCTAACGCAGTGGCCGGTGCCATGACCAGTCTCGACCTGGCACGTGCATTGTCTGTACCGCAGTCTGAATTTAAAGAAGTCGCGCGTCCTACCGGTCAGTTTGCTGCCCAGTTGCAGGTTAACTCTAAGTTGACCCTTGCTGCGTACTATCAGTTTGAATGGCGCAAGTCGCGATTACCTGCAGCGGGCAGCTATTTTTCATTTACCGATTTTGTTGATAAAGGTGGTGAAACGATCATCCTTGACCCTGGCCAGATTGTCCATCGCAGTGAAGACATTGTTGCCGACGACTCAGGTCAGTTTGGTTTCCAGGCCCGTTATAAAATTAACGATTACGAAGTGGGTTTCTACGCCGCCCAGTTCCACGACAAAATGCCGCAGTTTTACCTGCGTCCGGGGATTAACGTGCAGGAGGGCGGTATTGGCGATTACGCCCAGGTGTTCGCCGAAGACATCAAAGTGTATGGCCTGAGTGTGAGTACCCTGGTCGGCGAAACCAACGTGGCGGCGGAAATGTCAGTACGTCAGGATATGTCACTGGTGGCCACCGGTAATACAGTAATTCTGCCGGGTGATACGGTGTCTGATGGCGGTGATAACTCGGCTTTCCCTCGTGGCGATACGTTCCACTTCAACGCCTCCATGATCAGCATTTTAAATGAAAACAGCTTATGGGACGCCGCGACCTTTATCGGTGAGTTTGCTTTCAACCGCCGCTTAGATATCTCGGAAAATGCCGATCAGCTTGATCCCCTGGCGACTAAGGATGCCAGTGCGATTCAGTTCACCTTTACACCGGATTATTTCCAGGTTTTACCTGGCCTTGATATGCAGGTGCCCATTGGATTCGGTTTTGGCATTGAGGGGCGCTCGTCGGTGAACGGTGTGCTGTTCCCATCAGAACACGGTGGCAATGTCAGTGTTGGCCTGAAAGGCGACTACAACCGTATGTGGCGCTTCTCACTCAACTACAACAAGTATCTTGGCGATGCCGGCTCGATAATCCAGTACAACACCCCGGTACCTACACTTTCTTATGAGAACTTCCATGGCGATCGTGACTTCATCTCGTTGTCTGTACAACGCACCTTCTAACGATCGAGGACAGGAGAATAAATATGTTTAACCAAATTCGTAACGCAATCACACTGGCCGTCACTCTGGCCGTGGTACCTGCCACTTTTGCGGCAGGCACTGACGTCAGTAAGCTCGGCACTGAACTTAACCCACTCGGTGGCACCATGGCAGGCAATGCCGATGGTTCCATTCCGGCCTGGACCGGCGGTCTGACGGAAAAAGTAGCTGGCGAACACGCTGGTGACATTCCACTGGAACTGTTCAAAGATGAAAAACCATTGTACCGGGTAGATGCCAGCAATTATCAGCAGTATGCCGATCAACTGACCGACGGTACCGTTGAACTGCTGAAAAAATACCCTGAGACGTTTTATCTTGACGTGTATCCTACCCACCGTACAGCGGCAGCACCGGAGCATGTCTACGATGCCATCAAAGCCAACGTAAAAAATTGTACGCTGACAGAACAAGGCTACAGTCTTGAAGGATGTATCGGTGGTATTCCGTTCCCTATGCCTGAAAATGGTAATGAGGTGATGTGGAACTTCCTGCTGCGTGTTGAAGCACCTTCAATAGAATATACCTTTAAAAACATTGTGGGTAATGCCGATGGTTCGCACACGCTGGCAACCCGCAACGAAATTTCATTCCAGTACCCGCCTTACTACGAAGATGCTGAAGCCGATGACTGGAACGGGGAATACTCCATGTTTCGTTTCAACACCATGGAACCACCTTTTAAAGCCGGTGAGTCACTGGTTATCCGCGATAGCATTGATGCCGACAGTCCGCGTAAAGCGTGGCAGTACCTGTTAGGTCAGCGTCGTGTGCGTCGAGCCCCCACCGTAGCCTATGATACACCGGACTTTGTTGCCTCCGGTGCTAACTACTTCGACGAAGTACAGGGCTTGTTGGGTCACATTGACCGCTACAGCTGGACGCTGAAAGGCAAAAAGGAAATGCTGGTGCCTTACAACAATAATGGCTTTATTGCGTCTGATGCGGATGAGGCTATTGCTGAGTTTCATTTAAACCCTGAACACGTTCGCTGGGAAAAACACCGCGTTTGGGAAGTGGAAGCGCAGATAGGCGAAGGTAAACGTCATGCGGTGCCAACCCGTACCTATTACATCGATGAAGACTCTTGGGTGATCCTACTGATGGACGGCTATGATGCTGAAGGCAACCTGTGGAGAACCACGCAGGTTACACCGTTTGTACTGCCGTCTGTTCCCGCAGTACTGGTCAAAACGGCCACGGTTTTCAACCTGCAGGCAAAAACCATGAGTGTGATTCAGTCTCTCAATGGTGAGCGCTTCTTTGTGGTGGATACTAAGCCAGAGACGTTCTTTACCGGTGATGCTGTAGCGGCTGACGCCGTACGCTAACCACCTTGCTTTAAAGCACAGGCCCGCGTCAGCGGGCCATTCCTGTGATGTAACAGAGATAGTTATCATGAAACGAATGAACGTAGATGGCTTGTTCGGCTTTGCATTGCCCTCAATCTTCTTCACTTTTCTACTGCTGTGCGCACCGCTTCACGCCTCAGCTGAGAACGAAGCCGAATCTACACTTGTGGATGTGCTGGATGCCCCTGCTAAACAAAACAAAACCAGTGTTAATACCTTACAGTTAGGCCTTGCACGGGCTGGTAGTAAGCTGGTTTCTGTGGGTGAGCGCGGGGTTATTCTATTGTCCGAAGATGAGGGGAATAGCTGGACTCAGGCCAAATCTGTGCCGGTGTCGGTAACCCTGACTGCAGTATCCTTCAGCGACCCGTTAAATGGCTGGGCAGCCGGTCATAGCGGCGTGATTTTAGCGACAACCGATGGTGGTAATACCTGGCAGGTACAACTGGATGGTTATCAGGCCGCACAACTTGCCATGGCTGAAGCCGAATCGCTGGTAGCAGCCGGTGATGAACGCGGCGAGCGCGCTAAACGTAATGCAGGGTATCTGATTAAGGAAGGAGCGGATAAGCCTATTCTGGATATCTTCTTTGCTAATCAGTTTGATGGCTGGGCAATCGGTGCTTATGGCCTGGCTTATGCCACCAATGACGGTGGTGATAATTGGTATTCGATAATTGCCCGGCTACCAAACCCTGCCGGCAAACACCTGTACAAGGTGGTTCGCTCCAATGACGAACTGATTATCTTAGGTGAACAGGCGGCGGTATTTACCTCTGCAGATGATGACGACACTTTCACGAAGCTCGACACGCCTTACTACGGCAGCTTTTTTGATGGTCTGCTGCTTGATGACGGCACCCGCCTGTTGTATGGCCTGCGCGGTAACGTATGGCGTCAGAGTAAAGGTAAAGGTCGCTGGAAACGGGTGAAACTGGGGTCCGAAGTCACGCTGACCAGTGGTTTGGTTGGCTCTGACGGTCAGATTATGCTGGCGGACCAAAGCGGACAACTGTTTATCAGTGCCGACTCGGCAAAAAATTTCAGCCTGATGGGCCAGGCACCCTTTGGTGGTATCACCGATATTATTCAATCGCAAAGCGGCTATGCCGTTGCAACCGCGCGCGGTTCGCATCCGGTTAGTGACGACAATCTGGTGAGTAGGGGAGCGCGATAATGACTAAACATACACAGGGCGAAACCCTAATTCGTCATCTCGAAGACTTCGATACCAGTTCCGGACGCGTTCTGGAACGGGCCATTTTTAATTTCAGGCCAATCATTATTTTGTTATGCCTGGTAGTGACCGGGATTTTGGGCTATCAGTCAACGCAACTTACCTTAAGTGCTGCGTTTCAAAAAATGATCCCCAGCAATCATCCGTATATTCTTAACTTTCTGGATAACCGCAAACAACTATCGGATACCAGTAATGCTTTACGGATAGCCGTGCACAATACTGAAGGCAGCATTTTTGATGCCCAGTACCTGGAAACACTGCGCGAATTAAATGACGAATTGTTCCTGATGCCTGGGGTGGAGCGGCCGTTTATGAAGTCGTTGTGGACGCCCTCGGTACGCTGGACCGGCGTAACCGAAGAAGGACTCGATGGTGGGCCGGTTATTCCGGATGACTATGACGGTTCCCAGGCATCCCTGGATCAGGTACGGTTAAATGTCGAGCGTTCTGGTGAGGTGGGGCAACTGGTTTCTGGCAACTATGCTTCCAGTATTATTCTGGTGCCTTTGCGGGAAATGGATCACGAAGGCAACCAACTGGATTACCATGCGTTCTCGGCAAAGCTTGAAGAGCTCAGAGCGAAATATCAGAAAGACGGTATTGAGATACATATCACCGGCTTTGCCAAGGTGGTGGGCGATTTAATCGACGGGCTAAAACAGGTACTGGTGTTTTTTGCGATCACTATTGGTATTGCCACCGTGGTGTTGTTTATTTACACCCGTTGTATTCGCAGTACGTTGCTGGTGGTGAGTTGTTCGCTGATTGCCGTGGTCTGGTTATTGGGTTTATTACCGACTCTTGGCTATGAGCTGGATCCGTATTCGATACTGGTACCTTTTCTGGTGTTCGCCATTGGCATGAGTCATGGCGCGCAAAAGATGAACGGTATTATGCAGGATATCGGTCGCGGAATTCATAAGTTACTGGCGGCTCGTTATACCTTCCGTCGCCTGTTCCTGGCTGGCATTACTGCGCTTATTTCTGATGCCGTTGGTTTTGCCGTACTGATGGTCATTGATATTCCGGTCATCCAGGACCTGGCTGTCACTGCCAGTATCGGTGTCGCCGTACTCATTTTCAGCAACCTGATTTTGCTACCGGTGCTACTGTCTTACACCGGGGTTGCCCAGTCTGCCGCAAAACGCAGCATCCATGCAGAGTTAAGGGATGAAGCGGACGTTTCACACAGCAAGCATCCGCTGTGGGCATTCCTGGATCTGTTTACCCGGAAGAAGTACGCCACTGTAACTGTTATCGGGGCGATAATTCTAGGCGTCGGTGGCAGTATGATCAGCGCCAATGTAAAAATCGGTGATACCGATCAGGGTGCGCCGGAGTTGCGTCCGGACTCTCGCTATAACCTTGATAATGCCTTTATGACTGCAAACTATACTACCAGTTCGGACGTGTATGTGGTGATGGTTAAGACAGAGCAGTACGCCTGTGCCCATTATGATACGCTGATGGCGGTGGATGCTTTGGAGCAGGAATTACGGCAACTTTCGGGAGTGGTGACTACGTCTTCACTTGCCGGTCTGGCCAAGGTGGCTAATGCCGGAATGAACGAAGGTAATCTCAAGTGGTACGGCATTCCCCGTTCTCAGGGCATGCTCAATGCCATTATTACCCGGGCACCACGAGAGATGTTTAATCAGAACTGTGACCTGCTGACCATTTTCGCTTATCTGGAGGATCACAAGTCTGACACTCTCAATGAAGTGGTGCAGACCGTGGAAGCCTTTGCCAAACAATACAATACTGAAAAATTCCAGTTCTTAAATGCTGCAGGTAATTCAGGGATTGAGGCGGCTACCAATATCGTGGTGGAAAAGGCTAATACACAAATGCTGCTGTATGTTTACAGTGCCGTGATCATTCTTGCCTTTATTACCTTCCGCTCCTGGCGCGCGGTGTTGTGTGCCATTCTGCCACTGATGCTGACTTCTATTTTATGTCAGGCTTTAATGGTGTGGTTAAACATCGGCGTGAAAGTGGCAACGTTGCCGGTTATCGCCCTGGGTGTAGGGATTGGTGTGGATTACGCGTTGTATATTCTCACTGTAATGAAGTCCCGTTTGCAGGATGGTAAGTCGCTTTCAGACGCTTACTACGACGCACTATTGTTTACCGGCAAAGTGGTGGTTCTGACCGGTATTACCCTGGGCATTGCCGTAGCGACCTGGGTGTTCTCACCGATTAAATTTCAGGCTGACATGGGGATCCTGCTAGCCTTTATGTTTATCTGGAACATGTTAGGGGCACTGATACTGTTGCCAGCGCTGGCAAGGTTTTTAATGCCAGGAGCAGCCAGGCAGAGAAGTGCTTAAACATAAATTGCGGTAATGGTAAGTATTTTGCTTAATTGAAATTACGTTGTAATTAAAGTGTTAACACTTTTGGAATTAAAGGGGTATGATGGGCCAGAGATGGCCCCATACCCCCTGTTGTTGGACAGTAGTATGATTGCAGATCAACAAATAGCGCAGGAAGAAAAAGAAGTAGTCGATCGTTTCGACCTTCGCTCTAAACTCCGTTTTAACCAGGAAACAGGGAAGATCTGGCTGGGCGAAAGCCGTTTGTTGTTATTTCATGCCAAAGCGCTGATGGAAATGCGCACCAAGTTATTTGATTACCTTGACGCAGAGTCCGCCAAGCGGATGCTCATCCGTATTGGTTTTGTTGCTGGCGAGCAGGATGCCGACCTGGCCCACAAGCTGGCAGATAACAAAAATAACTACGATGTGTTTCGCATTGGGCCTGAGCTGCATGCCTTTGAAGGGCACGTGCGCTCGCACATCACCGAAGCTGAAATCGACTGGGAAACCGGGCGGTTTTTTGGCGAAGTCATCGTTGAGAACTCCTGGGAAGCCGAAGCGCATTTGCAGTCGCTGGGCTTATCTGAAGAAGCTGCCTGCTGGACTATAGTGGGATATGCGTCAGGCTATACCAGCCGCTTTTTCCGCCGTTTTATTGTGTTTAAAGAAATTGAATGCATGTGTAAGGGCGATCATCACTGCAAGATTGTAGGCAAACCCGCAGACTGCTGGGATGATGAGAACTATATTGAATTATTTCGTGACGATCCGCTCAGCCCGTCATTACGGGAAATCGAAAAAGAACTTAGCCAGCTGCGTGGTAAGCGTCAGGTAAAATATGATACCGATGGCCTGGTGGGCGCCTCGCCCGAATTTACCAGTGCCCTGAACTTGCTGAAGCGAGCGGCGGATTCGCCAATTAACGTGCTGTTGCTTGGCGAGACTGGCGTGGGTAAAGAGGTCTTTGCCCGTTGGTTACATGAGCACAGCAGTCGCAGCGAAAAGCCTTTTATTGCCGTCAACTGCGGGGCAATTCCCCATGAATTGATTGAAGCGGAACTCTTTGGGGTGAAAAAAGGGGCCTATACTGGCGCTCAGGAATCCCGCCCAGGGCGCTTTGAGCGCGCCGATGGCGGTACCTTGTTTTTGGATGAGTTAGGTGATTTGCCTTTATCGGCGCAGGTTAAACTCCTGCGGGTATTACAAACCGGTGAAGTAGAACGACTCGGCGATGATGAGGTGCGTAGGGTGAATGTGCGTTTGGTTGCCGCGACCAATGTTGACCTTCAACAAGCCATTAAAGACAGTCAGTTCCGGGCCGATCTGTATTACCGTATTGCCACCTACCCGGTCAACATTCCGCCTTTAAGAGAACGACGGGGAGACATTCTTATCCTTTGCAACGCCATGATAGAGCGCTTTTCTGCCAGCTACCAAAAGCGCCTGACAGGATTGTCAGGCCAGTCAATGCAGGTGCTGACACGCTATGAATGGCCGGGCAATGTGCGCGAGCTGGAAAACGTGATTGAACGCGGTGTACTGCTGGCAACGGATGGCGGCTTAATTGAGTTGGAGCATTTGTTTGTCAGCCCGCCGGATTTAGAGGATACCCAGGAACGTATTAGTGAAGTTGATGAGCAAGGGCTGGTTAAGCCGCTCAGTGCAATACCGGAAATGGATACCCAGTTTTACGATAAGCTGCTTGAGCAAGGCGAGTTTGATTTAGCCAGCCACGAACAGCAACTGTTCGAGGCCGCCGTAAGAAAAGCGAAAGGTAACCTGACTCATGCGGCGCAATATCTTGGCGTTACCCGCCGGCAGTTGGCTTACCGGGTCAACGAAAAACCGCGCTGAAGCCAGATTAAAACAGTCCCAACCCCACCGGGCGGGTTTGATCATTTGATCATTTGATCAGCTCGTTTCGGTGTTCCCTTCCTGATTTAATTAAATGGTTAACTGCCGGCAACGGTTTTTATTCACTCATTTTATTTTTAATCCTAACCACCTGCTTCAGTAGGTAGTGATCATTTAAGATAGGTTTTTGCCTGTATTGCTAGCGGTTAACAAAGGAAATTGTTTATACCGTTTTGTTGGAGTCGCCGACGACATAGTTGGGAATATAGCAACAAACCTCTCCGTGATTCATTTCAGTCTCGCTATCCGTAGCATTCCTCATACTGAGACATGCCAATGGCATTCTGGTTATTCGTCACCCCGCATTACCAACCTTACAAAATTGTAAGGGCACAACATCAAACTAACAAATGCGTTATGCAAACGTTAATTAAAATCGCTAAAAATTTACATGAAATATATAAATATCAATTAAAACAATAAGATAAAATGTTGGCATGATACCTGTATTAAGTTAATGGATTGTTGCGCTCAAGGGCGCTTAGAAGCTCATAGTGGAGAACAGATTATGGCGATGACAGGTGTATTACGTCCAGGACATGTAGCTGTACGGGTATTAGATTTGGATGAAGCGGTTAAGTTTTACAGTGATGTAATGGGACTCGTTGAAACCGGTCGTGATGACATGGGACGGGTTTATTTCAAGTGCTGGGATGAGCAGGACCACAACAGTTATATCATTCGTGAGGCCGAGCAGGCAGGTGTTGATTTCGTAGGCTTCAAAGTACTCGATACTGCCACCCTCGATAAGCTTGAGAAAGATTTGAACGCTTACGGTGTAGAAACCCGCCGTCTTGAAGCCGGTGATTTACTTGAAACCGGTGAGCGGGTCCGCTTCACGCTGCCATCCGGCCACGAATTTGAGCTTTACGCAGAGAAAACCAAAGTGGGCAACGGTATGGGCCTGATTAACCCGGCCCCCTGGTACACCCAGAGTGAGCACGGTATTGCGCCGGTACGCCTGGACCACATGCTGTTGTACGGGCCAGACATCGCTAAAGTGAAGGCCATTTTTGAAGATGTTTTGGGTTTCTTCCTGGTTGAGCGTGTACTGGCTGAAGATAACGAGTCAGAAGCGGCTATCTGGCTGTCCTGCTCGCACAAAGTTCACGATATAGCCTTTGTTGAATATCCGGAGCCTGGCAAGCTGCATCACACTTCATTCCTGATGGAAAGCTGGGAACGTGTGCTGCGTGCTGGTGACATTATGTCGATGAACAAAGTGGCCGTGGACATTGGCCCCACGCGTCACGGCATCACTCGTGGTTGTACCATTTATGCCTGGGATCCTTCCGGTAACCGTTTTGAAACGTTTATGGGCGGTTATCACCCTTACCCTGATTACGAAACCATTACCTGGACCTGGGATAACTTCGCGCAGGGGCTCGATTACCCGCAGCGTAAGCTGCACGAGAGCTTCCTGACGATAGTGAGCTAACGGCAAACCTGGAAGGACAAATCATGAACGACAGTATTGCGGCCCCGAAAGAGCAGTTCGACACCTCGTTACATTACGTGCGTGTGACAGGCAAACGAGACGACGGATTTGTGGAGTTTGAGTTTAGTGTAGGCCAGCCGGAGGTGGCACTGGAAATGGTGCTTAAACAGCAGGACTTTGAAAAGTTTTGTGAAGAACAAAAGGTGACATTCCTCGATGAGGAAGCGGCTCCCTCCGACGATGAAGAAAAGAATGCATTCCAGTGGAGTCTCCACGACGCTACCCACCACTTTCGTGACGAGTAGATAGGCAAGTTTAGAGGAAAGAATTATGCAAATCGATGTACAAACGGTCAATATTGAACAGAAAAATCAGACCTTTAGCCATTTAAAGAAGCGCTTTGGCGATAAGAAAATCCCATCGCGGTATCAGGAAGCCAGCTATGACCTGCAGGCCGAAGAGAATCTGCATTATCGCCCGACCTGGGCGCCAGAGCAGGAGCTTTACGATCCGAATTTAAGCAAAATTCGCATGAACGACTGGTATGACTTAAAAGATCCCCGTCAGTTCTATTACAGCACCTACACGCTGAATCGTGCCAAGCAACAGGAGACCATGGAGTCTAATTTCAAGACGGTTGAGTCGCTGAACCTGATTGAAGGCATGCCGGACCCGGTTCTGGCTGTGGCGCAGGACCTACTCATTCCGTTGCGCCATGCCAATTACGCGGCCAACATGAATAACACCCTGGTTTGCGGCTACGGTTATGGCACGGTGTTTACCCAGCCCTGTGTTTATCACGCGATGGATAATTTAGGCATTGCCCAGTACCTGTCTCGTCTTGGCCTGATGATTGGAGATGTGGAATCCCTCGAAGCAGCAAAGCAGGACTGGATGGACAGCGATGCCTGGCAACCGCTGCGCCGCTCACTGGAAGATCTGATGTGTGTGCGCGATCCGGTGGAAGTATTCATTAAACAAAACTTTGTGCTGGATGGCCTGCTTTATCCGCTGGTGTATCAGCGCATTGTCGACCAGAACCTGGTTGAGCAGGGTGGTTCAGGCATTTCAATCCTTACCCAGTTCATGACTAACTGGTATCTGGAGTCCAAACGGTGGGTGGACTCGGTGATCAAAACTATGGCGTCTGAATCTGCAGAGAACAAAGCGGTTCTGGAAGAGTGGATCGACAGCGCCGCTAATCACTTTACCTCGGTATTGCTGCCAGTGGCAGGGTTAGCGGTTGCAGGTAATCAGGCCGACGAACTGGTTAGTGAAGCTCACGACGAATTATTACAGCGCGCTAAAAAAGCCGGTTTGTTTAAGTAGGAATCAAGATGTCTAAAGTATTTATCATTTTACAGGCCAATGAAGAGACCCGCTCGATTGTGGAAGCCATTGAGCAGGATAACCCGGATGCCGAAGTGGTACACGAGCCAGCTATGGTGAAGGTACAGGCCGAAGGCCACCTGGTGGTGCGTCGCGAAACCATTGAAGAAGAAATTGGCCGTGAGTTCGATATGCAGGAACTCAACATTAACTTAATCACGCTCAGCGGCAACGTCGATGAAGACGAAGACGCTCTGACACTCACCTGGAACAGCTAGGAGACTATCGTGGATATTAAAAAGACCCCGAAGAAACTTAACGTAAAAGAGAAGTATCGCTTAATGACCCGCGATCTGGCCTGGGAGCCAAGCTATCGCGACGAAAAAGAAATCTACCCTTATGTGGATTACGAAGGCATTAAGGTTCACGACTGGTCCAAGTGGGAAGATCCGTTCCGCCTGACCATGGATGCGTACTGGAAGTATCAGGCCGAAAAAGAGCGTAAATATTATGCAATCATCGATGCCCACGCGCAAAACAACGGCCATCTGAATGTGACGGATGCGCGGTACTTAACCGCAATCAAGTTGTTCCTGCAGAGCATTAGTCCGGGTGAATATGCGTCTCACCGTGGTTTTGCCCGGGTTGGACGTGAGTTTGCCGGCGTCGGTCCACAGGTGGCTTGTCAGATGCAGTCGATTGACGAAATCCGCCATGCACAAACCCAGGTTCACGCTATGTCGAACTACAACAAGTTCTACAACGGCTTTAAAGATTTTGCCAATCAGCGTGACCGGATCTGGTACACCTCAGTAGCCCGTTCATTCTTTGACGATGCCATGTCGGCAGGGCCATTTGAGTTCCTGATCGCCATTGGTTTCTCATTCGAGTACGTACTGACCAACCTGCTGTTCGTGCCGTTTATGTCAGGCGCTGCCTACAACGGTGATATGGCCACCTGTACTTTTGGTTTCTCGGCACAGTCAGACGAAGCCCGTCATATGACACTGGGTCTGGAATGTATCAAGTTTATGCTCGAGCAGGATCCGGACAATATTCCAATTGTGCAGAAATGGATCGACAAATGGTTCTGGCGTGGTTGCCGCCTGTTAACCCTGGTTGCGGCCATGATGGATTACATGCTGCCTAAACGCGTGATGTCATGGCGCGAAGCGTGGAATATCTATGGCGTGGAAAATGGTAACGCACTGTTCCGCGATCTGGCTCGCTACGGCATTAAACCACCGATGCACTGGGACGACGTTGAAAAGTCAATCGATCACACTTCGCACCAGATTATGCTGGGCCTGTATCAGTGGAAATTTGGTACGGCGTTCCATTCCTGGACACCGACTGCCAGCGACATTGAGTGGCTGAAAGAAAAATACCCGACTACGTTTGAAAAATACTACCTGCCGCGCTGGGAATACGCCATTGCGCAGAAAGAAAACGGTGGTGAGTACAATAACTTTGGTTTACCCAAGCTGTGTCAGACCTGTCAGTTACCTTGTCTGTTTACTGAGCCGGATGATCCAACGCAACTGGCGCACCGCGAAACAGAATACGAAGGCGAGAAATATCACTTCTGTTCGGATGGCTGTCAGCATGTGTTTGAGCAGGAACCTGAGAAATATGTTCAGGCCTGGTTACCTATGCCGTCTATGATGCAGGAACCGTTAAAAGGCGACCTGGCCGCGTGGATGGAGTGGGCAAGCCTGGAGCCAACGGCTTCTGGTGAATATGCCAACTCTGAAGACAAAGCGAACTTCGAGAAATGGCGTAAGCAGGTTTCAACCGACTAATCAAAATTAAAGCATCGCCCGGGAATGCCGGGCGATATAAGCCTGCATAGTCAGGTGTAAACAGGAGAATTATTATGGCAGTTGTAGCAAATGGCGAGTACAAGTTCCCGTCGCGAGACCGGGTAGAAAATTACTATGGTCATCAGTTGTTATTTGCATGCTGGGATCATCACATGCTGATGGCGGCGCCTTTTATGTTGTTTGGTGCGCCGGATCAGAAACTGGGTGACATTATTGAACAGCAGTTAAAGCCACTTATGCAGCCGGATCCCGATTTCGACAAGATTGACTGGGACGCTATTGAGTGGACCAAAAGTGGTGAACCATGGACGCCCGACTTTAATAAAACAATTAAGCAAAATGGCCTGGTGCATAAAGAGCAATTCTGCTTTAAAACCCCTGGCTTGTCGACACTGGTTCCGCCTCAGGGAGAATAACCATGAGCTTTGAAGTAACCATTGAGCCATTGGGACAAACCATTGAGGTAGAGGAAGAGCAGACCATTCTGGATGCCGCGCTGCGGGCGGGGATTTACCTGCCCCATGCCTGCTGCCACGGGTTGTGTGCAACCTGCAAGATTGATGTGCTGGACGGCGAAGTCGATCACGGTGAAGCCTCCAGTTTTGCCTTAATGGATTTTGAGCGCGATGAAAATAAATGTCTGGCGTGCTGTGCGATCCCGGAAAGTGATTTGGTGATCGAAGCGGAGATTGAGGAAGATCCTGACTCCCGTAACCTGCCGGTGCAGGACTATCAGTGCACGGTAAGCCGCATCGAAGAGTTAACCCCCACCATTAAAGGTATCTGGCTGAAGATAGCAGATGCCGATGGTATTGAGTTTCAGGCGGGTCAGTACATCAACCTTAATCTGCCGGACGATATTGGCAGCCGGGCTTTCTCGATTGCCAGCACACCAGCGGAGCCTGGCGAAATTGAGCTGAATATCCGTAAGGTTCCCGGCGGCGTGGGAACGGCCTATATTCACGATGAGCTCAAAGAGGGCGATGACATAACCTTTAGCGGACCCTACGGACGCTTCTTTGTGAAAAAATCAGCCGACATGCCCATGATATTTATGGCGGGTGGTTCGGGGCTATCCAGTCCCCGTTCGATGATAATGGAACTGCTTGAAGAAGGTTGCGAGCATCCGATCACACTGGTCTACGGTCAGCGCACCCGGGAAGAACTTTATTATCACGACGAGTTTCTAGCCCTGGCTAAAAAGTACGCCAACTTTACTTATATTCCGGCGCTGTCTGATGCCGGTGACGATGGCGTCTGGCAGGGAGAGGTGGGTTTTGTTCACGAAGCCGCTCAGCGTGCGTTTAATGGCGACTTCAGTGGCAATAAGGCTTATCTCTGTGGGCCACCGCTGATGATTGATGCCTGTATCAATACCTTAATGCAGGGGCGCCTGTTTGAACGGGATATTTATACGGAGAAGTTTATTTCCGCCGCGGATGCACAGCAGGTGCGCAGTCCGCTGTTTAAAAATATCTGATTTGTGTCTCAGGGAAGTGATACGCATTTGCGTAGACTTTATCACCATCAATGGTTGTTTAGTTGTTATGAGTGGTTGTTTTAGACGGTTGTTATAAATAGTGCCGCAATGTGTGCTGCGCCCGCCCGGGCAGGCGCCTTGCGGCATTTTGTTTTCAGTGGCCAGAAGGCGGTTAGCAGGGCTATTTGGAAGAGAAATATAGTTATACCTTTAAAGTATTAAGTTGTCTTTCAAATGGTATTAGACGGTATGGTGTTGGGAATTTACACTGACTTTAAGTGTTATTGAGTTGTAAATATTAATTTAAGGGCTTGCGTAGCCTAAAGTGAGAGTCCGATATGCGCCAAGTAGAAAATTTTATCCGCGGAGAGTTTGTCGCAGCCAGAGATGGCAAGCGCTTTGACAAAGTATCTCCGGTGACCGGCGAAGTTATCGCCAGCATTGCCGAAGCAGGACGTAGTGACGTTAATGAAGCCGTACTGGCGGCCAAAGAAGCGCTGCAAGGCGAATGGTCTACCTTTACCACTAATCAGCGGGTGGAAATGCTGTATGAAGTGGCTGATGAAATCACCCGCCGCTTTGAAGATTTTGTGGAAGCCGAAATGGCCGATACCGGTCAGCCTTCTAATGTTATGCGCCATGTCTTTATTCCTCGCGGCGCGGCCAACTTCAAAATCTTCGCTGATACTATCAAAAATGTCCCCACCGAGAGTTTTATGCTCGACACGCCGGATGGCGCAGGCGCACTGAACTACGGTGTTCGCACACCTAAAGGCGTAATTGGCGTTATCAGCCCGTGGAACGCGCCGTTCATGCTGATGACCTGGAAAGTCGGCCCGGCACTGGCCTGCGGAAATACCGTGGTAGTCAAGCCATCAGAAGAAACCCCACTGACCTCCGTACTACTGGGTGAAGTAATGAATAAAGTGGGCGTACCCAAAGGCGTTTATAACGTGGTAAACGGTTTCGGCCCGGATTCAGCTGGTGCATTCCTTACCGAACACAAAGACGTTGATGCCATTACCTTTACCGGTGAAACCCGCACCGGTACCGCCATCATGAAGGCCGCTGCCGAAGGCACCCGCGATGTGTCTTTTGAAATGGGGGGTAAAAATGCCGGTATCGTATTTGCCGACTGCGACTTTGATAAAGCCATTGAAGGCATCTCCCGCTCGTCTTTCTTAAACTCCGGGCAGGTGTGTTTAGGTACCGAGCGGGTGTATGTGGAGCGCCCGATTTTCGACAAGTTCGTGGCCGCACTGAAAGAAAAGGCCGAAGCGGTTAATTACGGTAAGCCCACCGACGAAGGCGTTAACTACGGCCCTTTAATCAGTAAAGAGCATCAGGATAAAGTCCTGTCTTACTATAAAAAAGCGGTAGAGGAAGGCGCCACGGTGATCACCGGTGGTGGTGTACCCGAGGTACCAGAAGCGCTCAAAAACGGTCACTGGATCCAGCCGACTATCTGGACTGATTTAGCCGATGACGCCGCTGTAGTAAAAGAAGAGATTTTTGGCCCTTGTTGTCACATTCGCCCCTTCGACAGCGAAGAAGAAGTGATAGGCCTGGCAAACAGTACTGATTACGGCCTGGCAACCACCATCTGGACCAAAGACCTGCCGCGGGCACACCGTATGGCGGCCAAAATCGATGTGGGCATTTGCTGGGTAAACAGCTGGTTCCTGCGCGATCTACGCACCGCATTTGGTGGCACCAAGCAGTCCGGTATAGGCCGTGAAGGCGGCGTGCATTCCCTGGAGTTCTACACCGAGCTGCGTAACGTTTGCGTGAAGCTATAGGAGCGGTCAGACATGGATAATTCACAAATTAAAAAACTAGGTAATGCGTTGTATGAGGCCATGGTGTCACGCAACACGCTGGTGCCGTTTACCGAGCAACACCCGGATATTACTTTAGAGCAGGCTTACGAGATTCAGTTGCAATATATCCAGCGTCGCCTGGACGCCGGTGAGAAAATTGTAGGCAAAAAAATTGGCGTCACCAGCAAAGCGGTACAGGATTTTCTCGGCGTCTTTCAGCCAGACTTTGGTCAGCTCACCGACAAAATGGTGTACCAGGAAGGCGAAACTATCGACCTTAACGAGCTTATTCAGCCTAAAGCAGAAGCGGAGCTGGCCATTGTGCTCAAAGAAGACCTGATTGGCCCGGGCATTACTGCGGTAGACGTGATCCGTGCCACCGATTATGTGAGCCCGTGTTTCGAGATTGTCGACTCACGGATCACCGACTGGAAAATCAAAATTCAGGACACCGTGGCCGACAATGCCTCTTGCGGTGTGTATGTGGTCAGTAACATCAAAGCCGATCCCCGCAAGGTGGATATCACCATGGCAGGTATGACCCTGTACAAAAATGGTGAGCTGTTCTCTACCGGTGTGGGCGCAGCAGTACAAGGCTCGCCTTTTAACGCGGTGGCCTGGCTGGCCAATACTCTGGGTGAACTTGGTATTCCGTTTAAAGCAGGCGAGGTGATCCTGTCCGGCTCACAGTCTGCCCTGGTACCCGTTACCGATGGTGACGAACTGGAGTGTTACATCGCCGGCGTGGGTGGTTGTAAAGTGAATTTTGCCGGGAGCACAAAAGTATGAAAACCAGCTTAACCCAAGAACAAATTATCCGTTTCTGTGAGCGAGTGGAAGGTGCTCAGCGCCGTGCGAATGATATCGCAAAACTCACCAACGAATACCCAGAAATGACCATTGAAGACGGCTATGCTGTGCAGAATGCCCTGCGTGCCCGGTTCATAGAGCAAGGCGAGAAGCTGATTGGCTGGAAAGCAGGCTTAACCTCAAAAGCCAAAATGGTTCAGATGGGCGTGGATAAACCGTCAATTGGTTTTTTAACCGATGCCATGTCACGGCCGGAAAATACCGCCATCAGTACCCACGATATGGTGCATCCCCGGGTGGAATGCGAAGTGGCGTTTGTCACCAAGGCCGACCTGAGCGGCCCGGCCTGCACGCGCGCCGATGTACTGGCGGCAACCGATTTTGTGATGCCAGCCGTTGAGGTCATCGATTCGCGCTATGAAAACTTTAAGTTCGATTTACCCAGTGTGATTGCAGATAACAGTTCATCAGCCCGTTTTGTGGCGGGCGGTCGTCCACGTTACGTTGATGATATCGAAGTCGATGGTATTGGTGTCGCCATGGAGCTTAACGGCGAAATTGTTGAAATGGGCTCTTCTGCTGCGGTAATGGGTCATCCGGCCGATGCGGTGGCCATGGTCGTCAATATTCTGCATGACATGGGTGAAACCCTGCCAGCCGGAAGCTTTGTGATGAGTGGCGGAATTACCGCTGCCGTGGCGGTGAAACCTGGTGACAACGTGATTGCACGCTATCAGGATTTGGGCAGCGTTAGTCTGCGTTTCGAATAAACCCGCTAATTGAACGGAGAACAACCATGCCAATAATCGAAATGCACCTCATGACAGGGCGAACGGAAGAACAAAAATGCAATGCCGCCAAAGCCGTTACCGACGCGCTGGTATCGTCGCTGGGCGTTAAACGTGAGTCAGTGCGGATCCTTATAACTGAACACGGTGAACACGACTTTTTCGTGTCCGGAATGACCATGAAAGAGCGCAGTCAGGCTCAGCAGGCAGCCCAACAACCACTGAATGCAGAGGGGAAATAGCAATGAAAAAGATTAAATGTGCGTTAATTGGTTCGGGCAATATCGGTACCGACCTGATGTATAAAGTGATGCGCAGCGAGTGGCTGGAGCCGGTCTGGATGGTGGGTATTGACCCTGAATCCGAAGGCCTGGCCCGGGCTAAAAAAATGGGGCTGAAAACCACTGCCGAAGGCGTGGACGGACTGCTTCCTCATGTGGAAGAAGACGGTATTCAAATTGCTTTTGATGCCACCAGTGCTTATGTACACGCGGAAAACAGCCGTAAGTTAAATGCCAAAGGGGTGATGATGATTGACCTCACCCCGGCGGCGATCGGTCCGCTGTGTGTACCGCCGGTCAACCTGAAAGAGCATGCCGACAAGCAGGAAATGAATGTGAATATGATTTCCTGTGCCGGTCAGGCAACCATTCCTATTGTTAACGCGGTAGCACAGGTACAGGGCGTGGAATACGCCGAAATTATTGCCAGCCTGTCGAGTAAATCCATTGGTGCGGGTACCCGCGCCAACCTGGACGAATTTACCTATACCACCTCCAATGCCATTGAAAAAGTGGGTGGTGCGAAAAAAGGCAAGGCGCTGGCCATAATCAATCCCGCTGATCCTCCGATCATTATGCGTAACACCATTTACTGCCTGACCGAAGGCGAACCCGACGAAGTGGCGATCCGCGACTCAGTACTGAAGATGATTGAACAGGTTCAGAAATACGTGCCCGGTTACAAGCTGGTGAATGGCCCGACTTTCGAAGGCAACAAAGTGGCGGTGTTTATGGAAGTCGCTGGTCTGGGTGATTACCTGCCGAAATATGCCGGTAACCTCGACATTATGACGGCGGCGGCTACCCGCACCGCAGAAATGTTTGCCGAAGAAATTGCCAACGGCACTATCACGTTAACCCCGGTGGAGGCAGCGTAATGAGCAAAAACATTATCTTACATGACATGTGTCTGCGCGATGGTATGCACGCTAAAAAGGAGCAAATCAGTGTAGAACAAATGGTTAAAGTCGCAAAAGCGATGGACGACGCTGGTGTACCCTACATTCAGGTTACTCATGGCGCCGGGTTAGGCGGAAATTCGCTGCAGCATGGCTTTGCCCTTGCCAGCAACGAAGAGTACATCAGTGCGGTAGCAGAGGCAGTAAAACAAACCATTATCTCGGTACTGCTTATTCCTGGCCTTGGCACTATGAAAGAACTGAAGTCGGCCCACGACAATGGCGCGCGCAGCGTTCACGTTGCTACCCACTGTACCGAAGCTGACACCTCACCTCAGCACATCGCTTTTGCGCGTGAACTAGGCATGGATACCTCCGGCTTTTTAATGATGTCGCACCTGAATACGCCAAAGGGGCTTACTGAGCAGGCATTGCTAATGGAGTCTTATGGTGCCAATACCGTATACATCACTGACTCAGCCGGATTTATGCTGCCGGAAGATGTCACTGAAGTGATTAGCCGTCTGCGCGGTGAACTTAAGCCAGAGACCGAAATTGGTTTCCATGGCCATCACAACATGGCGCTGGGCGTATCGAATTCGGTAGCGGCAATTAAAGCCGGTGCTACTCGCATTGACGCGTCTGTTGCCGGACTTGGTGCTGGCGCAGGTAATACGCCATTAGAAGTACTCGCTGCTGTGCTTGAGCGAATGGGTATTCCTACCGGCCTGGATCTGTTCAAGCTGATGGATATCGCCGAAGACATCATTACCCCCATGATGGACCATATGGTTCGCATCGACCGTGACTCGCTGACGTTAGGTTATGCCGGGGTTTACTCAACCTTCCTGTTGCATGCCAAAAAGGCGGCCGAGAAGTACGGTTTATCAGCCCGGGATATTCTGGTTGAGCTGGGGCGTAAGAAGATGATCGGTGGTCAGGAAGACATGATCCAGGATACCGCTATGACGCTGGCCAAAGAGAAAGGCCTGTTAAAAGAAGCTGTTTAAAAAGGTACATTATGCCTGATAAAAATCTTGCCATCGTTGTGGGTGCAACCGGTACCTTCGGCGTGGAAATCGTCCGACAACTTATCGACAACGGCCTGCATGTTCTGGCCGTTGGCCGCAGCGCCGACTCGCTGGCTAGTTTAACTGAACAATTTAGTGACGTTAGTGTGGTGCAGGCTGATATCAGCCAGGATAGCGCCATTGAGGCGATTAAATCTGCCATTACCGGTCCGGTAAAAATGGTGGTGCATGGCCCTGGTGTGGCCGTTGCCGGGGGCATTCTGAAAGCGCCCACAGCAGCCATGGTGGATGCGGTCAATATTAAAGTAGGCGGCATCTTACGTCTGAGTCGTGCTGCCGATGAACACTTTAGTGACAACGCGCGCATAGTCGCCATCGGCGGGCATTATGGCCTTGAGCCGACTGAATATGCCGCGTCTGCCGGCGTGGCGAATGCCGCACTGGTCAATGTTATGCGCCAGCTTTCGCTGGCCTATGGCCGCCACGGCATCAGTGCCCACACTATTGCGCCTGGCCCTGCCGACAGTGACCGTTTGCGCAATGTGGCGGCGGCTCGAGCCGAGCAACGCGGTATAAGCGTGGATGATGTACTGGAAGAGTTATTGGAAGAGTCCTCGGTGCATCTGTTTACCACCGCCGAACAGGTGGGCTGGGCAGTGTGTAACTTGTTGGATGATCGCGCAATCGGCATGACCGGCTCAACGATTATGCTCGACTCTGGTCGTCGTAAAGGGTTGCCGTAGGCGTGGACAAACTGCTGCGCTTGCTATAGCTACGCTTGCGACGTTTATCAGTAAGCATTTAATAATTAATGATTTTTTCAGGTTCATAAAACCTGTTTATCGGGAGTAGTGTTATGCCAATTGTTAAATTTCACCTTGCTGACAAAGATATCAGCGAAGGCCAGATTGAGTCGGTGATTGAACAGGCCACGCAGATTTATGCCGAGGTACTGGACAGTCCGGTTGATCGCATTCGCGTGTTTGTCGATCTGCACGCACCAAACTTAATTGGTGTGGGCGGCAAACTGGTAAGCAAAGGCGGGAAAAATGCCCCGTTCTTTGAGTTCATTGTGATGAAAGGGCGTTCCCTTGAGCAGCGCCAGGCCATTGCTGAACAGTTTACTGATATGCTGGCAGTTACGTTAAAGGTTGATAAGGCCGATATCCGCGGCAACTGCTATACCGTTGAGCCCGAGAATTGGAGCATCGCCGGTAGTCTGGCATCTGAAATCCGCAAAGCCGAAATCGAGGCCAGAGCGCAAGCTAGCGCATAACCAACATTAAAGCGCGTCGGGGCAGGGGAGAGCATAATGACCTATACAATCGACATTCTTAACACCCAGGAAAGCTACTCCTGTCGTGCAAATGAGTCGTTGCTGGATGGCATGGCGCGCCTCGGACGTAAAGGGATCCCGGTTGGCTGCCGGGGCGGCGGCTGCGGGATCTGCAAAATTCGGATTGAGAGTGGTGAGTATACGGCAAAAAAAATGAGCCGCTGTCATGTGAGTGAAGAAGAACAGGCTGCCGGCGTGGTGCTGGCCTGCAAAGTGTTTCCGCTATCTGACATTACCCTGCGAGTAATTGGTAAATGCCAGCGTCAGTTTGAGCGCAAATGTGTTAAAGCGGAAACCTTCCTGCTGGCGACCAGTGAGAGCGGAGAGTAGCTATTTTTTAGTGATGAGCACGAGGTGCGGATAATTTGGACATTATCAACACTTTTTTGACAGGGCGCTTTCGCCCTGTTTTTTTGCTGAAAATATTTCAGGGTACCTGCCATAATTGCACGCTCTCTATACGGTTTTATGTGGTGCACTTAGTTTATGTAAGCAAAAACAGCAGCTTATAACCTGGCGCAAAGATTGTATCCTGTTTAATGAATGTAAGAAAAAAGACGGGGTACAGTATGTCTGAGTCTGACCAAAACTATCGTACAAAATTGGTGAATGCGGAGCAGGTGCAGATTGCATCGGTCTTCGATTCAAAGCTCAATGCTAATACAGCTATCGAACAAGTGGTGCGTGGCACCGACGTAGAATCTCAGCAGGTTACGCTGATAGAACCTGATGACAGCGACTTTAATCGTAAGCTGGAAGGCGACAGCAAGGCGCTGGGTAAAATGATGTGGTATTCGCACTTGCTGCTCGGCGCTGCAGGGCTTGTGGTAGGGCTGATTACCGCTTATTTGCTGGTTAATATCGGACCTGCGCTCACGCAGCAGAATCCGCTGGCAACCTATATAGCGGTTATTTCGCCGGGTATTTTTATCGGCCTGTTTGTGGCAGGTCTGCTGAGCCTGCGACCTGACCGCACGCAGATAATCGAAGTGGTCCGCAAAGCGGTTAAGGCTAAGCACTATGCTGTAGTCGTAAACCTGAAAAGTGGCCAGTCGGTGTCAAAAGTGCGTGATATGTTTAGCCGCCACAGCAATCAGGTGGTGGAATCCATTCAGTAAACCACCGGTAAACCCTTTATATAGCGCCCAAAACACTCACAATTTGTGAGTGTTTTGTCGTACCATAGCCATAACTATTGTTTTCACACAGGCATGTTCATTATGGCTATTCATGAAATCACCCACCCACTTATTCAACATAAAATTGGCCTGATGCGAGAAGCTGCCATCAGCAGTAAGGATTTTCGGGAGCTGGCAGGCGAAGTAGGCAACCTGTTAACCTACGAAGCCACTCGCCATTTGCCGGTTGAGCTGGTAGACATTAAAGGTTGGACCGGTGAAAGCCTTAAAGTTAAAAGCATCAAAGGCAAAAAAATTACCGTAGTGCCTATACTCCGGGCCGGCCTGGGTATGCTCGACGGAGTGCTGAACCTTATTCCCAACGCCAAGATCAGCGTGGTGGGGTTATATCGTGATGAAGAGACCCTGCAACCGGTTGCTTATTTTGACAAAGTGGTAAAAAACATCGATAAGCGGACCGCGCTAATCGTTGACCCGATGCTGGCCACCGGCGGTACGCTGATTGCCACTATCGACCTGCTGAAACAAAAAGGCTGTAAAAAAATAATGGGGCTGTTTCTGGTCGCAGCGCCAGAAGGTATCGCGGCTGTAGAAGCTGCGCATCCCGACGTTGATATTTACACCGCATCCATAGACGATCGACTCAATGAAAAAGGCTATATCCTGCCTGGTCTGGGCGATGCCGGCGACAAAATATTCGGTACCCGCTAAGTTAGTATCCCACCCGAGCCACACTGGCTTGCCCTTAAACAAAAGGTTAAACGATTTAGAACGCTTAACCTTTTGTTTTATGCTAGAATTATTTTTAACATTTTTTTAAACTTAATGAAATTAAGTGCGTCTTAAGATACATTTAGAAGATTGCAGCAATGTGCTCGGTTGGGAATAGTTGATAACGTTATGAAAAAGCTTACTTTAAAAGATGTTGCTAAGCAGCTCGGTGTTTCTACAGCGACTATTTCTAATGCGTTTAATCGCCCGGATCAGTTATCAGCGAATAAACGCACCGAGATCCTCGAGGCCTGTAAAGAGATTGGTTATACCGGCCCAAATCGCGCAGCCCAGATCCTGCGTAAGGGACAGTCAAACATCGTTGCTCTGGTACTGGCTGACAGTCTCGACTACATGGTAACCGATCCGGTTGCTAACACCTTTATTCAGGGCGTATCGCGAGTACTGCGTGAGAATCAGAAACACCTCCTTTTATATGCCGGTGACTCCGACACTATTACTGATGTGGTGGATTTTGTTGATGGGTTTATCTGTTACGGCGCGCCGCGAAATGGCGCCTTATCCACTCAGTTAAATCAGCAAAGTAAACCAGTCGTCACGGTCGATTTTAACCTCGAAGGCCGCCCGGCAATTAATATCGATAACGAAAAGGCCAGCTACGAAATTGCGAAAGCGGCCCTCAGACCGGGCGATAGAGCGGCGATTCTCGGACTGCGTCTGATTGATTCGCCCAGCACCTGCCGCATTTATGACAGCCCGTTGCTTGACGCTGAGTCATCCATTACCTATCGTCGTCTGGACGGGTACTGCCGAGCATTAAAAGAAATGGGTATCGAAGTGGCAACCGACTGGATCTGGAACTTGCCGGAAAACGCCGGTATGTATGCTGTTCAGGCCGCCAGGGAAGTGTTACAAAGTTGGCCGCGACCCGATGTTATTCTGTGTATGAGTGACATAATTGCTCTTGAGTTATTGCAGTGCGCGCTCACCATGGGGATTGATATTCCCGGTGAACTGCGGATCACCGGCTTCGACGGCATTGAAGAGGCCGCCCGGACCCGCCCTTACATGGCAACCGTCTGTCAGTCTAGTGTGGAGAAAGGAATGGAAGCCGCCAAACTTCTGTTGTCTGGTGACAATACCTCGATGTCGCTGCCATACGAAATTAAATTAGGCGAAACCATCTGATTTAGCCCCTGGATTGGACCGGGCTTATCAATCCGGTTCAATCTCGTGAGCAACCTGCCCATGGGCCAGCAAAGCGAACAGGCAGGTACCGCCAGCAATATTGCCTAATAACGTGGCAAATATGATGTTAGCGGCATGACCAACAGTAATTTCTCCCTGCATAGCCAGCAGAAAAAGCTCCGTAGACCCGGCAATCACGTGGGTAAAATTGCCTATGGCAATCAGGTAAGTAAACATCACAATCACGAAAAATGCAGCGTCCTGCACTGATGGCTTCATCCACACAATGGCAGCAATCAGAAAGCCTGAAATGATGCCGTAAGAAAATGCCTCAGAAAATGCTAACTCGGCATAATGCCGGGATATCGCATTCATACCTTCGATATACTCAGTTGGCACCGCATGCAGGCCGTACATCAGGTAGGCGGCCAGCAGCGTACCCACCATATTGGCCACAAATACGATTCCCCATAACCGGCCCAGACAACCGAGCATTTGCCACGAACGATGGGTCAGTAAGGGCAAAATGACAGTTAGCGTATTTTCAGTAAACAGTTGTAACCGGCCCATGATAACCAATACAAAGCCCACCGTATAACCAAGGTTTTCCAGTGCAAACTGGCTGTCTGAGCCAGCAAATACGGTGTGTAGAATCCCTTCGGCAAGTACCGAAGTCGATATGCCGATGCCTGCTGCGACACCCGACCACCAAAGTGACATAAAGGGCCGCTTAAGTTCTTCCAGACCCTCGCGGTGGGTTACCGCATACAGTGAGACCGAATTTAAGCTCTGATGCTCACGAATATCCTGCTCTTCTTCTTCGGTTAAGGGCGAGTCGGTATGTTGATTCGCCTGGTGTGTGTCTCCCGACATCAGTTATCCTTACTAAACGTACAAAAAGATTTGAATTGTCAGCTTAGTACGTTTAGACAGGCGAATTCGATTGGTTTACCCATTAACCACAACTCGAATGAGACGGGCAGAACTGCAATAAGGGGCTATTGCGCTTTAAAATTCAGTAAACAGCCTTCGAAGAACGCAGCCAGTTCATTTTGTTTATACAAATCTGTGGCGGTAGCGCCTTTTTCCAGCGGCGGGAATGCGCCGTAACCTGCCAGTAAGCAGTGCCATGATGTATTACCAAAATGAGAATCGAGCTGTTGACGTTGAATTTCCTGGCCCAGGTCGCCGCGGCGATACCAGACATTGAGCAAATGCAGTAAGGAATCAGACAGGTTCTCGTTATTTTGATTGGCCAGCCAGTATTCGCTGTCAGAGCGGGTATTCAGGCGATAGTGCGCCACAATATAGTCTCGCACCCGTTCGAATCGTTCGCTGATGAGCTGGTTATACGCACGGCGCTGCGTCTCAGAAAAGCCGCCCTCATCAACGTGATCGAGAAAAATCTCTACGCTGGTTTGCACCAGATGCAGCGCTGTGGCTTCAAGTGGCTCAATAAAACCCTGTGATAAGCCAACGGCGAGGCAGTTCTTAGCCCAGTGGCGTTCTACCTGCCCAACGTTCATGGTGATTTTACGTAACGCTGCAGACTCTTCTTCCACGCCTAAATGGCGACACAATTCACTGGCGGCCTGTTCGTCACTGATAAAGTCGCTGCTGTACACATAGCCATTACCCGTGCGGTTAGTCAGCGGGATCTGCCATGCCCAGCCGGCAGAAAGTGCCGTAGCGCGGGTTTCAACCGGGAGCTCGGTTTGCGCCGGAGTAGGGCAGACCACTGCTGAGTCGTTAAACAGGTTATCTTTAAACGACTTAAAATTAACCCCTAAGGTTTTTTGTAATAGCAATGATTGAAAACCGGTGCAATCAATAAAAAAGTCGCCTTCAACGCGCTCGCCTTCTTTGCTGTGCAGCGCGGCAATATCGCCGTTGGGATGACATTCTACGTCGGTAATATTGAGCGCTTTATGTATCACGCCCAGCCCCTGAGCATGTTTTTTTAAAAACTCGCCCACAAGGCCCGAGTCGAAATGGTAGCCGTACTCAATACGAAAAGGAAAGTTTGGCGGTGTCACCGGACTGCGCTGATGTTTGGCAAGCCAGCCGTTAAACAAAAACTCATCAGGGCGGGTAGTAACATCCTGCCCCATACGCCGGTGAAAGCAGTTCACGTAAAAGGAGCGTTCGCTAAAGGTGTCGAGCTGGCTGATAAACGGGTGTGAGTAAGCGGGGATGTTCGCCCCCGGACTCCAGCCTTCAAAACGAATACTGACTTTATAGGTAGCATTACACTCGGGCATCCAGTCCTGCTCAGCAATCCCCATGTCGCTGAAGAAGCGTTTTAAGGTGGGCGTAGAGCCTTCACCAACGCCAATAATGCCAATATCCGGTGATTCTACCAGAGTGATGGTTACCGGCTGATTTAACCAGCGTTTAGCCAGCAGGTTGGCGGTCATCCAGCCAGCCGTGCCACCGCCGGCAATAACAACATGTAATGGCTTGTTACTCATGCGCTGGTGTACCGCTCTATAAATTCGTCATGGCCTAGCAGCTTGGCTACCGGCTGCATTTTGGCCTGTTGAATTTGCTGCATGGCGCTGAGCAGGGTTTGCTTATCCATGGCGTTTACGGCGGCGTGATAATCCCGGGGCGACAGACCTTGTCCCATCATCACCTGAACCCAGGAGGCATCACGGAAAATGTCGTTCTGTTCATTGAATATTGCGGCGGTTTCCTTAAATGCCTCAATCTTTTGCGCCAGCCTGTCCGGGATAGTCATTTCGCGCATGGCCCGCCAGAACTCGCTATCATCACGCTCATTGACATGATAATGCAAAATAATGAAGTCGCGGATGGTTTCAAACTCATCCTTTGACTCGGCGTTATACATATCAACCATGGCGGGTGAAATGCCCTGATTAGGAAACATTTTCATCAGCCGGATAATGCCCGACTGGATCAGGTGAATGCTGGTGGATTCCAGCGGTTCAAGGAAGCCGCTGGATAAGCCGATGGCCACTACGTTTTTGCACCATTGCTGGTCGGTGCGACCGGTATTAAAGCGGATAGTGCGAGGTTCGCCCAGTGCTTCAGTGTCGAGGTTACCGAGTAGGGTCTCGTTGGCCTGTTCATCTGTGGTAAATTGCGAGCTGTAAACAATGCCATTGCCGTTTCGGTGCGTCAGTGGAATTCGCCATTGCCAGCCACAGCTGTGCGCAATACTGCGTGTATAGGGCAGAGTTTTGTCAAAGCGCTCACTGGGCACGGCCTGCGCCGAGTCGGCGGGTAACCAATGACTCCAGTCTTCATAATTGACGCCCAGGGTTTTACGAATCAATAAGCCGTTTAAGCCGGTGCAGTCGATAAACAAATCACCTTCGATTTGCCGTCCATCAGTTAGCTGCAAGCCGGTGATAAAACCGCTTTGGGGATGTTGCTGAACATGCTCAATGATACCCTCTGTGCGCTTTACGCCGCCTTGCTCTGCAAAGCGGCGCAGAAACTGCCCGTATAGTGCTGAGTCGAAGTGATAGGCGTAAGGCATATCATAAAGCGGATTCTGAGTATTAATTTTATTAAACTTACCCTGCTGGCAGGCAAGATAATTCAGGTCGAAATCCCAGAATGATTTATCTAATCCGGCCTCTTTAGCTTTCAGCCAGTAGTGATGGAAACTACAAAAGCCCATGGTAGTGCCGGGTGCACCAAAAGTGTGGTAATAGCTTTCGCCAGGTTTACGCCAGTTTTCAAACTTAATGGCCAGTTTAATGGTGCCCTGGGTTTCCCTCAGAAAGGCCTTTTCGTCGATCCCTAAAAAACGATTAAAGGTTTGAATCGGCGGGATCGTCGCTTCGCCAACGCCCACAATACCAATTTGCTCTGACTCGACAAGTTCGATTGTAACGCTGTTACCCAGTACTTTGTTGAGCAGCGCTGCGGTCATCCAGCCGGCGGTGCCGCCACCGGCAATGACTACTTTTTTAATTGCATCAGGCATCAATCATCCTCAGGCATGTTTTCATCGGTTTGCTTTTGACTCTAGTGAATTTAAAGGGAAAAGCAAACCGGCTGGAACAAAAAAGCCCCACAAATGCGGGGCTTTTTAACAACTTAAGCTTAGTAGAACGAGTAGTTGAAGTTCAGCATGTAAGAAGGACCAAACTCACGACGCAGGGTCACGATGCCGTCGCCGCCGATGGTTTCTTCTTTTTCATCTGTCAGGTTAGTGCCCTGCAGTGAAATACGCAGGCCTTCCAGATACTCAATACCGCTGCCTTCGAAGTCGTAACTGATTTGCGCATCAACCTGAGTGATCTTGTCACGGGTTGCTGTTTCAATCTTGTTAGAACCGCCACGCTGGTAGGTGGCAAATTCAGAGCGGTCGGTAGCGGCCACACGAACTTCAAAACCATCCATTTCGTAATAAGCAGTCAGTGACAGAACCTGGTCAGACTGGCCCGGAATAGGTGAGCCATTTTCCAGTTCTGCATCGATAATGGTTGCAGAGCCGGCAAAACCAAAGCCTTCCAGCGCACTGATAAAGTTACCCAGTGGAATATTGGCGGTCAGCTCGGTACCTTTTACTTCACCTTCCAGACCATCCTGGAAGTACTCAAAGTAACCAAAGTCCGGCGGCGTCGCTAAATCACCAGCATCGTAAGCCACGTTGGCCGGACCATACAGACCAGTGGTCTGGATAATACGGTCATGGAAGCCAGGGATAAAGTAGTTGGCGCCATTGTTGGTTGAATCGTTGGTAAAGTCGATTATCTCACGGGCGTCGTCTGTCCAGTTAACCAGGTCTTTGTAGAAGAATGTTAATGCTACGTAACCTTCGTCGTCGAAGTACTTCTCGAAAGACAAGTCGAAGTTATTAGCTTCCAGTGGACGTAACGTTGGGTTGCCTCGGAATTTGCTCCATGGTGAACCGTATTCATCTACATCTGCCTGGCTGTTTGGAATGGTAATTAAGTCAACGTTCTGGTCGAACTTAACAAAACCTGATGCCTTCATCTGATCGATACGGGCACGGCTGATGGTTTTGTTGGCCGCGACACGAATGAACTGGTTGTCGTCAACTTCAATGCTTACGTTCAGGCTTGGCAGGAAATGGCTGTACTCATCGCCTTCACTTAAGATGCAGTCTGCATCCACCTGGCCGTCATCATTGTCATCACAGACGGCGAAGTTTGAGCCGACAATGCCTAAGTAACCTGTAGAAGACTGCGTCGTATCCACATACTGCGCACCAAAGTTACCGATAACCGGGAAGCCATTGATTTCGGTTTCAAAATCAAACTTGGCGTAAATCGTAACGACTTCTTCATCGACAGTGTAGGTATCACCTAAACGATCCGGTTCAAGTAAACCTGCATCATTCAGCGTATATTCGCCGTCGTTGTAGGGAGCGAAACCGTCATAAGCGACTACCTGACCAAGACCAGCCCAGCTCAGATCGGCCAGTCCGTTATACAGATACTCTGAAGGAATGGCTTCTGAATAAGGATAGGATGAAGCGGTCGCAAAGAAACCTTTATTGTCTTTCATCTTGTAGCGATCGCTGTAGTTAACTCCATACTTGATTTTGTTAACAATGCCCCACTCTACATAGCCTTCTGCTTCAACACGTACGGTAGTCAGTTCTTCTTCAAAGTCTGCGTAGTTTAAGAAACCATCCTGAGCATTTAAATAACTGAATGGAATGGGGTTGCCATCCTTGTCGGTAAATACTGTGTTTACGTCAGTGGCAAACTGATCGGCAATGTTCGCCATACCGCCACCCCATTGTTGGGGGCCGGTAAGTTGTAACAGAGCAGGATCAGAGAAGGCTTCAAGGCCCGTGCTGCCAGTGAAGAATACCCCGTCAGCGCTCATTTGGAACTGGCGGGTGCCGAAGGTATCGATGGCACCGTTACGGGCTAAACCGGCGTATGATTCACCGCGCAGGTCGCGCTTTTCTGACTGGCTGTTTGCCGCGTCAACCATTATCGACCAGTTATCGTCAATGTTGTATTTAACATTCAGGCCAAGGGTTTGCAGTTCGCCGTCTTTTTGTGCCGGGTCAGTACGCAGAACCGGGTTTACGCTAGCCTGAGTACCAGAAACATTAATACCTGAGCCTGACAGTGATCCTTCTGCAGCATTGAAAGGTTCGATGAAACCACGAATAACGCCTGAATCTGAGTAATCGATACTCAGCGCATCCACGACGATGTCGAGGTTATCGGTAGGGCGCCATTGGAGGACGGCTGAAATAGTGTCACGGTCCAGCTCACGGCTGATGGCCTGTGTATCCAGACCTGACGGTGTAATTTGGCCATCGTCATTGGCACTGTATCCCCAAACACCGTATTTACGTTCGTTACGTGGTGATTCGGTAGTGGCAAGTGCTACAGCGATACCCACGGTATCGTCAGCAAATTTCTCAACAAATGATAACGCCAGACGCTTACCGGTGTTGTCGAATTCCGGGTTATCGGAATCGTTGCCGCCCATTTCGTATACGCCGGTTAATGTCAGGGTTTCCTGAGCAGCAAGCGGACGCACAGTTTGCAGGTCAACGGTACCACCAATACCCTGAACCATCAGGTCGGCTTCAGTGGTTTTGTAAATGGTTGCACCGGTCATGATTTCAGAAGGGTACAGGTCGTATTCAACGCCGCGGTTGTCACCAATACCGATTAGTTCACGGCCATTTAAGGATGTACCGGTGAAATCTTCTTTAAAACCACGAACAGAGATACCCGAAGTCCGGCCGCCAACGCGCTCACCGGCAAGGCCTGGCAGACGTGCCAGCGATTCTGCGATAGATGAATCCGGCAGTTTACCGATGTCTTCAGCAGAAATGGCTTCAACAATCGACGTGTTGTCCATCTTGATGGCCTGAGCACGCATCAGTGAGCCGCGAATACCTTTTACTGCAATTACTTCTACATCAGGCTCACTGGCGCCGTTATTTTCTTGTGATAACGCGTGGCCTGAATACATTGCTGAGGTCACAGCCAGTGACAACAACGCTGGTTTAAAAATGTGTTTAGTCTTCATGTTTAGTGCCCTAACTAAAGTTTGAACGGTGCGAACTTGTTATATCGATGTTAACAATAGTTAATGTGTCGTCAGACGTCAAGCAATTTTCTTAATCAATTAAGTAAATTAATTTAACTTTATTTACTGAGGCTTAGTGGTATTTCGTGTAGGTGGTTTATCCGGTTAGATTTTTTCGATTAAGTATGATTATTAAAAATAAGTAAATAGCGAATATTTTTTACATTTATGAATATGCATAAATAACACTGATGCCTAACTAATGGTACTTAGTAAATGTAGAACAAAAGTCACAAAAGTATAAATTTACGCGCCGAATTTTTTCTGGCCCCTGTAAACTGAAGTGACGGTGTTGCAAGGCGCTGCAAAATAGCCACAAACCAGCATTGAAAGCGTTGAATTAACTGGGCAATCCGAACGGGGTTTGGTAGCTTAATAATTTGTTGCAGGCGACAACCAGTCAGGCATCAACGGCCAGGGAGTTTGAACAGTGAAATTATTTGGTGGGTTATTTTTCGTTATCGTTATCGTTATCGTTATCGCGATTGTTGTATTTGGTTGGCTAAGTAGTGGACCGGGCTTAGATACCTCGGTGGGTGAAAAGCCACAACCCCCCTTTAATGCTGAACTTGTTAAGCCCGTTAAGCGGCATTACGAGCCTGTGTCAGAGCGTCATTTTAAGAAACCACAAGTCGAGCCTGTATTGTTGCCGGACGTAGGCCGTACCGATGTGTCCTGGGGTTCGGTGGGTAACGATCCTGCGGGTAATATTTATGTGGGTCTGGCGGAGTCTTACGGTGATCCCAGAAGTGCCCATCTGCTAAAGGTCAATGCTGCTGGTCAGCCAGCAGTGATGGGGGATGTGGTCAGTGAGCTCAGGCGCGAGGGAATAGGTTCTGCGAGCCAGAGTCAGGGCAAAATTCACAGTCAGATTGTCGCTGCCAATGATGGCTATCTTTACTTTTCCAGTTTTGATGAAGCAGGTGAAACCGATGTGCGATTACCTGATTATGGTGGTCATCTGTGGCGGGTAAATAACCAATCCGGACAATGGGAGCATCTCTTTGCTACCCCGGAAGCGTTAATTGCGGTTAACACCGATGGCCGCTATATTTATGCGCTGGGTTACTGGGGGCATGTGCTGTATCAGTACGACACGCAATCAGCAAAGGTCAATAAAATCGAAGTGGGTTCTGTACCTGGTCATGTGTCACGCCAGTTTTTGGTTGATGGTAAAGGCCATGTTTACGTACCCAAAGTATCGCAAAGTGGCATTAACGAAGAACCATCGGCGATGCTTGTTGAATTTGATCAAAACCTCAATCCGGTGACTCAATATCCGTTACCCGACTATCAAAGCCAGGATATGACCCGTTACCGGGGCATTATTGGTTACACCAATATGCGCAACGGCGATGTATATTTCACACTGGGACAGGGTTACCTGCTGCAGGTACAGGCTAATGAATCAGGTGCT
This sequence comes from Marisediminitalea alba, assembly GCF_002993365.1. GTDB lineage: Bacteria > Pseudomonadota > Gammaproteobacteria > Enterobacterales > Alteromonadaceae > Alteromonas > Alteromonas alba. The sequence continues at coordinate 111,289 of NZ_PVNP01000193.1, forward strand.
GAAAAGCTGATAAATCACGGTTTGTTTAATCCGGCCGGTGAGGCAAATATTCCCAGTTTGTTTACGGTTGATGGTGAACAATTTGTAATGGGGGTCAGTCGTCGCTCTGGCACGGATCCTGAGTGGTTAATTTACGAGAAAATATCCGGGGCAACGGTGAATTATGCGATGCCGGAACTGAAAGATTTTTTGTTTTTCGGCACAGAGGCCAAGGATACCGCGGGTAATTTTTATCTGGTAGGGCGGGATAAAAAGACCCGAAAACCTAAGGTGGTTAAATTAACATTTCCGCAATAAAAGAGCGCCCGGGAAGGGCGCTGCATCCAATGTCAGGTCACGGTTTTACTACTAACGCTTGTTGACTGAGCCTTTGCAAAGCTGATCGCCATAATAATTATTGGCATAGTTACAGTTTGTTTCAGCCTCACGTTTTTCAGCCGCGATACGTTGTTTAATTTGATTGATAAGTTTACTCATGTGTCTGTCTCCTGATTGGTTACAGACACTATATGAGTAAAGTTAAGTCTAATATATCTATTAATAGTGATTAATCTGATAGTTTTTCTGAATCATTTTTGTTGAAGTACATGTCTGTGTATTCGTGAGACGCTTTTTCCTTGTCTGTGAAAGGGTACAAGCTGAAACCGGTCACTTCCCGCCTGGTGTTCACATCGAAGTGAATAAACGCATCACTGGCGGCATTCTGGTTATCCCAGCGGATCACAAACGTGTGATCAGCAAACGCTTCCAGGCTGCCGGTTAAGGTAGTCATTTTTTCAGATTGGATCCGCAACTGGTTGTTTATCATGGTAATGGTTAGTTGCCCAAACCACTGGTCAGAGAATTGCCCGGCATAGGCAAGCGGATCCAGAATCACTTCTCCTGTTCCTTCAGGCACAGAATAGTTATCCAGATAAATGGCTTCGCGCTCAGCCTGATAGTCTTTTAAAGTTTGGACCCAGTCGGTTTTTTCCTGTGGCGCAATGTAGGCCTTGAGAATATGCTGCATTACGGCACTGCGGGCACCATAGTTTGAGCCGTTGTTAAGCAGTACGACGCCCAGCTCCGAATCAGGCACCAGGGCTACGTAGGCCTGATAGCCTGACAAAGTACCCGTATGTGATACTACTTTATGACCATACACATTGGATAACCGCCAGCCAAGCCCGTAAGACTTGAGGCTGGTGTTGTCCCACTCTTCATCCGTGCTGGAAACCGACAGCACCCTATGGGCTTTTTGCATAAAGGCAATCTGACCAGGGGTAAGCAGAGTCTCGCCGTCAGCTGTCTGGCCATCATTCAACCACATGGCTACCCATTTGAGCATTTCCTCTGCGTTACACACAATGCCTCCTGCTGCGGCTGACACCAGCTCAGTGCCGTTAATGGCATTACGAGGGATAGCGTACAAACCGCGCTCTTCGCTGTGACCGTAGCTCATGGCGGCATTTTGCAGGGCGGCGTCATTCAGATCGCCGGCAAAACATTGCATATCAAGCGGCGCAAAGATTTTTTCCTCTATCACCGAGGCGTAGGGTTTACCATAAAGCTGCGCAACAATTTCACCCGCGGTGATAAACATCAGGTTGCTGTATGCATATTCGCTGCGAAAGCTACTGACCGGCGTCAGGTAGCGCAGGTTATGAATAATCTCCTCTCGGCTGAAGCCACTGGGCTCCGGCCATAGCATGCTGTCGCCGGCACCGCTGGCAAGCCCTGAACGGTGGGTTAACAGGTCCAGTAAGGTGAACTCCCGGGTTACCCAGGGATCCTGCATTTGAAACTCTGGCAGGATGTCGATGACTTTGGTTTGCCAGCTTAGTGAGAACTCATCAATTGCCATAGCCAGCGCGGCAGCCGTGAAGGCTTTGGACGTTGAAGCTAGACGGAAGTAAGTACTTTGAGTCACCGGTAAATTACCGGCGAGGTTGCGCTGCCCTACACCTTTAAGATAGACGGTTTCGCCCTGATGAATGATTCCAACCCCCATACCCGGGGTGTAAAACTCCGTCAATGCCTGTTTTACTACCGCAGTGGTGTTCTGAGGCGGTGCCGTTGATTTATCAGGCGTAGCAGAGCAGGCGGTAGTGGTAAATAACACCAGGCCGGCGAGAAGTTGGGTAGCGCGAATGGCAGACATATTGATTCCCTGCAAATTGAATAATTTGGAATAATTTATTCAATTTGCAGGCTCGCGCGGCGATTGTCAATGCTATCTTATTGTTCGCTTCTTTTGGCAGGGTCCCACACCAGCGCTTTAAAATGTTTACGGCACATGGATTCGTAGCGGTCATTACCACCGATTTCCACCTGTGCACCACTGGTGACTGCCACACCGTTTTCGTCGATACGCACCACAAAGTTGGCTTTGCGGCCGCAATGACACACGGTTTTGAGTTCGAAAAGCTTGTCGGCCCAGGCCAGCAGGTAGTGACTACCGGTGAAGGTTTCGCCTAAAAAGTCGGTGCGCAGGCCATAGGCGAGAACCGGAATATCCAGCTCATCCACCACCTCAATAAGTTGCGATACCTGGGCTTTGGTTAAGAACTGAGCCTCATCAATAAAAACACAATCCACATAGTGTTCGCTGTGTAGTTTAGCAATGACGCTGAGCAGGTCATCGTCTTCGCTGTACAGCCGGGCGTCGGCTTCCAGACCAATGCGGGAGGCCACTTTGCCGCTGCCGAAACGATTATCCAGCGCAAAGGTAAAAATAAGCGGGTTCATACCCCGTTCGCGATAGTTGTACGCCGATTGCAGCAATGAAGTTGATTTCCCGGCATTCATCGCCGAGTAGTAAAAATAGAGTTGCGCCATAATTTGTTCTACTTATTATCCTGCCAGCTAGTGTACCACTCCTGGAGGGCTTTTTTCTCTAGTGGGCGGGCAAATAAATAACCCTGCAGGCAGTCGACGCCGAGCAGTCTGAGCAGGCTGGCCTGCTCTTCTGTTTCTACGCCTTCAGCAACGGTTTTACAGCCAAGCGCTTTGGCCATTAATACTGTTGCTTTCACGATGGCATCACTGCTGACTGCCATCTGCTGCACAAAAGCCCGGTCTATTTTGAGCAGATCAAAGTCGAGTGACTGGAGTAAATTGAGCGAGGAAAAGCCGGTACCAAAATCATCGATAGCCACTTTTACTCGCCGTGCTTTAAGTGCACTGATATTGGCGGTAAGTACTGCCATATCGTCGGCAAAGATTGACTCTGTGACTTCCAGATGCAGGCGTTGTGGTGCGAGCCCTGAACTGGCAAGTGCCCGGTCTACGCAGGCAACAAAATCTTCACTGACCAGTTGTAGTACAGAGACGTTAACCGAGACGCCGAAGGATTCATCGTCCCATTGGGCGGCATCAATACAAGCCCGGTGTAATACCCAGGCGCCGATGTCGTGGATAGTACCGCTTTTTTCTGCCAACGGGATAAACTCGTCAGGGCTTACCCAGGTATCATTAAACTGCCAGCGTAATAGTGCCTCAATTGCCCATAAGCGATTTGATGATGCGTCGATAATAGGTTGATAGACCACCAGTAGTTGTTTTCTCTCTATGGCCTGGCGTAAGCCTTCACGAAGTTGCTGCTCGTGGTGCATTTTGTCGTACAGTGCTTCTGTGTAAATACCTACCAGACCCGGCGAAGTGCGTTTGTAGTGGTACATAGTCAGGTCGGCTAACTGCACCAGAGTCGAAGCCGAATCGCCATGTAATGGGTACAAGGCAATACCTATGGTGGCGTCAAGGGAGAGCGGACTGTTGGCAATAGGATTCAGTGTGGTCAGGCTGCTTTTGATTGCCAGGGCTATGGCAACGGCGGTATCACCATCGGCATGGGGCAAAATAATGATAAATTCATCGCCGCCCCAGCGGCCGATACAGTTGGCTTCACAGTACTCGCTCAGCTTGGCGGCGACTTTGGATAGCACCACGTCGCCAGCCTGGTGTCCCAGACTATCGTTAATTTGTTTAAAGCCGTCGAGATCGATAAATAACACGGCCATGGAGGACTTACCCTGGGTAGCGCGCTCCAGAATAGCATTGAAATTTTGCATAAAGCCAATGCGGTTCATCAGGTTAGTTAGCGGATCGCGGTTAGAAATATCCTGCAGCTCTTTGGTGCGCCGGTTTACTTCTGATTCGAGGTTGCTATTGGCATGGTCGAGTTTCTGGTTGGAGTCGAGGAGCGCCTGATTGACCCTTCTGACTTCATTCCGCTCCTGACGCATTAGCGTAACTAACTCTTCGTTTTCATGCTTGATGGCTATGGCCTGTTTAGTGAAATCATTAGCTTTTACTGCGGCACTGCACATAGCTACCCAAAACAGGGTACCGAGCCCGCCCAGTAGGGTAAATTGCTCATCACTGTCGAACAGGGCGCGTACCGATAACGGTAGTAGCAATAAGGTTGTGTAAAGTAACACCAGCGGTAAATGGGAGGCCAGGGTGGTTGCTGCACCACCAGCCATGGCGGCAACAATAACCATGGTGGTGGACAGTTCGATTAACGACATGCTCTCGTACAGGCTGACACAGAAAAATGCCCATATCAGCGCAGATAATGAAGAGCCGAGAACAAATCGTATGAGTGGCCAGCGTGGCGGGAAGTTGCTGTTGCGCAGGCGCAGATACCAGTAGGCACCGTCGAAGGTGCGCAGCAATGACAGAAACATCATGCCCGCCCACAGCGAAAACTTGTATGAGGTTATTTCGGGGTTGGCAAAGCCGAAGGTAACGGCACTGATAGTCAGGATGGTCATAACCAGCCCGGTAAAAACATTGGCGTATAGCAGTTCGACAACTTCTCTGGTAGTCGTGCTACTCGCTGATGAAGGCGGTGACTTGATCATACTGCGTTATATTACTCGGTGTGCGGGCTATTCAGGGCAGCCTCCCCCTGAATGTTCACAGGCGTTCCCCGCAGTTTACAAATGCCGTTTGGTTAATAGTGTTGAGTTTAAGCGCTAGTAATGCAAGCTTATTTGAGAGATATACGGCAAATTGTGGTGATTAAAACAACAAAACCGGGCTCAGGGCCCGGCTTTGAATTAGATAGACGACGTTACTCAGGCAGCGTCTTTGGTCTCCTGACTGGGCGCTTCAGCTGAAATCAGCTCCAGGTCAAAGGTAAACTCATCGACACGAACTGCCAGTTTACGTTTCTCGTTATAGTCGTGCAGATCGCGGGCTTCTTCAGCCGTCACCACACCGCGCTCCTGGAGTTTGTTAAGCGCATTCTCAAACGAGAGGAATGGCACCACAGGCTCTTTGCGCAGCGCTTTTTGCACTTTGCTTAATAATGGCAGTACCTTGTGTTTGGCTTTGAAGGCCTGCTCATTGATGTCGTTACCGTCGCCTGCAACTGGCTGTACCAGGTGCGTTAACTGCGCTTTCACGCTGTTGTCCTGCAGGGCTGCCATGGACAACTCGCGGATCAGATCATCGCTGATAGTGCTGACACTGCCGCTGTATGTTGCGGTAAGTAACCGCATCAGACCGCGGGTCGGCGTGTTCGGGAAGTTACGCACAAAGTTCACCAGTGCCTGTTCGGCCTGCTGTAGTGACCACTGCATCGCATAATCGAAATATGGCTTAGCCTGTTGACGATCTTCAATGCGCTGCTCGTAAAAACGAATCGCTGCCATGGCACCATACAGGTAGCTCATGATGTCACCTAAGCGAGCAGACAGTAGCTCGGCTTTTTTCAGATCGCCGCCCAGTACTGCCAGCGACAAATCGGCCATTGGCGCCAGCTTGGCAGATAACGCATTCAGACGTTTTTCATATCCACGCACTTCCGGCAGGCTGGACTGCGCACCACGTAAGAATGGCAGGTAGCTGCTGAACAAGCTGCGGAAAGCATTTTTCACGCTAAAGCCCACGGTTTTACGCAGCACTTTGTTAAACTGCGCGTCAGCCGACTTTTCTTCGCTGTAGATCAGGTCAACCATCTCTTTTAAGTGCGGGTGACAACGCATTGCCCCCTGGCCAAAGATCATCAGGTTACGGGTCAGGATATTAGCGCCCTCTACCGTAATGGCGATAGGTAATGCTGAGTAGCCGGCTGCCAGCGTGTTTTGCGGACCGCGCTGGATTGCTTTACCTGCTTGCACGTCCATCGCTGCGTTCATCACCTGGCGACCAATTTCGGTCATGTGATATTTGGCGATAGCGGTAACCACTGATGGCTTGAGACCTTCCCCCAGACCTTCGGTTGTGAGTACACGCATGGATTCACACAGGAAGGTTTTACCGGCAATTTCTGCCAGCTTTTCCTGAATACCTTCAAAACGCCCGATAGGCAGGCCGAATTGTTCACGAACAAACGCATACTCGGCAGTAGACTTTAACGCGCTTTGAGCTGTAGCGGTGCCCATTGCCGGCAGTGAAATACCGCGACCCGCACCTAAGCAGCTCACCAGCATTTGCCAGCCACGGCCGATATTCTTCTGACCACCAATGATAAAGTCCATTGGGATGAATACGTCCTGACCACGGGTAGTACCGTTGTAGAATCTGACGCCCATGGGATCGTGACGGTTGCCTAGCTCAACGCCTGGGTGTGACTTAGGTAGCAGCGCACAGGTAATACCCAGTTCCAGTTTGTCGCCCAGTAACTGATCCGGATCGAATACTTTAAAGGCCAGACCCAGTACAGTAGCAATAGGTGCCAGCGTGATATAACGCTTATCCCAGCTTACGCGCAGACCAATCACTTCTTCGCCGTTAAACTGGCCTTTGGTAACAATTGCTGCATCCGGGATGCCGCCGGCATCTGAACCTGCTTCAGGGCTGGTTAGGGCAAAGCACGGAATGTCTTTACCTACGGCCAGGCGTGGCAGCCAGTAATCCTGCTGCTCTTTAGTACCGTAGTGCATCAGCAGCTCGCCCGGGCCCAATGAATTAGGCACCATAACAGTTACTGCCAGTGCGCCACTTTTGGCTGCAATGGTTGATACGATGGTCGAGTTGGCATAAGGGCTAAACTCCAGACCCCCAAATTTCTTGGGAATGATCATCGAGAAAAAACGATTCTCGCCCAAGAAATCAAGAATATGTTGTGGGATATGTTTTGAATTACCTAATTCAAAATCATCCACCATGCCTAACAGTTCTTTCACCGGTCCGTCCATGAACGCTTGCTCATCGGCACTCAGCTTGGCTTGAGGAACTGCTCGCAACGCCTCCATGTCAGGGGCTCCACGGTAAATGGAAGACTCTAACCAAATATCACCCGCATCCAGGGCTTCTTGTTCTGTAATTGAAATTGGAGGTAAAACTTTCTTCAAACTTGTTCTGATACTCATAACTCATCCGCTCATCTGACCAGTTGGTTTTGCAAATGATACAGAAAAAAAATTCAATTGCAAACATATTGTTAACCTCATGTATTTTATGGTTTATTTTTGTGATTTCGATGTGTGGAGAAACATATAAGGTGAAAAAAAGGTCTCTTAGTGGGAGTTACTATTGATGGTTTTATGTTCAGTTTAGTGGCTGGTGCTTACCGTTAAGGCGACTATAGTTAGGTAACAGAACCAGTAATCATGCTGTGTAGAGCGACGAGTAGTGGGTTGCCATCGCTTTAAACGTGTAGGCTTACTGTAATTTGTTTTCGATACCAGTATAGTATCTGCCAATAACTCTTTAGAAGCATAAAGGATTTCAATATGTTGGAACGTAAGCTTGTATTTGGTTCATTACTAGTCGGGTTATCTTTACCACTACTGTGGCCTGCGGCGGTAAGTGCCGATGAAGCAGAGGGATTGCGCATTGCAACTGAGAGAAAGTCGCGTAATTCAGGGTGGGAAGACACCGTGGCATCAACCACTATGGTATTGCGTGATGCCCGGGGTAAAGAAAGTGAGCGTGAATTACGGGTTTATACCCTCGAAAGAGTAGAGGAGGGCGATAAGTCACTGACCGTATTTGAATCGCCAGCCGATGTAAAAGGGGCCGCGTTTTTAAGTTTTTCAAATACACTGACGCCGGATGATCAATGGATGTATTTACCCAAGGTTAAGCGGGTCAAACGCATTGCCACCCAGAATAAGTCCGGCCCGTTTATGAGCAGTGAATTTGCTTACGAAGACATGACGTCTTTTGAACTGGAGAAGTTTAAATTTGACTACACCGGGGATGATGAGTTTGATGATCAGGACGTTTTTGTTGTGGAACAAACACCTGTGGATAAATACTCCGGTTACTCGAAACAAATTGCCTATATTGATAAAGAGCATTACCGCTTGTTAAAGATGGACTTCTATGACAAAAAAGGCGACTTGCTCAAAACCCTTATCCTGGATGACTACGAATTGTATCTCGATGCTTACTGGCGACCGCATACGTCAGAGATGTTTAATGAACAAACCGGTAAAAGTACTGCCATGTACATTAACGATATTGAATTTAAAACCGGTCTGAAAGACAGCGATCTCGACAAAGACAGTCTGAAACGAGCCAGATAATATGAAACTAACCAATGCTATGGGGCTGTTACTGGCCTCCGGACTGCTGTCGCAAAGCTATTCTGTTAACGCTGAAGTAGAATATTCCGGCGTGTTCACCGTTGAACAGCGCTTTTTTCTGCAGGACGCCGCTTTTCCTGAACAAGCCCGTGCACAAACCTCGTTAACGGTTACACCAGAGGTGTTTTACGACTGGAATGATGGTTATGACAGGATAACCTTCAAACCTTTCATGCGAATCGATCAGTACGACGATGAACGTACTCATGCCGACATCCGCGAGCTTATGTGGTTGCACGCGGCTGACTCCTACGAATTTAAAGCTGGTATTGGTAAAGTTTTCTGGGGCCAGACCGAGTCGCTGCATTTAGTTGACGTAATTAACCAAACCGATGCTGTTGAGCGGGTGGACGGTGAGGAGAAACTCGGCCAGCCTATGGTCAGTGCTTCTTATCTGATGGAAAGCGGCGCGATAAGCGTATTTGTAATGCCTTATTTCCGCGAGCGTACCTTTGCTGGTGAGGAAGGACGTTTGCGTCCGCTGGCGCCGATCAACAATGACAATGCCGTTTATGAGTCGGAAGACGAGCAGCAGAATATTGATTACGCCATTCGCTGGCAGCAGACTCTGGGCGACTGGGAAGTCGGCCTTTCGTATTTTGATGGGACTAACCGTGAGCCGTTATTGTTGGTTGATGGCGCCATCGAAACTAACGATTTACTGCTACGACCCTATTATCAGCAAATGCAGCAAGTGGGCGCAGATTTACTGTGGGTCAATGGGGCCATGTTGTACAAACTTGAAGCTATTCACCGGAAAACCGACTTGCAGTCTTTTTATGCTGCAGTGGGTGGATTTGAATACACCACGGTGGGGATTTTCGATTCTGTGTATGACATTGGCTGGTTAATGGAGTACCAGTACGATGAACGTGATAACAGCTTTTTTGCACCGGCCCAAAACGATTTAATGGTGGGCTTACGCTGGGTTTGGAATGATCCTGACGGTACCCAGGTGCTGTTCGGTTATGTGCAGGATCTCGATGATACCAACACTTACAGCGGTTTTGTTGAAGCGTCCAGCCGTATGACGGATAACTGGAAATTTACCATCAATGGCTATTTTTTCTCTGCTGATTCACCCACCGATCCGTACTATTTTGTGCGCCGCGACGATCACATAGAAATAAACGTTGAGTTTTTCTTTTAAATGATAGCAGGGAGAAGATTTATGAAGTTGAAATCACTTTTAGGGGGATTGCTGGTACTGGTTAGTGCGCAGTCGGCCCACGCTATCGAACGAATGTACGGAGTAATTGGCGCCGGATACTCTGATTTGGAATACCGACAGGCGCAGGATGAAGCTTTCAGCTATAAGCTTGTGTTAGGTCACCAGTTCCACCGGCAGTGGTATGTGGAAGGCGGCTATTATCAATTGGCCGATGTGGATGCTCAAGCCGATGGTTCTGATTTCGGCTTGCAGTCTGACGCTCTTTACCTTGGCGTGTTAGGAAAGGCATCACATCCGGTTGGTGAGTTGTTTTACCGGCTTGGCGTTGCTAACGTCAGCGTGCAGAGCGCAGAACTCAGTGGAAGTGGCAATTGTGAAGTGGGTGCAGCGGTGGCTACGGCTGGTACGCAAACCATTTGTGCTTATGACGAAAGCGTTGCTGCAGGAATCATTGGTTTAGGCTTCGATTACTATGTGGCCACCAAAACGTTTATCCGTCTGGAAGCTGAATATTTACGCGGAAAGGATGGTTTTGATACCAGTTTTATTTCGCTGGGTGTGCGTTATAACTTTAATTAGTGTCTGTTGCCGGACTTTAACCAGAACTAAACTCTTGTAATCTAAAAGGCATCTTCAGTGGTATAAAAACCCGGAGGTGCCTTTTTTATGAAAAACGAAATAGATTCAAAATTTGTCCTGCGGGTGTTTGATAAAATCCGTCAGGAAGGCGAAGAACAGGAAGGGAAATACCGGCTCGAAGGGGTAGTAGCTTATACCGACTTTGACGGTTATACGCTTTACATCAATGACGCCAAAGTGGCCATGCAATTTGGTTTCCACAACCAGTATCACTTTGATTATCAAAAATCAGACGATTTTGATGCCTTCGAAAAGAAGCTTCGTTATATCGATAAATCATATTAAGTCAGGTGCTGCAAGCTTCATTGTGCGTAATGCATGCACGGTAAGTATTCAAAAAGACTGACTTAAGCTACAATGCCGTCAAATTTTGGCGGCAGAGGCACCTGCTCTGTTCGCTCGTTAAAGTGACAGAGGACCATCATCTTGGCTGTAGCAATTAAGCCGCCTAAATTTTCATTGGCGTTTCTCGGACCCCGCTACTGGTTAGTCTGGCTTGGCGTTATCCTGCTTTATGTTGTTACCTGGTTGCCTTTCCCGGCAATTCGCGGATTAGGCCGTGGTACAGGCTGGTTGTTGGGTAAACTAGCAAAGTCTCGGGTAAACGTTGCCCGGCGTAATATCCAGCTTTGCTATCCGCAGATGTCCGCAAAGGCGCAGGATAAGCTGGTAATACACAATCTTCGGCGAGCAGGAATGGCTGTGTATGAAACGGCCATGGGTTGGTGGTGGCCTGATTGGCGGGTCAGAAAACACGGAACAGTTGAAGGCTTTGAACATGTTGAAGCTATTCTGGCGGCTAACAAAGGCGTGTTTGGCATGGCGCTGCACAACATGAACCTTGAATTTGCCTGCCGGATTTTAGGTTTAAAATATCCGAGCATCGCTTTTTACCGAAAACACAATAACCCGCTGATGGACTATTTGCAGTATCACGGCCGGGCCCGCTCGAATAAATATATGATCCACAAGCGTAATGCCCGGGCGTTGATTGCAGCCTTGGATGAAGGTGAATTGTGCCTTTATTTACCGGATCAGGATTATGGTCGTAATCAAAGTATTTTCGTGCCCTTTGCCGGTGTAGAGGAAACGGCAACGACCACGGCTACGATGATGTTTATCAGACGAACAAACAGTGAGCCGCTGATTGTGACATCCCAGTATGCTGAGAAAGGCTACAAAGTGAAGTTTTATCCACCCATGCCACAGTTAAAAGAACTTGAGGATGTGCCGGCCCTGACTTTACTTAATCAAAACATTGCCGATATTATAAATGAGCAACCTGAAAGTTACCTGTGGATGCACAAGCGGTTTAAAACCCGTCCGGATCCGCAGGCGCCGTCTTTATACAAGTAGGGTTGATTCATAACCGAGCAAAGTGGTCATGAAAAGAAGTGGTACACATAACGAGATAGCTGTAAATCAGCGGCAGCTGGTTTTATCGACGAGAAGCAGAGAGCCTGAATGAACAAAAAGCCTACCTCTACCCTTTTTTGGGCCAAACACCTTGGCCTGGCCCTGGCGGTGATTATTGTGGCGGGTATTGTTATTCACCTGCAAATGAATATGACATCAGCGCCAACACCCGTAGATGCGCCGGAAGAGCGTTCCGTAGCCAAAGGCTTATCAGACTTTTACCGCGAATTCAGAATGACGGCCAATGAGCCGGAGCGTTCTGAAGGGGCTGATATGGTGCTGGATCTAACGCCGTCAGAACAAAGCCTGGATGACCGTCTGCAGTCTATGTCCAGTGCGCTGAAGCCAGTGGATAGCCGCTGGGAAGGCGAGTACAAATACCGGACCTTCCGGGCTGGTAATACGCTTCGAGAAGCAATCTCATCCTATGCCGAGCAGGAGGGGATGCAGGTCATATGGGATCTGAATCAGGACTTTGTGATCAAACACCAGTTCCAGATGGATAACACGGTTGCCGGTTCACTGGCAAAAATTGCCAGTGCAATTGACAGTAATTTTGAAGGCAAGGTGGCAACCTTCGTTTGCCCCAAACAACGATCTCTGGTGGTCACTGAAAAAGTGACCGAATACCTCAACACACAGTGCAGCCGGGTGGGCAGCTAATACCAATCGGCATAAAGCCGCCCTCAGGCTTGATTAAATGTTTGTTGCCACTGTGTGGTAACTAACTTTCTTACTGCTTCCAACTCCTCATTACTATGGGCAAATTTCTCACCCGCCAGGGTTAGCTGATGGTAATGATCACGCAGCGTTAAATAAGCACTTTGCAGGTTTTCAGCAGCGATTTTTGAGATGAGTCCGGCTTGCTGAACCTGTTCTATAATACGCAGGTTATCTGGCCATTGTGTGAGTGCCGGGAACTGATGTGAATAACCGAGCACCCAGAATTGCACCATAAACTCAATATCCGTGATCCCGCCTTCACACTGCTTGAGGTCTAACCCGCTGGCCTGGTTATCGAGCAGGTGGTCGCGCATTTTTAGGCGCATTTTAACCACTTCATTTGCCAGAGAGGACAGCTCACGCTGACGCTGACGCTGCAAGACCCTGTTTCTGACCTGCTTGAATGCCTCCAGCAGTGGTTCATCTCCCAGAATGCTGCGGGCCCTGACCAGCGCCTGATGCTCCCATGTCCAGGCTTCCTCTTCCTGATAGTGCTCAAAGCCGCTTAAATGACAGCACAACAGGCCTGAGTTGCCGGATGGACGCAAGCGCAAGTCGGCTTCGTAGAGCTGACCAGACAGGGTGCGGGTATTTAGCAGGTGCATAATGCGCTGGGCCAGTTTGATGTAAAACTGTTGTGCAGAAACCTTTTTGGTGCCATTGGTTTCGCTGTCCTGTGGAGCGTTATGGATAAATACCAAATCCAGATCTGAGCCGTAACCCAGCTCATAGCCCCCTAACTTACCGTAACCGACGATTAAAAAGCCGGTTTCATCCTGTCGCAGGTGCGAGGGCGCACCGAACTTATCGGTTAATTGTTGCCAGGCGGACTTAAAGACCGCCTGGAGTAACACTTCGGCAAGGACGGTTAATTTATCGCTGACTTTTGCAATCGGCAGCGAGCCCGAGATATCGCTGGCCGCAATACGTAACTGCTGGCAAAGCTTAAACTGGCGCCACTGCTCCATTAGCAGTTCGGTGTCATCCGGCTCTACCCGCAACAGGCTCTGGCGTAGTTCATCGGTGTACTCTTCGTACACTACCGGCAAGCTTGTTTGTTGCTGCTGCAGATAAAGTGGCGTGAGCAATTCATCCAGCAGGAGCGGGAAACTGCGGATCTGCTCGGTGATCCAGGCACTTCTGGCGCACAGCTTAATAAGCTGTTTGAGCACATCCGGGTTTTCGTGTAATAAATCCAAATAGGTGGTACGGCCGGTTATGGCGCTAATAACACTGATCAGGCGCGGCAGTAGCTGGGTGATGTTAGTGGCGCATTGCCGGAGCATATAGTAAATCATCTCCGGCATGAGTTTACCCAGCGTGTCTTCTCCGCGTTGACCAATGCGATGCCGGCTAAGTTGCCCTTTGAAGTCTCTCAGTTGCTCAAACAGCGCCTGTGCTGAGCCTTCGTCAAGGGTATCGCTTAGCAGTTCACAAAATTCGGTCTCGGACATTTCCAGCAACCAGGCATCTTTACAACGGCTAAACAAGGAATCCTGTTCTTGCTGCTCATCACCGGGTTCAGATACTAACTGGTTAAACTGCGCGTGCACCCGCTCCATCACTACCGTCAGGGTGGTTAAGAACGCTTGATAATCAGGGAATGCCATGACCCTTGCTATCACCGCCTGCGTCCAGCTGTTATCCGGTAGCATTTGGGTCTGCTCGTCATTAAATTGCTGTAGGGTATGCTCTGTTTTGCGCAGAAAATAATAATCTTCCAGCAACTGACTGATGGCCTGGGATTCGATAATCTGTAATGCTGCGAGGCGGGTTAAGACCGGCTGTAGTTCACGTGATTGTAGCGTTGTCTCGCGTCCGCCGTGGATCAACTGAAAGCTCTGGGCGAAAAATTCCACCTCACGAATACCACCGGCACCCAACTTAATATTGCCGGTTAAGCGGCGCCGGCGCAGCTCCTTGCTGATCAGTCGTTTCATATCGCGGATGGCGTCAATGGTAGTGAAATCCAGATAACGCCGGTAGATAAAGGGCGCCAGTATGGCTTCCAGCTGGCTGGCATAGTGGGACGCAGGGTTGAGTATACGTGCCTTAATCATGGCGTAGCGTTCCCACTGACGGCCCTGATCCTGATAGTAATCTTCCAGTGCACCGAAATGCGCTACCAGCGGACCACTGTCGCCGAAGGGACGCAAACGCATATCTACTCTGAAAACCTGGCCTAAAGGTGTGGTTTTATTCAAGGCGGCAATGAGTCGTTGCGCAAGCTTGGTAAAAAACTGCTGATTCTCGATGGGCTTGCGGGGGTGATCGGTTTCGCCCTTGTAGGGATACGAAAAGATAAGATCGATATCGCTGGAAAAATTGAGCTCCTTGCCGCCCAGCTTACCCATTCCCAGTATCAACATAGGTTGGGGACCATCCGGACCCTGCGGCACCCCATATCGCGCTGAGTGAGCCTGATAAAGCCAGTTGTAGGCGGCCATAATTAATGTGTCAGCCAGCTTGCTGGTTTGGCTAAGGGAGGTCTGAATAGTTTGCCGGTTAGTCAGATCCCGCCAGGCGAGCGCTGCCATTTGCTCCGCTCTGAACAGCCGCAGGGCGGCCAGCAGTTTTTCTTCACTGTCGGTCTCGGCGAGTCGGGCTGTAAACTCGCTGCAAACCTGATCAATATCAACCTGTTTATGCCATTGATGCATAACAATTCGGGTAAACACATCGGGTTTAGTCAGTGCAACCTCAGCGACGAAAGGGCTGAGCCCCAAAATCTCCGTGATGGCGTTCTGATGCTGGTTTAGCCATTCTGCCGGATAATCACTACCCTGCAATTTTTGCCAGTTTTCTTCAGCATGTTGTTGAATAATCCCGTTTATTGTTTTTTCCGTACACATATTAACTTAGGATGGTGTGTTATGAGTGTGAGTCTGGCACAAAGGTGGCCTTGCCTCCAGTGTTATGAGTGGAAACTCTGCGCTGATTAACCGGGAGGTATCACACCAATTATGAACACAAATTAGAGGTGTAAATGGAGATATTAGTCAAGCTGGTGCCACTGGCCCGGGATTTATGGGTGTATGTAGCGATTGACGTGGGGCTCGCGTTGCTGTTATTGCTCGTTATGAAGTGGTTATCCCGCTCCCGGGCCAAGGTCTCGGTGAGTGACGAGCTAGGCGTTAAGGATAACTTTGCTTTTGGGATAAGCGTTGCCGGCGGTATGTTATCGCTTTGTCTGGTGCTCAGTTCAGTGGTTGGCCGTCATGTAGGGCAGGGGTATGAGCAGGCCGCTATTGGCATGGTTATTTTTGGTATTATTGGTATTTTCCTGGTGAAAGTGGGGCGGTTTGCCCACGATAAAATTGTGCTTGATGCCGTAGATACACAGCATAAAGTTAGCGACCGGAATGTGAGTGTTGCGTTGGTGGATGCTTCTAGTCTGGTTTCCAGCGCGATTATTTTACGCAGCATTATGGTGTGGGTTGACGGCAGCGATGTGAATGCAATGATTGCTATCGTTACCGGATTTCTGGTGGTGCTGACCATTTTGCTGATCATGACCCGCATCTATGAAATGCGTTATGCCATGCAAAACCAGAATCACTCCTTTCAGAGTGCGCTGGATACCGGGCAGTTAGCACTGGCTGTGCAGCATGCCGGCAATCTGTTGGGTACTGCGATTGTGGTGTCTTCTGCCGGGGCCTTATTGAGCTACAGCCCGGAAGGCTATGTGAGTAATGTGACCGGTTGGTTAGTGACCAGCGTATCGCTGTCTTTGTTATTGTGGGTCCTGGTTGCCTTCAGCAAACGTGCCATTTTAAATGGTATTAATTATCAGAAGGAAGTGGACGAACAGCATAATGTGGGCGTTGCCGCCGTGGAGTTAACGCTCAGTATCGGCCTGGCTATGATTCTTAGCAGTGTGCTGAGTTCATCTGCCGGATAGCCTCGTTGGTCAGGCGGGTTGCCGGAACAGGCAATTCGCTTTCCGCTCTGGCAAGCGCCTCTTTAGCTTGCCGGTTGCGCTGCTTTATCCAGGCCTCCAGTCTGAGCGCCTGAGACTTATCACTCACCTCAAAGATGCAGTAAAACGAAAGTGGTGTTTTGCCTCGCAGCGCCTTAGCCCCGCCTTTAATTGCGCCACTGTGTTGCCGCATACGCCTTTTAGGGTCGGTAGTAATGCCGGTATACAAAGTATTGCTGGCGGTTTTAAGTAAATATACGTACCACGAGGTCATGAGTTGGCTCTTCGTGTCTGATCACTGTTATAATCCCGCCATTAGTGTATCGAAAAAGACAGAAATGGCACTCCCGAATTTTAGTCAAATCAAAGTATTAGTTGTTGGTGATGTAATGTTGGATCGCTACTGGAGTGGTGTAACGGCAAGGGTATCACCTGAGGCGCCGGTACCGGTAGTTAACATTAACGACGCGGAAGACCGCCCCGGTGGCGCGGCCAACGTGGCGATTAACTTATCTTCGCTGGGGGCTAAAGTCACTCTGTTGGGGATGACCGGTAACGATGCCAATGCGGATGCGCTGGAAAAACGGCTGCTGGGCTATGGTATTGATTGCCATTTCAGCCGCTGTGATGGTTTCGATACTATCACTAAACTCAGAGTTATGAGCCGTAATCAGCAGTTGCTGAGAATGGACTTTGAGCGCTCTTTTGCCGATGTGGATAAAACATTGCTGGAAAGCCAGTTTACTGCAGCCCTTGCTGAACATGATTTGGTGATCCTGTCAGATTATGCCAAGGGGTCGCTAAGTAACCCTGCACGCCTCATTGAGCTTGCCAAAACCGAAAATAAGCCGGTCGTGGTAGATCCTAAGGGTACTGATTTCAAAAAATATCGCGGCGCCACGCTTATCACACCTAACATGGCTGAATTTACTGCTGTTATGGGTGAAGTGAATAGCGAGCAGCACCTGGTTGAACTGGCTAACATACTTTGTTCAGAACTGGCGCTGGACGCATTACTGGTCACTCGTTCAGAACAGGGGATGACCTTGTTTACACCCGGGGAAACAGAGTTTCATTTGCCTGCCAAAGCCAAGGAAGTTTTTGATGTAACCGGTGCCGGTGATACGGTCATTTCGACACTGGCCGCTTACATCGCTGCGGGAGAGAGCTTGCAACAGTCTTGCGTAATGGCAAATCTTGCCGCCAGCATTGTGGTGGGTAAATTAGGTACATCAACGGTTACTACCACCGAACTGGCCGTGGCAGCCGGTCAGCACAATCACCCGGATGGCGGTGTGATGACAGAGGAACAGCTGGCTCTTGCCGTAGCGGCTGCCAAACAGCGGGGCGAAAAAGTGGTTATGACCAACGGTTGCTTTGATATTTTACATGCCGGTCATGTGTCTTATCTTGATGCCGCAGCCAGGCTGGGTGATCGGTTGATTGTCGCGGTGAATACCGATGCATCGGTACAGGCATTAAAAGGTCCGGG
Organism: Marisediminitalea alba; assembly: GCF_002993365.1. Classification (GTDB taxonomy): domain Bacteria; phylum Pseudomonadota; class Gammaproteobacteria; order Enterobacterales; family Alteromonadaceae; genus Alteromonas; species Alteromonas alba. Next base: position 129,171 of record NZ_PVNP01000193.1, read on the forward strand.
TCGGCCTGTGAACCCGGTACAACGCCGCATGGCTGTGCTTGCCGGATTGAGCGCGGTCGACTGGGTTGTGCCTTTCAGTGAGGAAACGCCGCAACGTCTTATCGCCGGGATTTTACCGGATGTGCTGGTTAAAGGCGGCGATTATAAGGTTGAGGAGATCGCTGGCGGCAGAGACGTGCTGGAAAATGGGGGGGTGGTGAAGGTATTGCACTTCGAAGAAGGGGTCTCCACCACGGGCATTATTGATACCATCGTGAAGCAACAAAGTTATGGCAAATCCTGACGATTTTCGGTGTTGATTTAATGCACACTTTGGCGCTTTAGGATAAGCTAGGGAAAACGCGTTGAGCGCATAATGCGTGGGCGCAATAACAGCGGTAGAAGCATTTCATGTACGAAAGTTATTACGGACTTAACTCCAAGCCTTTTCAGTTGACCCCGGATCCCGCCTTTTTCTTTGCCAGTAAATGGCATAAGCGTGCGATGTCCTATTTACAGTATGGATTATCTCAGGCTGAAGGCTTTATTGTGATCACCGGTGATATTGGTACCGGAAAAACCACTATTGCCAACAGTTTGCTGGCTGATATCGAAGACGATATCGTTGCAGCGCAAATTGTTACGCCTAAGCTGTCGCCGGATGAACTGGTAAAAATGGTGGCGGCCAAGTTTGAAATTGATGTGGCCGGTAAAACCAAAGCTGACATTCTCAAAGATTTGGAAGGTTATCTGTTTGCGTTGAGTGCCCAGGGGCGCCGCGCGCTGCTGCTGGTGGACGAAGCCCAAAACCTGCCGCTGGAAACCATTGAAGAATTACGCATGTTGTCGAACTTTCAGCAAGCAGGTAAACCTTTGTTGCAGAGCTTCCTGCTTGGTCAGGAAGAGCTTCAACCGATTCTGCGGGCACCCAATATGGAACAGTTTCGTCAGCGAATTGTGGCTTCCTGCCATTTGGCACCACTGACACTGGAAGAAGTGCAGTCATACATTGAATATCGTCTGCAGCACGCTGGCTGGAATGGCTCTCAGTTGTTCTCCAGTGATGCTTATGAGCATATCTACAAGTTTACCCGCGGCGTTCCACGTAAGATCAATACGCTGATGGACCGTATCCTGTTGTTCGGCTTCCTTGAAGAACTGGAAGTTCTCGATGAGCAAGCTGTCGATTCGGTCATCGATGAAGTGCGTGAAGAAATGTTTGTACCCGACTCTCCGGAAGTCAAAGAGGATGAAGAGGTTAGCGAGGAAGTGTCGCAAGACGCTCAGGATAGTAGCCAGGAGGCTTCGGATAGTGTGCCTCGGCAGCGTCTCATTACGCCCAACGGAAACGAAGTGAAAGACGCTGAATATTACAAAGCGATGTTAGGGGAGTTGGTCGATGCCCTTGATGATGCCATCAGCCACAAGATTAAGCTGACGCAATATATCGATAAGTTGCTGAAGAAAAAGTATCGCACTTATGTTCGGCTTAAGTCCGATGATTAATTAATAAAAAAGCCCGTAAGGGCTTTTTTATTTTTAGCCCTAAACCACCTACTTCAGTAGGTGGTTATCATGCATGGTAGGGCTTTGCCCGTATACCTACCCATGTTAAATCTCCCTTTGATTTTTAGCGAAGTCAAAAAGGAAATTAACATGAGTAGATACGAGCAAGCATCGCATGTGTTCTGGCGATGTCAATATCACATAGTTTGGACGCCGAAGTATCGGTTTAGGGTTTTGAAGAATAAATTAGGCAAAGATGTTTACAGGTGTATTCACGTGTATTGCCAGCAACTCGGCTGCATAGTAGTGGAGTTGAATGTACAGATTGACCATGTCCATCTGGTAGTAAAAATTCCTCCAAAGTTATCCATATCGAATTTAATGGGAGCTTTAAAAGGAAAAATAGCATTGAAGCTATTTAGCAAATATCCGCATTTGAGAAAGAATAAGATGTGGGGCAACCACTTTTGGCAAAGAGGCTACTTCGTTGACTCAGTTGGGATAAACGAAGAGATCATAAGACGGTATGTTCGTCACCAAGAGAAGGTTGAAAGACAAGAGCAAGCTCAGCTAGCCCTTGAATAGAAGGCCCCCTTTTAGGGGGTTAACGCAAAGCCACCTTCTTTAGAAGGTGGATTCTTTAC
>NZ_PVNP01000194.1 GCF_002993365.1 Marisediminitalea alba
AGCACGCAGGTTATCCAGTACGCGGCTGGCAAACAGGCGCTTAATAAACACATGGCAGGACTCGCCAATCCGCTGCGCCTGAGCCAGACAATATTGCGGATCCTGCATGTTGTAGGCTTGCGCGGCCGGCGGTTGATGTTCAGGTACCGTTGCGCGGCTACCCTGATGATGCATTCGGGCATGCGTGGCTTTAAGCTCATGCTTTTGATAGATGCGCACCATGGTATCGCTGGCTTTCAGCCACAGTGTTTCTCGGATCAGAGTGTAAGGTACTGAGTAACGACAGTGTTCAAACTGTACGTGTCCATCACCGTGTACCTTTACTTTAGCCCAGACGGCTTGTTCTGGCGGCACTTCCGGTAGCGGACTAAGCAATGCCTGCTCGATCTCAGTGAAACGCTCAAGTGGCTGACATTTCGTGGTGCCGTGTATACGATTCCCTGCGACTGACAACAACCAGCTTTTTAGCTGCGCATTGGCATCACTGAGACTGCGAAACTCCTTCAGAGGCACAAAGCTGTTCTTGATGTACTTGACGTTAGATTCCACGCGCCCTTTCTTCTGCGGATCTCGCACAGGACATGGGGCAATTAAAAAGCCATAGCCTTCAGCACATTCACCATAAGCTCGCTGAACCTGAGGATCGTGATAGCAGGCCCTGGTGATGGCACATTTAGGGTTGTCGATAATGACCCGTTTGGGCACACCGTTGAACCATTCAAAGGCCCGACGATGGCAGGCCAGCCAGGTTGCCACGCTTTGGTCGCGGATGAATTCAGCATAGATATGCCGACTCCAGGCCAGTGTCATGACAAAGATCCAACTTTTACGCAGCTCGCCGGTCCGGGTATCCACAATTAGTGGGCCCGCGCCGAAGTCCACTTGTGCGGCATCGCCAGGCGCAAACTCAATGACAGTAGTGGGAACAGGTGTTTTCTCTGCCAGCGCTTTGAGATAGCGGATCACCGACCAGTAGCTGCCGGTAAACCCATACTTATCCACTAATGCCTGATGGATCGTCGTGCCTTGGATCCCTTGCTCATACCACTTTGTGATCTTGTCTGCGTAAGGAGCCACAGAAGAGCCTTTAATCAGGACTTGAGAATTTTCTTCAAGAGCGGTTGCAAGCGCATCGTTATCAGGCAAGACGACATCGGGCTCCAGCCAGCCATGCAGAATTGCCTTTTCTCTCAACGCTTGTGCTTTTTTACGTCCCATCAATCCACTATTGGCGATAGCACGATTGGATTCCCCCATTCGCATTCGAACGAGGATCTGTCGGTATTGGTACATTTCAAACCTCCGGTTTGCCATGCGTATTCTCCTGACTGAAAAACAGTCTACGATACGCGAGTTAAATAGAAGTTTGAGGGGAAAAATCAGGTCAAAATGGATCCATTACGCCGCTAATCAGGTGGATCGATTAGGTGCAAATGGAGTGGTTCCATTAGCTGCCAATATAGTGGCTCCATTAAGTGCAAATGAACTGGCTCCATATTGGTGCCAATCAACACGTAGTAACGAACGCTGTACGTCTGCTCACAGGCCTGGGTTGCCAATGCGCAGGCCACGTAAGTTTTACCGGCACCTGTTGGTCCGGTGATCAGGATATTCTGGTGCTTTAGCAGGTAGCTCCCGGTTAATAGTTCACTTAGCTGAATGCGTTTTAGGCCCCGATCCTCTTTGTAGATAAGCTGATTAGGTGAGGCATCAATACGTAGCTTGGCTTGTCGTTTAAGGCGTTCGATCCTGGCCCGGCTTCGCCCCAGCACCTCGCTTTCAAGGAGCAGACTAAGCCGCTCCTCGAACGTTAACTCGGCGTAGGTGGAGAGTTGCTCCCGCTGCTGTTCAAGGCCCTTGGCGGCGTGACCAAGACGCAGGGTTCTTAATTGTTCATTAAGCTGATTCATGTCGTTCTCCTAGTGGTAACTATTTGGGCCACGCACATTGCTGTGCTGGATATCCGGGGTGGTATGAGACTCGGAAGATAGCTGGCCTTCCCGGTGGTTTTTAAGCAGGTTTCTGATAAAACGCAGATAGGGTTTATTCACCATCAGCGCATCTTTACAGGCCTGTTCCAGGCGCACATCGCCGTATTTTTTGGTGAGATTAAGCAGACCAAGACAACTACGGTACGCTTGCGCGGGGTGATCTTTGGCGCTGAGCTGAGTACTGACAACCTGCCGGGTAGCCGCCCCAACATTGCCACCCCAGTTCAGTAAGCGCTCCGGTGACCACTTCTGGTACTGATGGTTGCTGGGCATATGCTCCGTGTGAGTACTGAGGCCGTGCGCTTTCTGGCTGGCCGGATGTTGAGACACCAGGTTTCCCTGGTGGTAGATCTGGATTAGCCGCACGTTCGCCTCCAGTTCAACATGCTGGCCTACCAGTTGGTGAGGGACCGAGTAATAGTGTTGTCTGTATTCGATGTGATAGTCCGGCCCTACCTTGGCGCGTTTGCTTTCTGTATACAGATAGCGCTGAACCGGGAGAGGTTTCAGGGCGGGTTTATCCAGGCTGTCGAATAAGGCTTTACGGCTCGCGCCCAGTTGTTTCATCTCTCTTTGATTCAGATCGTCCATCAGCTCGCGGATCGCCAGATTTAATACATGGAAGGTATGGAATACGCGGTGGCGAAGGCGCATCATGATCCAGCGTTCAACAATCAGTACCGCGTTTTCTGCCTTGGCTTTATCCTTCGGTTTATAAGGTCGCGTGGGCATCACCGCAGTGCCGTAATGATTCGCGAGTTTACGATAACTGTCGTTGAGTTTCGGCTCGTAACGATCCGTTTTGGTGACCGCGGCTTTAAGGTTATCCGGGATCAGAAGCGCTGGCACGCCTCCGAAGTGCGTGAAGGCGTTTGCGTGCGCTTCCAGCCAATGCTCCAGTTTTTGACTTGGGCAGGCTTCGACGTAGGTGTAATTGGATGCCCCCAACGTTGCAACGAAGATCTGCGCATAACGAACCTCTCCGGTATCAGGATTCACGACCGGGATTGTCGGGCCACAGTAGTCGATAAACAGCTTATCGCCGGCAGTGTGGATCTGACGCATACTCCGCTTTTGCATCTTATGCCATCGAAGGTAATGCTCACAGAACTGACTGTAACGATAGGCTCTGTGCTGATGCTCGGCGACATATTCTTCCCACAGAAGCTGCTT
>NZ_PVNP01000195.1 GCF_002993365.1 Marisediminitalea alba
GGCTTCCGTCACGTTGCTTACGTGCTGCCTGGCGTCTTTGATGGTCATGGGGACTCGTGAGATAAACAATTGGTTCTGTGTTGCCAGGGCAGTGATAGATTCTTCGGTATAAAGCGCCGCATCGGCAACAAAATATCGGCATTGTTGTGCGGCCTTTAAACACTGAATATGGTGACGGGTGACTTCTGCAAAAGCTTTCTGGTCATTCGTATTGCCACTTAAAGCCTGCATATAGACAGGGATACCGGCTTGATTTTCACAAATCAGCTCCAGTATCACCTGGTTTAATTCTGGCCGGTGGTCCCGGCTGTAACCTTTAACCAGTTCAATGCGTTTAGTCTCGCTATCTTGTTCATCAACAGCGTATTCACCATCGACATGAAAACTGGTGATATCCAGGTGCACAGCGTTACTGGCTAACCCCAGCGTGTCGACCACTCGCTCAGCCATGACTTGATATAGCGACGACACGTCTGCTTCATAGAGGGCATCAAGACACCGACCAAGTACATCATCATTCAGGTGCTTGGCCTGTACACCCGGACCAATCAGGCGTTCAGTGGGTTTGTCAGCGAAAAAATCTGCAAACATGTGTAGGGTGCGGCTGTGAAAACCCAAACCATTGAGAAGCATGGCGACAAAGGCTTCTCCATGAGTCACCTTATGCTCATTGTTTTTTGGGATAACCGCGTCAATCATCTTAGCGATACCAAGCTCCCGACACATACCGGATACTAAACCAAGATGGTCCATGCGTTTGATAGTTAACCCTGATAGGGAGGTAGTAGAAATTGCCATTTTGCTGCACCCAAAGATGAGTAATAGATCAAAATAGGGGATCGGTGTCAAGAAAAATAAATCAGTTAATTAGGTGCGGAATGACGGTTTTAAACCTTCAAAAAATAGAAGACTTCTTTGATCACTCATTATAAAACTCACTTACAAAATCAAAACAGGAATAAAACAGAGTTAGCGAGATCAAAATTAAGTTATTCCTTAGCCCTATAGAGCTCAACTTGTTCAGAAGGACCTAAATTCTTAATCTCTGGATTATCCGAATAAAAATAGAATAGCTTTTCAATTAATTGCTTTGACTCCGTAACGTTTGAAAAATATTCAGAACTTAAATCTTTACACCTACTCAATTTTGAATTAAGACTCATTAGCTTTGAAGCATACCAATTTTCGACCATATCAAAACTCGGAAAATAATTTTCCGTTAGACTCGCGACAAAACTCCAATCGTTCTCAAAATAGTTCATACAATTTTCAGCTACTAAAATTTCCCCAGCTACAAACTCCGAATCTTCTATATTACCCAGAGCAGCAAATGGAGCGCTTATGTTCTGATAGCAGAAATACACAAATCGGCGATGGTCCCACTCTATATTGTCATGCCAAAGAAAATCGAAATGTATTCGCATGTTTCTAAGAAATGATACTTGATAAGAAGAAAGTGAAACGTTCTCTTTTTTTTCGCTTCCCAAAGAGGGTTTTTGCTCTGCATTTACATAGGCCAAGAAATTCTGAATAATATTACCGTTATATTGCTCTTTGAAGGTTTCTGTACACATAAAGTGTATGTTTATATTCAAAGGTGTCGCAATGTCAGTCCATTGACGATGTAAATTTTCAAAATGTAAAAATCTAGCGTGCTTTCTTGCTAACAACCAAAAATCGGAGAGCCCCGCATGAATAAAAGCTTCTCGAATCTGTTGTTTATAAGAGCCTACAAATAAAGAAAAATGAGGCCTTATTGTAAATAGAACTTCGATTTCATCAAAGTAACGTTTGACTGTCTTAAGCAAAAGCTCTATCTGAGTAAGGTTGAGAGTGCAGATTTCTTCAGATGATAAAACCGCGTATTTATATCCATCGGACTCCTTTTTTAACTTTAAAAGCTCATCTTCGATGATTGTAGCTTCTCGGCTCTTTACTAGCATGGCTAGCTTATGATGCGCGCTTACATCGTGCAGAAAGGAACCAGAATAAACTAAATTACAAGAGTTTTTTAAATTTTCTTTGTTTCGATGCAGAAATGACTGTAAAGATGTCGTACCGGTCTTAGCCAATCCTGCATGAATTATAAGCTTAGTCATAAATTACCATTATTTTCAATTATAAAAATCAAGTCATATACAAGTTTTTTATAAATTAACTTTTTAGATACTCATTTTGTAATTCGACTAACCTTTTTGCAATAGGATATAAATTGCCTGAGCTATCAGCAAAGCCTTGAGAAAAAGAACGACCAAAGACACTTATTTCATTAATGGTCATACCATTTTGCAAATTGAGCTCTACATTACTTATTCTGCCACTTTCAGGAATTTTTATTTCTTCAGAAAAATTCCCATTAGGAATTTCAAAAGATTTAGTGAAATCTTCATTTATACTTACAGTAACTTTGGCACTACTATTACTGAAACCTTCAATAAAAACAAACCTTTCTCCTTCATCTAAAGCCAAGTGTGGAATTGCCTGTGAAATTTTGCACTGAGATTTTAGAATTAACTTATTTTTATCACAGGAATAGCTCCCATCGATTACCCAACCCTCGTCATACCTTTCAAAAACAGGGTTGTGGGCTATATTTTTTCTCCAGTCTCGTAGGCCCCAAATGGCATATCCTGAACTGAATTTACTTAAAGTCTCGAAAACTTTTTCTGCATACTCGTCATCATGCTCTACATCGATACTTCCCCAATTTGCATATGTATCGTCAAAAAAGTTTAGTTGGTCAATAAATGGTAACTTTTGACCCAAGCGTCTCATCGGGGCGTAACGCTCTAATAAACTTTTTAAATGATAGTTTGCCTGAGTTGTATTCATTACATTAGATGGCTTAGTACCTATATTTGAATGGTAGTAAATTACTGGTAGTGTGGATTTATAAAAATTAGTATTCCAGTTGTGGTATGAGATTGTCTTCCCATCCTTAATCCATTCAGGGTCAACGCGGTATTCATATTCTACATTTGGAAATGACATGGCCGACATATCTAATATTTTTCTCATTATTACGTTGTCGTAATAATGTGTAAAAAATGAATAAAGACCAGAATCACTACTCAATAGATTTTTATAGTCGCTTGTATCTAAATTAATGTCACCTAATAGAGATAGCACTTTTAATTCATTAATGTATTCAAGAAAACCGCTTCCTTGTAAAAATGGTAGTAAATCATGGTCATTTTTTACATTGGGATAATGCCTATATATTGGCCAATAGAAATCTTCCCAGCTTATAAACGCTAGTGAAAATGATTTATATTGTTTTACCTGCTGATACAGAGCTTTTAAAAACCAACACCATTGCTTCTTTATTTCGTAATCATAAGGAAGCTTCATGAAGCGTTCGTAAGTAAACATATTGGATGGAGTTGAATCCCATAAATATCCAATTCGAAGTATTACTTTCAGTTCTTTTTCATCAGCTACTGTGAAAATTTTCTTCAACCTAGCTAGATATTCTTTATCTAATTCAGCTTTATAAATATTAGTCTGGAAACACGACCAAGGTATTAAAAGCACTACATTATCAAACCCTAATGATTTAACTTCATCTAGATCACTTTCTATCTCTTCGCTAACTATAGTTGACCACATATTTATCGGAGAGCCTTTACCAAAAATATGTGTACCTATTCTTATTTTATTCATTCAACTGGCCTATTAGTGCTTGTGAGCGGTTTGGTCATGACAATTAATTATAGTTCATCCGATATATCTCGAAGAAAATAACCCTACTGAAGCGGCTATATTTCTAAAATTCTTCAACCCATTTTCAAAAGAGAAGTTTGTTTCTACTAAACTTAATTGGTTCTCGGAATATTTATTCCACAGATTTTGGTCATCATAAAGAGCAGTAATACCATTCACCCACTCTTGAGGAGACAAGGCAATACATGTACTTATACCATGCGTTAGCCCGGTGCCTTCTGCGGCTACATCGGTTAGCACTGTTGGCAAGCCATATGCCATAGACTCTAGCACTTTACCTTTTATACCAGCGCCTGACAGTAGTGGGGCTACGAATACTCTATGATTGTGGAATACATCGTCTAGGTGTTCGGCAAAGCCTACCATTTCTATGTTATCGCATGCTAATTCCTTCATGTCGTCTGGCATGTTGCTGCCATACACATACAGTTTTATATCTGGGCGCTTTTTGGCAAGTAGGGGCATAATGTCTTTCGCTAAAAATTCAACGCATTCAATGTTTGGGGTGTGGTTAAAGCCGCCTAAAAACACAATGCCATCGCGTTTGTTAAATTCTGGGCCGGGTGTTTTGGGCTCTAAAACCCAAGGTGTTATATGCAGTTTATCCGCTTCTAATATATGGCTTGTAATAACGGCATGCTCAGTGGCGTTGTAAGTAAGTATAGCGTCTACACTATTGCATACGCGTAATTCACGTACACGTGTTTCCAGTGCATCAGTAAGTCTTTCTTCATCTTTTCCACCTTGCAGAGCAGCACGCATTTCTCTTAGAAAATGAAGATCTGCGTTGTTAAATATTACCTTTTTATTTTTCGCTTTAATCTTAGGTAAATAAGCCTCTGCAACGTAGTAGCGAGTTATATACACTGCGTCCATTTCATCTAGCCGACGCTCAAGTACATCATCCATTGAGGTATAAAACGGTGCGTATAGCACCTCTACGCCCATTTTCTGAAGCGACGTTGTATACTTACCAAAGTGTGCCAAGTTTTCAGGAACAAACGTTACTTTAAAACCAAGCGCTAGCATTAACTTAATTTCTTGAATGGCCGCATAACTTCCCGCGTCTTTATTCGGTTGCGGGCTTGCGTAGTCTATTACAAGGATTCGTTGGTCTATGTTGCGGTCTTTTTCAATTTTTAAATTTTCTAGGCTTGCTTTGCCATTATGTTTGAAGGCCTTAAACCATTTGTTGCGGAAGGTTTTCTCATTAACAACTTGATAGCGTTTTAAGCCTTTGGTTACGTCTGTACCGTGGCTTTGCCCCTCAAAGTGCACTACCTCAGAGGTAGGCACATACACGGTTTTATAACCGGCATCGCGCACTTTAAAGGCCAAATCGGTATCTTCGTAATAACATGGCACGAGTTCTTCACTAAAGCGGCCAACTTCTTCCCATACTGTTTTGGGAATACACATAGCTGCGCCAGAAACGTAATCGACTTCACGGGCATAGTTAAATTCTGGCTGAAGCGGGTTCGCGTCGCGGCCCACATTCCACGGTTGCCCGTTACCCCATACAATACCGCCAGCTTCTTGCATAGAGCCGTCGAGGTTAAGAAGTTTAGAGCCTGTTAGTCCAACCGCTTTATCTTCATTGTGCTTTTCAATAAGCTCGTCAATCCAAAACGAAGACACTTCAGTGTCGTTGTTTAAGAATATGATGTAGTTGCCCTTAGCCAATTCAGTCGCTCGGTTACAGCTTCTTAAAAAGCGCAAGTTTTCAGGGTTTCTAGAAATAACTACATTTTCGATAATGTCTTCAGCGTTGGCTGTGTCGTCTGTTGAACAATCGTCGGCTAATATCACTTCGTAACTGGTTTTGTTATAAGCTAGTAACACAGATGCTATGCAATGATAAGTAAGCTCAAACTTGTTGTATGCCGGCACGATAATAGATACTTCAGGCTTGTCGTATTTGGGTAACGAAAATGCGAGGAATTTTTTTCTGCCCTCGTAACCTTCAACCATAACTTGGTGGGCAGTCATTACCGATTTCATGTCTACTTTAGATGCATTATTTACAATGCTCTCTAGCTGGTAATTGAGAGACTCGTAGCGGCTGTCGGCTTGCCTAGGTAAGCTCATAAAGCCAGGCTTTTTATGGCTTTCTTTTAAGTACATCCACGGAGTTAGAATGGGCTTAAGCGTAAAGTACGCACCGCCGAGTTTTTGTGCCACGCCTTTAATAGAAATTTCAAGTAAATGATTTTGGTTATCAAGTATTTTGGCGGGTAGCCAAACGTGGTCTTGCATGCTTTTATTTTGCGAATTAATAGTATGTTCGCAAACAACTTCGCCGTCGCAAGAAATTTCTAACGTTTTTTCTTGTAATGGCGCATTAGATGAGACAGCGAAAAGGAACTGATTTCCGATAACATTTTGCGCTTCTGCCCAAAACGAAGGTTCCAAAATACCTATGTTAAACTCGTTGGTTTCTACAGGTGCATCAGACTCAAGTTCTCGTATTTCTATACTAGCATTGTCTTCTAATGCAGTAGTGTCAACTTCAAGTTTAAAGCCGTGTAGCCCGTCGTTAATGTTCGCTTGCCTTAAATCAGGCCTTAAAGTTTCCGCTATGCCTGAACCAATAAGTTTGCTGTTGCAATATATAGCAATTGAAATACTTGCTTTCGAATTTAAGTCGGCTGCCCAGCCTCTTAAAATCCCACCGTCTAATGCGTCGATACCGCCTACTAATCTCATGCTACTAGCATCCATCAAACATCTTTCCTTCGTCAAAAAATGGAGTTTTTAGTTTTTACCGTCGTATTCTCTAAGTTTGGTTTACTAGGGTCAAGCACACTAGTGCGATTTTGCTTATTTAAATACTTTTAATAAGTAAGCGATCAATATAGACCCGGATCACCCCATTTTATCTAAGTCGCTCGTTAATTTTTTGTCCGCGAATTTCTCTTTCCAGACTCTTGGCGTCAGGTCGAGTACATCCTTGGCCGGATGCAGTGCTACGCGTTGCAAGACATCCACGAGGTAATGGTAGGGATTGACGCCTTGCAGGCGGCAAGTCACCATCAGGCTTTGTAGTATACCCAGTTGCTCAGCCCCAAGTTCAGACCAGCAGAACAAATAGTTTTTTCTGCCCATGGGGATTACCCGCAGTGTGAGCGTCCGGTAATCCCCACATTCAATTCATAAGTTAGCTACGGCATGGTGTTCTCTTTACTAAGGAGAATGACCATGCCGCAATATCAACGAAGAGAAGTGCAAGACTGGCTCAACTTATTCGAGCAGCAAAAGCAAAGCGGACTCACTGCGGTAGAGTTTTGTCGTCAGCAGCAGATTAACGTTCAAACTTACTATACCCGACGTCGCGATATTCGGCTTCAACGAACAAGCAGCAAGTTTGTTCAGGTGAAACGTGAAGTCACGAAGGTTGAATCCTACACTGAAGAAATGGGTGGCGAACTTCTCTTGCAACTTGGAAATGCCCAACTTACCGTGCCAACCAATATTAACCCTCACTGGGTTGCTACTGTGATGAAGGCATTGGCCGAATGAAGATGTTCGTAGAGCCTGCCGACATTTACCTGTACATGGATATCGTCGACTTCCGCAAATCGATTAATGGCTTAATTGTCGTGGTTGAGCAGGATATGAAACTGAATCCGTTTCGCGATGCGCTGTTCGTCTTCTGCAACAAAAAGCGCGATAAGGACAAAATACTCTATTGGGATAAAACGGGCTTCGCACTCTGGTATAAACGCCTCGAAAAACATCGCTTTAAATGGCCTGTCGATGCGAACTTAAAACAGATGCATATGAGTGAACAGCAGCTACAATGGCTGTTATCGGGCTACGATGTCATAGGGCATCAGCCGTTGCACTACAACGCATCCGGCTTATAACCTGTGATCATAAGTAGCGATTAACGATCACGAAATAGTCTTAATAATGTAAGGTAATCAGCAGCTTAATACGGGATAATAGCGGTATGAACGAGAAAGAATACCAATCCCGCATCGCTGAACTTGAAGCGCTTCTTGAAGAGAAGAGCGCGCGGATTGCCTATTTAGAAGAACAGTTCCGTGTTGCCCAGCACAAGCAGTTCGGAAAAAGCACCGAAGGCCACTCTGGGCAAGGTGAGTTGTTCAATGAAGCGGAAGAACTGGTTGTTGAAACTGAAACAGCTGAAGAAGCGATTAGCTACACTCGTAAAAAGCCTGTACGTAAACCGCTACCGAAAGACCTGCCTCGCGAAGTTATTGTTCACGATATCAGCGATGAAGATAAAGTCTGTGACTGTTGTGCCAGTGAGTTACATCGCATAGGTGAAGATAAGTCAGAGAAGCTTCAGTTTATCCCTGCTCAGGTAAAAGTGATTGAGCATGTTCGCCCTAAATATGCGTGCCGTACCTGTGAAAAGGACGGTATCAGCAACACGATTAAACAAGCGCCCGTACCTCACAGCGTGATTCCAAAAGGCTACGCAACGCCAAGCTTGTTAAGTCAAATCATCACCAGCAAATATCAGTATGGGTTACCGCTTTATCGCCAAGAATCTATGTTCAAACAACATGGTATCGAATTAAGCCGTAAGACGATGGCGGACTGGATAATCCGCTGCACTGAGCTGTTTAAACCGCTTTATGGGCAGCTTCATCAACACCTGTTAAAGCAACCTGTTATCGCGGCGGATGAAACCACGCTAAAAGTGGTTGAGTCTGAAAAAGCGAACAGCTATATGTGGTTGTACGCCAGTGGCGCTGATTCACCTAGCGGTAATATCCCCGATACAGCGACATCCAATATCGTGTTGTACGATTATCACAATAGTCGCGCTGGGCAATGCGCAGTAGACTTCCTTAATGGCTATAACGGCTACTTACAAGTGGATGGCTATCAAGGCTACGAGCAAACGCAAGCGACCCTTATCGGTTGCTGGGCACATGCACGTCGTAAGTTCATGGAAGCCAAAAAAGGTGCGGGTAAGAAAGGCAGCGGAAAAGCAGATTGGGCACTCAATCATATCCAAAAGCTCTACCGCATCGAAACGCAGCTAAACGATAAAACGGTCGAAGTGCGCTACCTTACCAGACAAGAAAAGAGCCTACCGTTGCTCAATCAGCTTCACGCATGGCTAATGAAATCAGTTCAACAAGTGTTACCGAAAACCAAATTAGGCGAAGCGATACAATACTGCTTGAACCAATGGGAAAAGCTTGTACGTTATACACTCGACGGCCAACTAAAGATTGATAATAATCGCGCTGAGCGCGCGATTAAACCGTTCGTGATAGGCAGAAAAAACTGGCTATTTAGTCAAACCGCCACGGGCGCAAACGCCAGCGCAATGCTCTACAGCCGTCATTCCGCACCTAATTAACTGATTTATTTTTCTTGACACCGATCCCCCATTTTGATCTATTACTCATCTTTGGGTGCAGCAAAATGGCTATTTCTACTTCCTCCCTATCAGGGTTAACTATCAAACGCATGGACCATCTTGGTTTAGTATCCGGTATGTGTCGGGAGCTTGGTATCGCTAAGATGATTGACGCGGTTATCCCAAAAAACAATGAGCATAAGGTGACTCATGGAGAAGCCTTTGTCGCCATGCTTCTCAATGGTTTGGGTTTTCACAGCCGCACCCTACACATGTTTGCAGATTTTTTCGCTGACAAACCCACTGAACGCCTGATTGGTCCGGGTGTACAGGCCAAGCACCTGAATGATGATGTACTTGGTCGGTGTCTTGATGCCCTCTATGAAGCAGACGTGTCGTCGCTATATCAAGTCATGGCTGAGCGAGTGGTCGACACGCTGGGGTTAGCCAGTAACGCTGTGCACCTGGATATCACCAGTTTTCATGTCGATGGTGAATACGCTGTTGATGAACAAGATAGCGAGACTAAACGCATTGAACTGGTTAAAGGTTACAGCCGGGACCACCGGCCAGAATTAAACCAGGTGATACTGGAGCTGATTTGTGAAAATCAAGCCGGTATCCCTGTCTATATGCAGGCTTTAAGTGGCAATACGAATGACCAGAAAGCTTTTGCAGAAGTCACCCGTCACCATATTCAGTGTTTAAAGGCCGCACAACAATGCCGATATTTTGTTGCCGATGCGGCGCTTTATACCGAAGAATCTATCACTGCCCTGGCAACACAGAACCAATTGTTTATCTCACGAGTCCCCATGACCATCAAAGACGCCAGGCAGCACGTAAGCAACGTGACGGAAGCC